>CALWOF010000025.1 GCA_944382995.1 uncultured Oscillospiraceae bacterium | reverse complement strand
CCGGCACGTGGATGTTGTCCGCCACATGGTCCGTGTAGTTCACCAGATCTTTGTACACCAGCAGGTTTTCCCCGTCGAAGTAGAGGTAGCGGGTGAAGTAGTAGAGATCCCCGCCGCCCGCCGGCGTGCCCGGCTGCCGGGCAGAGCCGGTGACGGTGAGGCACCGGCGGCTGACATCGATGGTGCAGTAGTCCCAGAAATCCATCTCCGGCCAGTTTTCGGCCAGCAGGCGCTTCGTGTTTGCTTGGTAAAGGGCTCCGTCCCGGCTGAACACCAGATAGACTGTCCCTTGGTCATCCGGGTCCGCGGGGGCGACGGGTGTCCAGAGCAGCTCGTCCTGCCCGTCGCCGTCCATGTCCACGGAGGACGGCGCGCTGTTGGTGTGGAGGAGGTGCAGGAGGTTCCCCGACGCGTCCCAGGTATAGTAGTCATAATTCTGCGTGCCCATGGCCACGTTGTAGGCGGCATAAAAACCGTCCAGCCCCAGGGTATCGGAGAACGCCTGCAAGTCCACATCCTCCCAGGCGTCATATTCCACGGTCAGGAAGCAGCTGGCCCGCCAGGAGTCCTCCGTATTCTCCAGGATCTCGGCCCCATAGATATTCCCGTCCGTGGACTGGTAGAAGCAATAGGTCCGGCCATTGGCATCCAGAATGTGGTAGAGACGCTGGCAGTCATCCCGCCGCTCCGTGAGAGCCACCGGCTCCATGGACAGGGGCTCCGCCTCCGCCAGGGAGATGGCCAGCACCGGTTCCGGCTCCGGGTATGCGGTGGGAATGGATGGCTTCTCGCTGGGCTGGTTGGACACGAACCAGCATCTCCCGTCCGCCTGGACTTCCAGGGTCAGGCACAGCCAGTCGCAGTCATAGCGGGCGAAGTTGTCCCAGTAGTAGAGCCGGATGGTGCCGCCCTCCCGCTCCCCGGCAGAGATGAATACATCTCCCCAGTAGTTGGTGTCCCCGTGGGAGTGGTAGTAGGCATTGTATTCCGGGAGGTACTGGAAGGACTCCATCCCGATCTGCTCCGTCTCGTCCAGGGTCAACCCGGTGTTCTCCAGCAGCACCTGGTTAATGGCCTCCACGGACATCTTGTCCACAGGGCAGATCAGCCCTCCTTCGGTGTCAAAGCTGCCCACCTGCCGCAGCTCCTCGTCGGTCATGATTTCGTCGATCCCCGTGCCGCAGTAGAACAGCTCGAAGAGGTCGATGTCCTCCGGCCGCTCATACAGGGAGTTCAAAAACTGGTTGCGGATGGTGTACGCCCCATGCTGGTTGAAAAACGTCTCGTTAAAATACGCCAGCTCGTCGCCGGTGAGGGGGCGGGGCTCCCCGCCGCCCGTGGCCCCGTCCCCCTTGGCCCCGGTGAAGGTGACGGCGCACGCAAGCGCCGCCAGGGCCAGCACCAGGAACAGCGCCGCCGCCCGGGTCTGGCTCCCCCTGGCGATGCGGGTGATGCGCTCGGTCAGCTGCCGCTTGCCCGCCGTCATGGTGGTGGCGGACAGCAGGGGGGAGCCCGGTCCCCTCCGCACCGGGATCAGGGCCAGCAGCGTCCGGCCGTAGGGGATGCGCTCCGCCTCCCCCAGAGACCGGATGGCCGCCTCGTCGCAGGCCAGCTCCCCGTCCGCTTTGGAGACATAGGCGGCGATCCACACCAGGGGGTCGAACCAGTACACCGCCAGACACACGCACCGCAGGAGGGACCACAGGGGGTCTAAGTGATGGGCGTGGGCGGTCTCGTGGGCGATGACGTGCCGCAGCCGCTCCGGGGTCTCAACGGCGGCGGAGGTCAGGTACACGGCGGGCCGGACGAGCCCGAACAGGCAGGGGGAGGGAAGGCCCGCCTCCACCAGATACACGGGATACGCGCAGCCATCAACGGCGTAAGGCGTCCGCGTCCGCCGGAGCTTTCGCCAGAACCGCAGGTTGCTCACCAGGAACCACACCGCCATGGCGGCGGCGCCGGTGAGCCAGACGGCCGTCAGCACCTCCGCCGCCGTCAGGGTCCGGGCAGGCCCGGCAGCGGTCCCGCCGCCCGCATCCGGCGCGATGGTCCCCGCGCCGGCGCCCGCCGCCGGAAGGGCGGCCTCCGGGCTCTCCGCCGGGGCATTCTCCGTCACATCCGGCAGCACTGTCACCGGGGGTGCGGCCTCACCGGTCGGCGCGGGGCTCAGCTGGGCCTCCAGCCGCTCCGCCACCGCCTGTCCCACCGGCTCCGCCGCCGACAGGACGGAGAAGTCCGCTCCCGGCAGACTCACCGGCACCAGCAGCCGGAGCAGCACCAGCGCCCACAGGGCGTACTGCACCCGCCGGGAGATCCGGTCCCGGAACACCAGCCGCAAGAGCAAAACCGCCAGGATCAGCACCGAGGATGTCAGCAGGATCTCACGCATGTCCCTCACCTCCCGCTTTTTCCAGAATGGCGGACAGCTCCGCGATGTCCGCCTCTGTCAGCTGGCGGCTCTCCACCAGATTGCTCACCATCAGGCCCAGGCTGCCGCCGTAGACCCGGGAGAGGAAGCTCTCCGTCTCGGCCATGGCCGCGTCCTCCCGGTCCACCGCCGGGAAGTACCGCTTGGCCCGGCCGCCCTCCTCGTGGCGGACGGCCCCCTTGGCCTCCAGCCGGGCGAGCATGGTGATGACCGTGTTCTTGCTCCAGCCGGTGTCGTCCCGCACCGCCGCCGTCAGCTCCATGATGGTCCGGGGAGACTGCTCCCACAGCCGGTTCATCAGCTTCCACTCCCCGTCGGACAGATTGATCCGCATCGTCTCACCTCCGTGGTATACGTATGTCTACCGTTTTTCCTGATTTGAACATAGCAGAATGGTAGACGTTTGTCAACCTCAAATCGGTAACAAAACCGACAGACCGGAAACACTCCCGCCTTGACCGGCGGGGGATTTTGCCGTAAAATAGGGGCCGAGACTTTTTGAGATCAACGGAGAACGGTGGATATATGGAAGACTTCAAGCAACGCTACATCGCCGCCCGCCGGGCGGTCATCGCACAGGACCTCCAGCGGCTCAATCCCATGCAGCGCCAGGCCGCCATGACCACGGAGGGGCCGCTGCTGCTGCTGGCGGGGGCCGGCAGCGGCAAGACCACGGTGCTGATCCAGCGGGTGTACAACCTGCTGACCTACGGCCGGGGCAGCGACTCGGAGGAGGTGCCCGACTGGGCCACGGAGGAGGACCTCCGGTTTCTGGAGAGCTTCCCCGCCCGGCCCGCGGAGGAGGATGCCCGCCGGGCCCGGAAGCTCTGCGCCGTGGACGTGCCCCGGCCCTGGGAGATCATCGCCATCACCTTCACCAACAAGGCGGCGGGGGAGCTGAAGGACCGGCTGGCGGCCCGGCTGGGGCCGGAGGCCAACGAGGTGTGGGCATCCACCTTCCACTCCGCCTGCGTGCGGATCCTGCGGCGGGACATCGACCGGCTGGGGTTCGGCAAGGACTTCACCATCTACGACACCGACGACTCCAAGCGGGTGGTCCGGGACATCCTGAAGGAGATGAACCTGGACGAGAAGACCTTCCAGCCCCGGAGCGTCCTGGCCGTCATCAGCCAGTCCAAGGACCTGTACGAGACGCCGGAGGAGTTCGCCGGGCGGCATGCCTCCGCCAACGACTGGAAGCTGGCGCGGATCGCCAAGATCTACGCCGCCTACGAGAAAAAGCTCCGCTCCGCCAACGCCCTGGACTTTGACGACATCATCTTCCACACGGTGACGCTGCTGCGGCAGGAGCCCGAGGTGCTGGACTACTACCAGCACAAGTTCCGCTATGTGCTGGTGGACGAGTACCAGGACACCAACCACCTGCAGTACCTGCTGACGTCTCTCCTGGCGGGGGGGCACAAAAATCTCTGCGTGGTGGGCGACGACGACCAGTCCATCTACCGGTTCCGGGGGGCCAACATCGAGAACATCCTGAACTTCGAGAAACAGTACCCCGACGCCCGGACCATCCGCCTGGAGCAGAACTACCGCTCCACCCAGAACATCCTGGACGCGGCCAACGCGGTCATCCGCAACAACGTGGGCCGGAAGGGCAAGACCCTCTGGACCGACAACGGCGGCGGCGACGTGGTGACGGTCAAGACCAGCTTCAACGAGAGCGACGAGGCCAACTATGTGGCCGGGGACATCCTGATGGGCGTCCGCCGGGGCCGGCACTTCCGGGACTGCGCGGTCCTCTATCGGATGAACGCCCAGTCAAACGCGCTGGAATACGCCATGAAGCGCAACGGCATCCCCTATAAGGTGGTGGGGGGCATGAAGTTCTTCGACCGGGCGGAGGTCAAGGACATGCTGGCCTATCTGTGCGTGCTGAACAACCCCCTGGACGACCTGCGGCTGCGGCGGATCATCAACAACCCGCCCCGGGGCATCGGCGCCACCACGGTGGACAAGGTGGCGTCTTTGGCGGAGAGCCAGGGGGCGTCCCTCTACGAGATCATCCGCAACGCGGACCTGTTCCCGGAGCTGAAGTCCGCCGCCTCCAAGCTGCTGAAGTTCGCGGACCTGATCGACGGCCTGCGCCGCCAGGGCGCGGAGCTGGCCCTGCCGGAGTTCTACGACGCGGTCTGCGACCAGTCCGGCTATGTGAAGGCCCTGGAGGAGAAGAACGACATGGAGAGCCGGGGCCGCATCGAGAACGTCCAGGAGCTGAAGTCCAACATCCTGGGCTTCCTGGAGCAGGACCCGGAGGATGCCACCCTCTCCGGCTTCCTCAATGAGATCGCCCTGTACACGGACCTGGACAGCATGGAGGCCAGTGACGACACCGTGACCCTCATGACCATTCACGCCGCCAAGGGCCTGGAGTTCCCGGCGGTGTATGTGGTGGGCATGGAGGAGGAGATCTTCCCCGGCGCCTCCGCTCAGTACGACCAGGAGGAGCTGGAGGAGGAGCGGCGCCTCTGCTACGTGGCCATGACCCGGGCTAAGGAGAAGCTGACCCTCACCAACGCCCGGCAGCGGATGCTCTACGGCCGCACCAGCACCAACCGGTCCTCCCGGTTCCTGGACGAGATCCCGGAGGAGAATATGCGCTGGGAGAGCAAGCCGGAGCCGAAATTCGGCGGAGCGGAGTTCGGCGATGCCTTCGGCGGCGACCGGTACGAGGGGGACTGGGGCGCGTCTCCGGCCAGGTCCGGCGGCTCCTGGAGCAGCGGCGGCGTCCACGCCTACCGGGACACGGCCCCCAGGACGCCGGCGCAGCGGCCGCTGGAATCTGTCCGGCAGGCGGCCCGGAAGAGTGCTGCTTCCGCGGCGCCCCTGCTGCAGCTGCAGCAGGGAGACATGGTGGAGCACACCGCCTTCGGCAAGGGGATGGTGCTCTCCGTCCGGCCCATGGGAGGTGACGCCCTGATCGAGGTGGACTTTGACACGGTGGGGAAGAAGAAGCTGATGCTCAAGGCCGCCGGGAGCCACATGAGGAAGCTGTGATGTTGGAGATACAGACTTGGATGCGAGGCTATATCGCGGCTGTCCGGTCCGCCTTCGGGGACCGGGTGCGGTATATCGGCCTCCAGGGCAGCCGGGCCAGGGGAGAGGCCGGGCCGGACAGCGACATCGACGTGGTGTGCATCCTGGACGGATGCTCCCTGGCGGATCTGGAGACCTACCGGGCGGCGGTGGCGGACCTGCCGGAGCGGGACAAGCTGTGCGGCTTCGTCTCCGGGGCGGCGGAGCTGGCCGCCTGGGACCGGGGCGACCTGTTCTCGTTCCGCCATGACACGGAGGACTGGTATGGGCAGCTCGCTGACCTGCTGCCGCCGGAGGAGCCGGGGGACGCCCGACGGGCTCTCCACACGGGGGCCTGCGGCCTGTACCACCTGTGCTGCCACAACTTCCTCCACGGGAGAAGTACGGAGGCCGTATCGGAGGCGTACAAGTCCGCGGTGTTCCTGCTGCGGGCCAAGGCGTATCTGGAACAGGGCGTCTACTGCCGCCGCCGGGCGGAGCTGGCCCGGCGCCTGCCCGGGCCGGACCTGGACATCCTGCAAACCGCCCAGGCCCTGAAGGCGAGGTCATGCCGGGAGGACCTGACGGCGCTGACGGACCGGCTGCTGGCCTGGTGCCGGGATGTGATCTGCCGGTACGGACCAGCATAAACGACAAGGGACCCGCCGTTTGGCGGGTCCTGGTGTTTTATATGCGGTTGGAGGAGAGAGGACCGTCCCATTGGACGAGGGAATTAGCCATGCTGATGGCTGGGCAGATCCGCCGGCTGAGGGGCGCATCCCCCGTGGAAACGCCCCCTGCGGGGGCAGATGTCCCGCCCCTATCCCTCCACACGGATCCCCAGGATCCGTGCCACCACAGCGGCCTGGGCGGCGTTGATGACGGCCCCCTTCAGCTCCCGGCAGGTCTCCGACAGCACGATCCGGTCCAGGGTGCAGGAGGTCAGATCCATGCCAGTGAGGCTGGTGCGGAACAGCTCCGCACCGGTCAGGTCCGTCTTCTCCAGGATCACCTTTTTCAGCCGCATCTCGGACAGAGCAGACTCTGTGAAGTCACAATCCTTTATGAAAATATGCTCCCAGACGCCGTTGGTAAAGTTGACATAACGAAGAAGGGCCTCCTCCAGTGTGCTGTCCTTCCACCGGGAACGGCGCAGATCGGCCCCATCCCATTTGCAGTCGGAGAGGCGGCAGTCCTTCCAGTAAGTGCAGGGGAGACGGCAATTTTCCATCAGGCAGTCCATGAAAACGCAGCTGTAAAAGGCGGCGCCGGAGAAGTCGCAGTCCCGGAACTGGCAGGCCTGGAACCGGCAGTCCCGGAGATCCAGGCTGGAACCGTCCAGGTCCGCGGCGGTTTCCTGGGAAAAGACGCCGCCGGAGAGGAGGTCCCCGGCCTCCCGGGCCAGGTCCAGGGCTTCGGCCAGGGGACTCATGGCTGGACCTCCCGCCCCAGCGGAAGCAGGAGCTCCTCAAAGCTTCGGATGTACACGTCGCAGAAGGCTCGCATGGCGGGCTCGTCCGCATCGAAGAAGTCGTCATAGACGCCCACGGCCCGCATCCCGGCGGATTTTGCCCCCCTGCAGGCGGAGAGGCTGTCGTCGAACATGGTACACGCCTCCGGCTCCGCGCCGTACTGCGCCGCCGCGGCCCGCCACAGCTCCGGGGACTTCTTTTCCAGCCCCAGGTCGTGGGCGAAGGTGACGCCCTCAAAGTACCCCATCAGGTCCAGGCGGGTCAGGGCGGTCCGGCAGTGCTCCGGCACGCTGGAGGTCACCACCGCCATCCGCTTGCCCTCCGCCCGGCACTGCTCCAGATAGGCCCGGACGCCGGGTTTCACGGTGACGTGGGCGTAGGCGTCCCTGGCCATCGCCATCCACTCGGCGATGATGTCCCCGCAGGACTCCTCCAGACGGCAGAACTCCTTCGTGAATTTCGCCGCCAGGGGCAGGATGGTGTGGGCCACCCCCTCGTAGTACTCCCGGGTGTAGGGCAGGCCCCGCCGGGCCAGAAATTCCCGGTCCACGTCCTTCCAGACGCCGTTGGAGTCGATCAGGGTTCCGTCCATGTCAAAGAGCAGCATCGGGACCTCCTTTTCCGGGGGAGGGGCTTGCCATTTCCACCCGGCTGTGGTAAAATTTTTACTCGTTCGCGGCCTTGGACGCGAACGGGATTCTGCGGCTGTTTGCAAGAGTATAGCATGGAACCGGGTTAGGAGCAAGTCCGATGAAAGTCAATCGCATCCGTCAAAATGTATTCCCCGTGCTGGCGGCCCTGATCTGGGGCACCGCTTTCGTGGCCCAGAGCGTGGGGGCCGACCACGTGGGGCCCTTTACCTTCACCGCGGCCAGGAGCGCGGTGGCCTTCGTGTTCCTGCTGGTGCTGTGCCTGCTGCTCCGCCGGCGCAGGCGGCGGGATTTCCGGGGGGAGGCCGCAGCCCGGCCCGGGACCCGGCGGGATCTTCTGTTCGGCGGCCTGTGCTGCGGCACGGCGCTGACCGTGGCCACCAACCTCCAGCAGATGGGGCTGGAGACCACCTCCTCCGGCAAGGCCGGGTTTATCACCGCCCTGTACATCGTCATCGTCCCCATCGCCGGGATCTTTCTCCATAAAAAAGCGCCCCGGGCCATCTGGCTCAGCGTGGCGCTGGCGGTGGCGGGGCTGTACCTGCTGTGCGTGCAGGAGTCCTTCTCCATCACGGAGGGGGACTGGTATGTGCTGCTGTGCTCCTTCTGCTTCGCCGGCCATATCCTGATCATCGACCACTTCACCCAAAAGGTGGACGGTGTGGAGCTCTCCTGCGTCCAGTTTTTCGTGATGGCGGCGCTCTCCGCCGTGCTGATGCTGGTGATGGAGACACCCGACTGGGCGGGGCTGCTGGCGTGTATCGGGCCGGTCCTGTACGTAGGCATCTTCTCCAGCGGCGTGGGGTATACTCTGCAGATCCTGGCCCAGAAGGACTCGGACCCCACGGTGGTGTCGCTGCTGCTGAGCCTGGAGTCCGTGTTCGCCACCGTTGCCGGGGCGCTGATCCTGGGGGACCGGATGAGCGGGAAGGAGTACCTGGGCTGCGTGCTGATGCTCTGCGCGGTGGTGCTGGCCCAACTGCCGGATTTCCGAAGAAAGCGGGAGAGAACGGAGACCTGAGCCATTTTTTCAGCGGGGATGCCGAAATGCGGCGCCCCGCTGAAATTTATTGGACAAACCGGCAGATCTATGGTATACTGCTAAACTGTATGAGTATGTAGCGGGGTGATTCCATGCGCATCGACGTGCTTGGCGTCGGCTTTGACAATCTGACCATGGCGGAGGCCGTGGAGCGGGGAATGGAGCTGGTGCGGAGCCCCGGCGCCCACTATGTGGTGACGCCGAACCCGGAGATCGTGGAGGTCTGCCGGGAGGACTCCGGGGCCAGGTCCGCCGTCAACGGCGCGGATCTGGTGCTGCCGGACGGCGTGGGCGTCATCAAGGGCGCGGCCATGCTGGGAACGCCCCTGAAGGAGAAGACGCCGGGCATTGAATTCGCGTCCCATTTGATGGGGAAGCTGGCAGAAGAGGGGAAGTCCCTGTACCTGCTGGGCGCCAAGCCCGGCGTGGCGGAGACCGCGGCGGAGAAGCTGGCCGCGGCCCATCCCGGTCTGCGGATCGCCGGCACCCACGACGGCTATTTCAAGGAGGACGGCCCGGTGATCGAGGCCATCCGCCGCAGCGGCGCGGACGTGGTGTTCGTCTGCCTGGGAGCCCCCAAGCAGGAGAAGTGGATGGCGGCAAACGGCGCCGCCACCGGCGCGCATCTGCTCTGCGGCCTGGGCGGCAGCCTGGATGTATTCGCCGGCGTGGTGGAGCGGGCCCCGAAATTCTGGTCCGACCACGGGCTGGAGTGGTTCTACCGCCTGTGCAAGGAGCCCCGACGCATCGGCCGCATGATGAAGCTGCCGCTGTTTCTGGTCCATGTGAAGCAGGAGAAAAGACGCAGATGAGAGGAAAACTGATCGTATTCGAGGGCACGGACGGCTCTGGCAAGGCCACCCAGGCCCGGCTGCTGTGTCAGACCCTGGCGGAGCGGGACATCCCCTGCCGGGAGATCGACTTCCCCCGGTACGGCAGTCCCTTTGCCGAGCCGGCAAACCTGTATCTCCACGGTGCGCTGGGCAATGCCCCGGAGGATGTGAACGCCTATGCCGCATCGGTGATGTTCGCGGTGGACCGCTTCGCCTCCTACAAGGAGGACTGGGGCGGGTTCTATGAGCGCGGCGGCATCGTGGTGGCCAACCGGTACACCACCTCCAACGCGGTCCATCAGGCGTCCAAGCTCCCGGCGGGGGAGCGGCGGGCGTTTCTGGACTGGCTCTTTGATCTGGAGTACGGCCGCATGGGCCTGCCCGCGCCGGATCTGGTGCTATATCTGGACCTGCCCACGGAGCTTTCCGGCCGCATGCTGCGCCATAGAGAGCAGGAGACCGCCACAGAGGCGGACATCCACGAGCGGGACGAAGCCTATCTCCGCCGCTGCCGGGAGAGTGCCCGGCAGATCGCCCGGGACCTGGACTGGTCTGTGGTCGACTGCGCCGCCGGAGAGGCGGTCCGGCCGGCGGAGGAGATCCGCCGGGAGATCCTCTCCCGGGTGGAGAAGCTGCTGGGATAGGGGCTGTCCCCCTTCCGCACAGTGGAAATGGGACGTGACCGTCCCATTTCCCCGGCGTTCAGCAGCAGCCGCTGCCGCAGCTGTCATTGCCGCACCCGCAGCCGCAGTTCCCGCCGCCGATGGCGCTGCCGCTGCCGCAGCAGCAACAGATCAGAATGATGATGAGGATGATCCACAGGCAGGAGCAGCTGTTGTTTCCGTTGTTGAAGCACATATGCGTCACCTCGCTTTGTGATAGTCTATGCGGCGCCAGCCCGGAACAGGGCCTGGCCCGCTGAAAAAAAGGCGGGACGGGATAAAAATGCGTCCCGTCTGCGGCCAAAGCCGGCGGAGCTCCGCCGGAACCGGAAAATGGAGGTTTCTTATGTCTGATTTCAAAAATGGGGATACCGCCAGCTGGGATGCCGCCCAGGTGCGCCGCAGCCAGCAGGCGGGGACCGGCGGGCAGCATCGCCCGCCCCAGAAGCATCGCAGAAAGCGCCGGCACATCAACCCGTTCCTGTACCTTTTGTGCGTACTGGTGGTGTCCGCCCTGCTGGCGGGCACGGGCTGGCTGCTGGCCAGCGACCTTTGCGCCTTCAGCCGGGATATTCCCTCCACCACCAAGATCTCTGTGGAGGTGACGGCAGAGGATGACATCGGCTCCATCGCCGAGAAGCTCCAGAACGCGGGGCTCATCAAGTACAAGTGGTTCTTCCGCCTCTTCGCCAGCGTCACCGGCGCCGAGGAGGAGATCGGCATCGGCACCTACACCCTGAATACCGATATGGACTACCACGCCCTGATCGCCGGGATGCACAGCCGCTCCGGCAACCTCAGCGCGGAGACCGTCACCGTCACCATCCCGGAGGGCTACACTGTCCGGCAGACCATCGCCCTGCTGGCGGAGAAGGGCGTCAACACCGAAGAGGCCCTGACGGAGGCCGCCCAGACCGGCGACTTTGACTACGACTTCATCGACAGCGACTCTGAGGACATCACCCGGCTGGAGGGCTATCTCTTCCCGGACACCTATGAGTTCTATGTGGGCCACAACCCGGAGGATGCCCTGGACCGGCTGCTGCGCAACTTCGTCAGCCGCATGGATGAGGACCGGATGGCCCAGGTGGAGGCGTCCGGCCGCAGCCTCCACGAGATCATCACCATCGCCTCCCTGATCGAGGAGGAGACGGACGGCACCGACCAGGCCAACATCGCCTCCGTCATCTACAACCGCCTGGAGGGCCCCGGCGACCGCCAGGGCACCTACGGCCTGCTGCAGATCGACGCGTCGCTGCTCTATGCCCTGCCGGACCACGAGGGCGCCATCACCAGCGCGGACATGCAGGTGGACTCCCCCTACAACCTGTACCAGCACGCGGGGCTGCCCCCCACGCCCATCTCCAACCCGGGCCTTGCGTCCATCGATGCAGCCCTGAACCCCAACGATACGGATTACTACTACTACGCCCTGGGCAGCGACGGGCTCCACCACTTCTCCACCACCCTGGCGGAGCACAACGCCTTTGTGAACAGCAGCTCCTATGGCGGTTGAGCGCACAAAGCCGGAGCTGCTGGCCCCGGCGGGGGACATGGAGCGGCTGAAAATGGCCGTGCTCTACGGCGCGGACGCGGTGTACCTGGCAGGGACCGCCTTCGGCATGCGGGCCTTTGCCGGCAACTTCTCGCCCGAGGAGCTGCCGGAGGCGGTGGCCTTCGCCCATGAACACGGCGTCCGGGTCCACTGCACCGTCAACACCATGCCCCGGAACGACGAGGTGTCCCGCCTGCCGGAGTACCTGGAGCGGCTGAACGACGCGGGGGTGGACGCCCTGATCGTGGCGGACCTGGGCGCCTTCACCCTGGCGGGGAAGTACGCCCCGAGCTGTGCGCGCCACGTCTCCACCCAGGCCAGCATCTCCAACTATGAGACCGCCCGGGCCTGGCATGACCTGGGCGCCTCCCGGGTGATCCTGGCCCGGGAGCTGAGCCTGGAGGAGATCCGCACCATCCGGGAGAGGACCCCGGAGGACCTGGAGATCGAGGCCTTCGTCCACGGCGCCATGTGCGTCAGCTACTCCGGGCGGTGTCTGCTCTCCAATTATATGACCGGGCGGGACTCCAGCCGGGGGGCCTGTGCCCAGCCCTGCCGCTACCGCTACGCCCTGATGGAGGAGAAGCGGCCCGGGGAGTTCTTCCCGGTGTTCGAGGACGAGCGGGGCACCTATATCCTGAATTCCAGAGATATGTGCATGATCGACCATCTGGAGGAGCTGCGGGCTGCGGGCCTGACCAGCCTGAAGATCGAGGGCCGGGCCAAGTCCGCCTACTACGCGGCCATCGTCACCGGGGCCTACCGCCACTGTCTGGACGCCGCCGCGGCGGGAGAACCCATCGACCCCGTCTGGCGGGACGAGGTGGAGCATGTGAGCCACCGGCCCTACTCCACGGGCTTTTACTTCGGACCTCCGGGGCAGTATTACGCCGACTCCCGCTATGTGCGCCAGTGGCAGGTGGCGGCGGTGGTGACGGACTGCGACGGCGCGGGGAATGCCGTGCTGTCCCTGCGGAACAAGTTCCGCGCAGGAGATGAGATCGAGCTCGTGGGCCCGGATCTGCGGCCCTTCGCCATGACCGCGCCGGAGATGACGGACGAGGGCGGTGCCCCCCTGACCGAGCCGAGGACCCCGCAGATGACCTTTCACATGAAATTGCCGCGTCCGGTGCCGGCCTTCTCGCTGGTGCGCCGGAGCGTGGACCTGTCAGCCAAATCAGGAGAAAACGAGGAGAGATAGAGTATGAATGCAGACGTTGTCATCGTTGGCGCCGGCCCCGCCGGCATCTTCACCGCTCTGGAGATGATCAAGAAGGGCAGCCGCCAGAAGATCGTCATGGTGGAGAAGGGACAGCCGGTGGAAAAGCGCCACTGCCCCAAGGACAAGACCAAGAAGTGCATGAACTGCAAGCCCTACTGCCACATCACCACCGGCTTCTCCGGCGCCGGCGCGTTTTCCGACGGCAAGCTCTCCCTCAGCTATGAGGTGGGCGGCGACCTGCCCACGCTGATCGGAGCGGACCTGGCCCAGGAGACCATCCACTACGCCGACCAGATCTACCTGGAGTTCGGCGCCGACACCCACATCGAGGGTCTGGAGCATGAGGAGGAGCGCAAAGAGATCCGCAAGCGGGCCATCCATGCCGGCCTCAAGCTGGTGGACTGCCCCATCCGCCACATGGGCACCGAAAAGGCCCAGGCCATTTATCTGGCCATCGAGCGGTTCCTGCAGGAAAACGGGGTGGAGATGTACTTCGGCTACGAGTGCAGCAACCTGATCCTGGAGGATGAGGTCTGCAAGGGCGTGGCGATCTCCAACGGCAAGACGGACCTGGAGATCTACGCCAAGCACACCGTGGTGGCCACCGGCCGCCGGGGCGCCGACTGGCTGGAGAAGCTCTGCGCTGAGCACGGCATCGCCCATGCGCCCGGCACCGTGGACATCGGCGTCCGGGTGGAGGTCCGCAACGAGGTCATGGAGATGGTCAACCGGGTGCTGTATGAATCCAAGCTGGTGGGCTACCCCAAGCCCTTTAAGAACAAGGTCCGCACCTTCTGCCAGAATCCCGGCGGCTTCGTCAGCCAGGAGAACTACGACAACGACCTTGCGGTGGTCAACGGACACTCCTACAAGGACCTCAAGAGCGACAACACCAACCTGTCCATCCTCTGCTCCCACAACTTCTCCGTGCCCTTCAACCAGCCCATCGCCTACGCCCAGAAGGTGGGTGAGCTGACCAACATGCTGGCCAACGGCCAGATCCTGGTCCAGCGCTTCGGCGATATCCTGGACGGCAAGCGCACCTGGCAGAAGGAGCTGGCCCAGTCCAACATCCGGCCCACCCTGCCGGACGCCGTGGCCGGCGACATCACCGCCGCCATGCCCTACCGGGCCATGACCAACATCATCGGCTTTATCCAGGCCATGGACTATGTGGTGCCGGGCTTCGCCGCGCAGGAGACGCTGCTGTACTCCCCCGAGCTGAAGTTCTACTCCAACCGGGTGAAGATGGACACGGACTTCAACACCAGCCTCCGCGGGCTCCACTGCCTGGGCGACAGCTCCGGCTGGACCCGGGGGCTGATGATGGCCTCCATCATGGGCGTCCTCATGGGCCGCAAGATCGCCGAAGAGGGCTGAAAACCGCATCACTGGGCGGCAGCAGGCGCACGTTCCGCGCCTGCTGCCGCCATGAAATACGCAGAAACGAAAAAGGAAGCAGATCATGATCACAGTCAATGACGTCAGTCTCAATTTCAGCGGCCAGACGCTGTTCAAGCACGTGGACCTGAAGTTCACCCCCGGCAACTGCTACGGCATCATCGGCGCCAACGGCGCGGGGAAGACCACCTTCCTGCGCATCCTCTCCGGGGACCTGGAGCCCACCACCGGCGAGGTGGTGATCTCCAAGGACCAGCGGATGAGCGTGCTGAAGCAGGACCACTTCCAGTACGACCAGTACACGGTGCTGGACACCGTCATCATGGGCAATCAGCGCCTCTACGACGTGATGAAGGAGAAGGACGCCCTCTACGCCAAGGAGGACTTCTCCGACGCCGACGGCGTGCGGGCCAGCGAGCTGGAAGCGGAGTTCGCCGACATGGACGGCTGGGAGGCAGAGTCCGATGTCAGCCGCCTGATCCAGGGTCTGGGGCTGTCCGAGGACATCCTGTACGCCGAGATGGCGAGCCTCACCGCCAAGGAGAAGGTCAAGGTCCTGCTGGCCCAGGCCCTGTTCGGCAAGCCGGACATCATCCTGCTGGACGAGCCCACCAACCACCTGGACATCCAGGCCATCGAGTGGCTGGAGGACTTCATTCTGGAGTGCGAGAGCCTCATCATCGTGGTGAGCCACGACCGCCACTTCCTCAACACCGTGTGCACCAACATCGTGGACGTGGACTACGGCGGCATCCGGATGTACGTGGGCAACTACGAGTTCTGGTACGAGTCCAGCCAGCTGATGCAGCGGATGATCCGGGACCAGAACAAGAAGAAGGAGGAGAAGATCCGGGAGCTCCAGGAGTTCGTCTCCCGCTTCTCCGCCAACAAGTCCAAGAGCAAGCAGGCCACCGCCCGCCGCAAGCTGCTGGACAAGCTGACGGTGGAGGAGATGCCCGCCTCCTCCCGCCGCTACCCCTTCGTGGGCTTCAGGATGGACCGGGAGCCGGGCAAGGAGATTCTGGCGGTGGAGGGCCTCACCAAGACCGTGGACGGCCGGAAGGTGCTGGACAACGTGTCCTTCCGGGTGAACAAGGGCGACAAGATCGCCTTTGTGGGGGAGGACGAGATCGCCACCACCACGCTCTTCAAGATCCTGATGGAGGAGCTGGAGCCGGACGCGGGCACCTTCAAGTGGGGCACCACCATCACCACCAGCTACTTCCCCCTGGACAACTCCGCCTTCTTCAACGACTGCGATCTGAACCTGGTGGACTGGCTGGGGCAGTACACCGCCGACAACGCCGAGGAGGGCACTGAGTCCTTCAAGCGGTCCTTCCTGGGCCGGATGCTTTTCTCCGGCGACGATGTGTACAAGCCGGTGAAGGTCCTCTCCGGCGGCGAGAAGGTCCGGTGCATGCTCTCCCGGATGATGCTGTTCGGGTCCAACGTGCTGATCCTGGACCAGCCCACCAACCACCTGGACCTGGAGTCCATCACCGCCGTCAACAACGGCCTCATCGACTTCAAAGGGGTCGTCCTGTTCGCCAGCCATGACCACGAGTTTGTCCAGACCGTGGCGGACCGGATCATGGAGTTCGTGGACGGGAAGCTCATCGACAAGATGTGCACCTACGACGAGTATATCGCCGGCCAGCGGGCGGACATGCTCGCCCGCCTGAACGGCTGAGCCTGTTACCGGATTGTAGTTGACATAATAGAACACCGCCTCTATACTGTTGGCAGAACAGTACGGGGGCGGTGCTTTTTATGAACAGACGGAGGAGCCTGGGCATTTTGGCCCTGGCGGTGGTGACAGCGGCGGCTGCAGCCGTCACATACCCGGAGACACGGGCGGAACAGCGGGAGGCGGCGGAGTACCGGGCCTTCCTGGATACTGCGCCGGCGGCGCAGCTGGAGGGGGAGGCCCTCTCGCCGGACGGACAGTTCCGGGCGGAGACCGCCGGCCGGACCGAGCACTATATCAGCGGTCTGGTGGTGCCGGAGTTTCTCCAGGTGACGGATGCGGCCACCGGCGAGGTGCTGTGGCAGGACCAGGGCTGGCTGACCCAGAGCGCCTCCTGGTCTCCGGACAGCCGCTTCCTGGCCCTGGCATACTCCACCCGCATCCAGAGCGGGCTGAAGATCGTGGACACGGAGACCTGGGATGAATGGGAGTTCACCCTGCCGGACAGGAGCGCCATTCCGGAGTACCTCTTTTTCCCGGAGGATTGGGGCTTGTGGCTGGACGAGGATACCCTGCGGGTGACCCTGGGCCGGGAAGCGGAGGAGCGGCGTACCTACCGCTGTTCTCTGCTGACAGAGGACGATGGCCATCTCACCGGCTCGACGTTTGAAGAGATGACGGAGGCACTGCCGGGGGACTGGGACTTCGATCACGACGGCGTGCCGGAGACCACGGAGCTGGTGACGGTGGAGGACCCGGAGGGAAATGCCCGCCCGGCCTGGTACGAGCTGCAGGTGACGGACGGGGACGGCACAGTCCTCTGGGACCGGGAATTGGCCTTGGCCCATGTGGGCTGGGGCAGCATCTTCGCCTGTCCCGCGGAGGAGGGGGAGAATCTGCTGGTTTTCGGGCCCACCATGTACCAGGGCTGGGCGGAGTACGGCTATGAGCTGCTGACCTTTGACGGGGCTGGGGAGGCGTACACGGTGGACAGCGGCGCAGTGGGCTTTGACACCAATTTCGGCAGAGATGGACACCAGCTTGACCCGGAGGCTATCGCCAGCTTTTTCTGGGAGCTGCGGGGGTACCTCCAGGACAGCACCCTTCTGGTCAGCACGGAGCACGGGGAATTCCAGACCGGCATCCCGGGGCTGGAGCTGCAGAATTACATGTTCGGAGACCTGCTGTCCCTGGACAGCCGGTCGGCCATGGAGGCCGCCGTCCGCCGGCAGGAGGCGGAGATGAAGGCGGAGCAGGGCATTGCATGACAGACTGAGAAACGGGGCGGGAACCTTCCCGCCCCGCTGTTCATGGATTTGCCGCGGCCAGGCCGTACCGTTCCAGTGCCGCTTTGATCTTCGCCAGCCCCGCTTCCGTGGGCTCGCACAACGGCAGCCGCAGGGGGCCCACGTCCCAGCCCAGCAGGTTCAGCGCCGTCTTGACGGGGATGGGGTTCACGTCGCAGAACATGGCGTCGCAGAAGTCCTTCAGCTCCAGCTGTAATTTCCCGGCGGCGGCGAAGTCATTGGCGAAGCACAGCTCCGTCAGCCGGTGCATCTGGGCCGGGAGGATGTTGGCCGCCACGGAGATGACGCCCCGGCCCCCCAGCAGGCAGATGGCAGCTGTCTCGTCGTCGTTGCCGGACCAGATGGAGAAGTCCTCCGGGCACAGGTTTCGGGTCCTCTGGATGTTGGAGAGGTTCCCCGAGGCCTCCTTGGCGCCGTTGATGTTGGGGTGCTTCGCCAGTTCCGCGTAGGTCTCCGGCGCAATGGAGACCCCGGTGCGGGAAGGCACGTCGTACAGGATCACCGGCACATCCACCGCATCGGCGATTACCCGGAAGTGGCGGATGAGCCCGGCTTGACTTGCCTTGTTGTAGTAGGGGGTCACCACCAGCAGCCCGTCGGCCCCGGCCCGCTCCGCGTCCCGGGACAGCGCCAGGGCGCTCTCCGTGGAGTTGGAGCCGCTGCCGGCGATCACCGGTATCCGGCCGTCCACATGGTCCACACAGAACTCGATGGCCCGCATCCGCTCCCGGTAGCTCATGGTGCTGGCCTCGCCGGTGGTGCCGCAGACGATGACGGCGTCCGTGCCGCTGGCAAGCTGGAAATCCAGCAGGCGGCCCAGCGCGGACAGGTCCACGGTCTCTTTGGTGAAGGGCGTGACGATGGCCACGCCGGAGCCGGTGAAGAGAGGGGTTTTCAATGTATGCACGCTCCTTTTTTTGAGATAGAAGTGAGAAGATAGGAGATAGGAGTTTTGGTGTCCGGCAGAGCCGGACGATTTGAAACTATTCCGCCTGTGGCGGAATCCATCAACTCCTATCTCCTAGCTCCTATCTCCTCACTAAAAAAGCGTCTGAAAAAGACGGCCCGCCCATTCGGCAAGCCGTCTCTTTTGTGGATGTATGAAATTTGGCTCAGTCCATGTAGCCCTTGGCGCACAGCAGCTCGGCCAGCAGCACCGCGCCGCCGGCGGCGCCCCGGAGGGTGTTGTGGGACAGGCACACGAACTTGTAGTCGTACTGGGTGTCCGGCCGCAGGCGGCCGATGGACACGGCCATGCCGCGCTCCAGGTTCCGGTCCAGCCGTGTCTGGGGCCGGTCGGGCTCCTCAAAGTAGTGGAGGAACTGCCTGGGGGCGGAGGGGAGCTCCAGCTCCTGGGGCATGCCCCGGAAGGCGGCCCAGTCGGCCCTGATCTGCTCCATGGAGGGGGCCTTGCCGTCGGCGAACTTCATGAACACCGCGGCCATGTGGCCGTCCTGGCAGGCCACCCGGAAGCACTGGGCCGTGATGGCGGGGCCGTCGGCCCTGACGATCTTGCCGTCCTGGATATGGCCCCACAGCTTCAGGGGCTCCTGCTCGCTCTTCTCCTCCTCGCCGCCGATGTAGGGGATGCAGTTGTCCACCATCTCCGGCCAGCGGGCAAAGGTCTTGCCGGCGCCGGAGATGGCCTGATAGGTGCAGACCAGGATCTTCTCCAGGCCGTACTTCTTCAGGGGGTGCAGGGCGGGGACGTAGCTCTGAAGGGAGCAGTTGCTCTTCACCGCGATGAAGCCCCGCTTGGTACCCAGGCGCCTGCGCTGGGCGGCAATGACCTCCAGGTGGTCCGGGTTGATCTCGGGCACCACCATGGGCACATCGTCGGTCCACCGGTGGGCGGAGTTGTTGGAGACGATGGGGCACTCCAGCCTGGCGTACTTCTCCTCCAGGGCCCGGATCTCCTCTTTTTTCATATCCACGGCGCAGAAGCAGAAGTCCACCATGCCGGCCAGCTGCTCCGCGTCCTTCTCCGCGTCCAGGACCACCAGATCCTTCGCCTCCTCCGGCATGGGGACATCCAGGGCCCACCGGCCCGCCACCGCATCGGCATAGGTCTTGCCGGCGCTGCGGGCGCTGGCGGCGAGAGCCGTCAGACGGAACCAGGGGTGATTTTCCATCAGCGTGATGAACCGCTGGCCCACCATGCCGGTGCAGCCGATGATGCCGACGTTGTACTGTTTCATACTATGTGCCTCCTGCTCCAGTGTTGCGGCGGACGGCCCGGCGGGCCTCCGTCGATTTTGGTTGAATACGGCGCTGAAATGTACTATAATACCAGATATTGAAGAATGAAAAAGCCTGTACATACAGCGCGGACATTTGTATGTATATTAGCATACTTCCGCAGCTCCGTCAAGGTGTACAGCTTGGGGAGGTTCCATGAAAAAGAGCTTGCTTCTGCTGCCGCTGGTTGTGACATTTTTTGCCCTGTGGGCCGTCAGCGCCTCCGCCGCCTTCGATGACACGGTGCGGGTGGGCCTGCGGTACGGCTCCTCTGCCATGTCCTCCGCCAACCTGGAGAATGACGAGGGCAGCGGCTACGAGTTCGGCTATTTTGAAGCTGACGGGACCTTCGTGTCCCTGGACGAAACCGATGAGACCGCCATCACCATGTCTCCGGCGGGCCGGCGGGGCATCCAGGTGACCGTCACCGGGACGGACCATGTCCTCTACGAGAGCGGGGAGGATACCCTGGGGGTCCTGCCCATGGGCCGGGACCCGGTCACCTGGTTCCGGGGCAGCCGCTACCGGGGCGGGTTTGAGTACACCGTCAGCGGCGGCGGACTTCAGGTGGTGAACGTGGTGGACCTGGAGGACTATGTGAAGGGCGTCCTGCCCTCCGAGATGTCCCCCAGCTGGGATCTGGAGGCGCTGAAGGCCCAGGCGGTCTGCGCCCGGACCTACGCCGTGATGACCACCAAGCATGCCTCCGACGGATTCGACCTGTGCGCCACCACCCACTGTCAGGCCTACAGCGGCGTGAGCGGAGCCGAGGACTCCACGGACCGGGCGGTGGACGAGACGGCGGGGGAGTGCCTCTACTACGGCGGAGAGCTGGCGGAGGCCTACTATCACTCCTCCGACGGCGGCGCCACCGAGGACGCGGAGAACGTCTGGGGCACCGAGATCCCCTACCTCCTGGGAAAGGAGGACCCCTATGAGGCCCAGACCTCCATCCCGAGCTACAGCTGGAGCGTCTCCTACACCTGGGAGGAGCTGACCTGGGTGCTCCAGAACAGCGGCTATGACATCGGGGACGTGGTGGACGCCTATGTATCAGAGTACACCGACCTGGGCAATGTCTACTCCGTGACCTTTGTGGACAGCCGGGGCAACACCTTGGTGCGCACGGGCGACAATGCCCGAATGGCCTTTTACAGCACCACGCTGGGCAAGAACGTGCCCAGCCTGCGGTTCTCCATCTCCGGCGGCACCGGCGGCGGTGGGAGCTCCGTGGCGGTGAACAGCGCCTCCAACACCCTTTCCAGCCTGGACGGCGCGGCCGTCATCTCCGGCTCCGGCGGCCTCAGCCGCCTGGACGGGGAGCACCACACCGCCATCTCCGCGTCCGGGCGGGAGACGGTCTCCGGCGGCGGGACCTCCGGCGGGCACGCCTCCCGGGACGGCATCACCGTCACCGGCACCGGCAGCGGCCACAACGTGGGGATGAGCCAGTACGGCGCCCGGGCCATGGCGGAGCAAGGCTGTGACTACATCGACATCTTGGAATTTTACTTCACCGGCATCTGCGTCCGGTGAGCGGGAAGGAACACCATGAAGACCAGTGATTTTTACTACGACCTGCCCCATGAGCTCATCGCCCAGACCCCCATCGAAAAGCGGGACACCTCCCGCCTGATGACCCTGGACCGGGCCACCGGAGCGGTGGGCCACCACCATTTCTATGACCTGCCGGACTTTTTGAGACCCGGCGACTGCCTGATCCTCAACAACTCCCGGGTGCTGCCGGCCCGCCTGGTGGGCCAGCGGCTCCCCGGCGGCGGCATCTGCGAGGTGCTGCTGCTCAATGACCGGGGCGAAAATATCTGGGAGTGCCTGGTGCGCCCCGGCCGGAAGCTCCGCAAGGGCACGAAGCTCTCCTTCGGCAATGGAGAGCTCACCGCCGAGATCGTAGAGCAGCTGGAGGAGGGCGGCCGCCTGATCCGCTTCGACTACGAGGGCATCTTCCTGGAGGTGCTGGAGCACCTGGGCAGGATGCCCCTGCCCCCCTATATCAAGGAGGAGCTCCAGGACCAGGAGCGGTATCAGACCGTGTACTCCAAGGTCCTGGGCAGCGCCGCCGCCCCCACGGCGGGGCTCCACTTCACGCCGGAGCTGCTGGACATCATCCAGAGAAAAGGCGTGAGGATCGGCTATGTGACCCTCCATGTGGGCCTCGGCACCTTCCGCCCTGTGAAGGAGGACGCCATCGAGGACCACCCCATGCACAGCGAGTACTGCACCATCCCACAGGAGACGGCGGACCTCATCAACGAGACCCGGGCCAGTGGGGGCCGGTGCATCTGCGTGGGCACCACCTCCTGCCGGACATTGGAGTCCTGGGCCGCGGACGACGGCCATATGGAGGCCAGGTCCGGCTGGACGGACATCTATATCTACCCCGGCTACAAATTCAAGGTGATGGACGGCCTGGTGACCAACTTCCACCTGCCGGAGAGCACCCTCATTATGCTGGTGTCCGCCTTTGCCGGGCGGGAGCACGTCCTCTCCGCCTATGCCGAGGCGGTGCGGGAGCGGTACCGCTTCTTCTCCTTCGGCGACGCCATGTTCATCAGCTGACTTTGCCGCGCCCGGCGGACACGCCGGGCGCTTTTTCAGAGGAGGACCCCCATGCTGGAGCTTCTGCACATCGAGAACATCGCCCTGATCCAGGAGGCGGACATCCAGTTCCGCCCGGGCTTCAACGCCCTCACCGGCGAGACCGGTGCCGGCAAGTCCATCGTCATCGACGCCCTGGGGGCGGTGCTGGGGGGGCGCACCTCCCGGGACCTGATCCGCACCGGCGCGGACCGGGCCTTTGTCAGCGCCGAGTTCTC
>CALWOF010000024.1 GCA_944382995.1 uncultured Oscillospiraceae bacterium | reverse complement strand
GGCCGCTCTCAGCGGTGCGCCCCTCTCTGTGGGGCCGGGCTCCGGAGTACTGCTGCGGCATCCGCGCGGTGCCGTGTGGTTTTGTATCGCAGTGATTGTATGCGCTTTTTGCCGAAATGTCAAGCGATGGGACGGTTGGAGGGGTTGACGATGCACCGCCAGTCCAGATCGCCCCGGGCCAGGCCCAGCACCAGCATCTCCGCCGTGGCGATGTTGCTGGCGAAGGGGATGTTGTTCTGGTCGCACAGCCGGGAGATGTAGGAGATGTCGCCGGCCATGGCCTCGTTGGTGGGATCGTTGAAGAAGAGCACCAGATCGAACTCGTTGTAGGCGATGCGGGCGCCGATCTGCTGGCTGCCGCCGTGGGCGTAGGAGAGGAAGCAGTGGACCTTCAGGCCCGTGGCATCGGCCACCATGTGGCCGGTGGTGTTGGTGGCGTAGATGTTGTGGTGGGAGAGGATGCCGGCGTAGGCGGTGCAGAACTGCACCATCAGTTCCTTCTTGTTGTCATGGGACATGAGGGCGATATTCATGGGAGGCTCCTTTCTCTATCTGATCCGCAGCAGGGGGACCCGTTCCCCCCGGAGGCGTTTGGCGATATTCCGATAGGCGATCGCGGCGCTCTGGCTCTCCGCCAGCAGGAGGGGCAGGCCCTGGTTCACGCACAGGGGCAGGGCGTCGTCCTCCGGGACCACCCCCAGCAGGGGCAGGCCCGCCCGGTCGATGGCGTCGTCGATGGTGGCGTGCATGTGGCGCAGCAGCTTCTTCCGCACCCGGTTCACCACCAGGTGCAGGGTGCCGGCAGGGAAGCGGGCCAGCTCCACCACGGTGTGCTGGGCATCCCGCAGGGAGGTGGCGTCCGCCGTTGTCACCACGATGCACCGGTCCGCATCACAGGTGGCCAGCTGAAAGCCGTAGCCCAGGCCCGCCGGGGCGTCCAGCAGGCAGAAGTCGTAGCGCGTCCGGACCTCCCGCAGCAGCTGGGCCATCTGCTCCGCGGTCACCGGGCTGCCCCGCATCCGGACGGGGGCGGTGAGCAGGAAGAGCCCCGGCACCTTGGGGTGCTCCACCGCGGCCATGTCCAGGCTGCAGCGGCCCCGGGCCACGTCGGAGAAGTCCATCAGCGTCCGGTCGGAGAGCCCCAGGGTCAGGTCCAGGTTCCGCAGGCCCACGTCACAGTCCAGGCAGAGCACCCGGCTGCCCGACAGCGCCAGCGCCGCGCCGACGCCCGCTGCCAGCGAGGTCTTTCCTGTGCCGCCCTTTCCGGACACGACGGCGATACACTGTCCTCTGCGCTCCATAGGGCGGCACCTCCTCTCGTTTCTTCACAAGTGTATTATAAGGGATTCTTTTTGATTTTTGCAAATGTTCTCGGATATTTTTCCGGAGTTTTTTTCACTTTTTCCACGCTGATCAGCCGATGCCGCACCTGGGTGCCGGGAATGGCGTAGTCCCGGACCGCTGCCACGCGCCCGCCCAGGGTCCCGATGGCCCGCCGGGCGGCCTCCAGCTCGGCGTCGGAGTCCACGGCCTTCATGGCCAGGAACCGGCCGCCCACCTTCACCAGGGGCAGGCACAGCTCCGCGAGGATCTGGAGGTTGGCCACCGCCCGGGAGGTGACGATGTCAAAGGTCTCCCGCCGGTCTGCGGCGAACGCCTCCGCCCGGCCGTGGACGCACTCCACGCCGGTGAGGCCCAGCTCCCGGCACACGGTCTCCAGGAAGGTGATCCGCTTTTGCAGGGCGTCCAGCAGCGTCAGCTGGAGGGTGGGCTCCAGGACCTTCAGGGGCAGGCCGGGGAAGCCGGCGCCGGTGCCCACGTCCGCCACGGACTTGTTCCGGAAGTCCTCCAGGGTCAGCAGGGCGGCGGAGTCCAGAAAGTGGAGGGCCGCCACGTCCGCCGGCTCCGTGATGGCGGTGAGGTTCATCACCTTGTTGGTCTCGATCAGCAGCGCTCCGTACCGGGCCAGGGCCGGGGCGGCGTCCGCCGGCAGGCCCAGGGCCGTCAGCCCCTGCCGCAGAAGTGTCTCCATGGTGCGCCCCTCCTTGTCTCCCGTTTGGAAAGTCCCCCGTATCAGGGGCCGGCGGGCCCGCCTGTTGCACGGGCCCGTGCATTTTTCTTAAAATTTTACAGGATTTCTCCGCACCTGCACCTGCACCTGTTCCTGTACCTGCTCCTGCTCCTGTACCTGCACCTGCCGGTGCGCGCCGTCAGGCGGCGCGGCGGAGAGAAGAAAACAAAACGTGATATTTTTTAAGAATAATACAAGAAGTGATTACTTCTTGGGCACCAGGAGCGCGGTGCCGCCCATGTAGGGCTGGAGCACCTGGGGGATCTTCACGGTGCCGTCCGCCTGGAGGTTGTTCTCCAGGAAGGCGATGAGCATCCGGGGCGGGGCCACGCAGGTGTTGTTGAGGGTGTGGCACAGCTGCATCCTGCCGTTCTCGTCCCTGTAGCGGATCCGCAGCCGCCGGGCCTGGGCGTCCCCCAGGTTGGAGCAGGAGCAGACCTCGAAGAACTTCTGCTGGCGGGGAGACCAGGCCTCGATGTCGCAGGACTTCACCTTCAGGTCCGCCAGGTCGCCGGAGCAGCACTCCAGCTGCCGCACGGGAATGTCCAGGGAGCGGAACAGCTCCACGGACATCTTCCACAGCTTCTCGTACCAGTCCTTGGACTCCTCGGGCCTGCAGACCACGATCATCTCCTGCTTCTCGAACTGGTGGATGCGGTAGATGCCACGCTCCTCGATGCCATGCGCGCCCTTCTCCTTGCGGAAGCAGGGGGAGTAGGAGGTGAGGGTCTGGGGCAGCTTCTCCGCCGGCAGGATCTGGTCGATGAACCGGCCGATCATGGAGTGCTCGCTGGTGCCGATCAGGTACAGGTCCTCGCCCTCGATCTTGTACATCATGCCGTCCATGTCGGTCTGGCTCATGACGCCCTCCACCACGTTGCCGTGGATCATGAAGGGGGGGATCACATAGGTGAAGCCCTTGTTGATCATGAAGTCCCGGCCGTAGGCCAGCACCGCCTCGTGGAGGCGGGCGATGTCCCCCAGCAGGTAGTAGAAGCCGGAGCCGGACACCCTTCCCGCGGCGTCCAGGTCGATGCCGTCAAAGGACTCCATGATGTCCACATGGTAGGGGATGGGGAAGTCAGGGACCTTGCATTCGCCGAACCGCTGGACCTCCACGTTCTCGCTGTCGTCCCTGCCGATGGGCACGGAGGGGTCGATCATCTGGGGGATCAGCAGCATGTCGCGGTGGAGCTGCTCGTCCAGCTCCGCCTCCAGCTTCTCCAGCTCCGCCAGGCGGTCCGCCTGCTCCTTCACCTGCTGCTTCACGGCCTCGGCCTCCGCCAGCTTGGACGGGTCCTTCTTGGCCTGGCCCATCAGCATGCCGATCTGCTTGGAGAGGGCGTTGCGGTTGGACCGGAGCTGGTCCGCCTCGGCGATGGCCGCCCGGCGGCGTGCGTCCAGGTCGATGACCTGGTCCACCAGGGGGAGCTTGGCGTCCTGGAACTTCTTTTTGATATTCTCTTTGACAGCCTCCGGGTTCTCCCGGATGAATTTGATGTCCAGCATGGTAATTTCACCTCAAAGTTGATGTTGGTTGTTCGGTATGGGTCCGGCGGCCGGCGCCGTGAGACGGGGACCGGGCCGGCGGCGTTTCACGTGAAACATTTCTCAGGCGGCGCCGTCCGCGGCGGTCCGGGCCTCCACGGCGTCCTTCAGCTGCTGATAGCGGTCCGCGGGGGTCGTGACGCCCTCGGCGGCCTTCTCCGGCAGGGCCGCGGCCAGGTCCTCCGCCTCGATGGCGGCGAGGGTCTCCCGGCAGCCGTCCAGATCGCCGGCGGCGTAGAGCTGCTGGAGCTGGTACAGGGCCAGCAGAGCCCGGTTCTCCTGCTCCGCCGCCTCCAGAGCGGCCTGGGTCTCCTCTCCGGCGGACTCCAGCGCCTCCACGGTCTCCTCCGCGTCGTCCAGCTGGTCCTGGAGGTCCAGCAGCGCGTCCTGGGTGGACTGGATCTCCTGCATGGCGGAGACGGAGTCCTGCAGCTCCCCCAGCACCTCCGTGTTGCTGCGCTGGTGCATGACGAAGGACAGGGCCATCAGCAGGAAGGCCACGATGAACAGGATCATGATATAGATGACGACGGGCTTCCTTCCGGCGGAGGGCTTGTCCTCCTGGGGGGAGGAGGGGATCTGCTCCCCGTCGGTGCGCTTTTCAAATTTCATGGCAGAATCTCTCTTCCTTTCGGACGGTGGGTCAGCGGCCCCTGGACCGCAGCAGGGCCAGGGCCTCCAGCAGGTCGTTCAGGTCGTCCAGGCCGTAGTACTCCAGCTCGATGCGGCCCTTTTTCCGGCCGTTGACGATCTTCACACCCCGGCCCAGCCGGGCGGAGAGGTCCCGCTGGGCCTCGGCCACATAGTCCACGCCGGCGGACGGGGCCTTTTTCTCCCGCTTCTCCGCCATGAGGCGCTTGACCAGGGCCTCGGTCTGGCGGACGGAGAGCCCGCCGCTCACCACCGCCTCCGCCGCCTTGACCTGCAGGGCGGGGGAGAGGGGCAGCAGCGCCCGGGCATGGCCGGCGGAGAGGCGGCCGCTCTCCACCAGCTCCGCCGCGGAGGGGGCCAGATTCAGGAGGCGCAGCGCGTTGGTGACGGCGCTGCGGGACTTGCCCACCCGGGCCGCCGCCTCCTCCTGGGTCATGTGGTAGTTGTCGATCAGGGACCGGAAGCCGGCGGCCTCCTCCATGGGGTTCAGGTCCTCCCGCTGGAGGTTCTCGATCATGGCCAGCTCCGCGGCCTTCCGGTCGTCGGCCTCGATGACGATGACGGGCACCTCCTGCAGCCCCGCCAGCCGGGCGGCCCGCCAGCGGCGCTCGCCGGCGATGATCTGGTAGTAGCCGGAGGCGAGCCTGCGCACCGTCAGAGGCTGTATGATGCCGTGCTGGCGGATGGAGTCCGCCAGCTCCGCCAGGGAGGCGTCGTCAAACCGCTTCCGGGGCTGGGAGGAACAGCTCTCCACCTGGGAGATGGGGAGGGACAGGCTGTGGTCGGTCTCGGCCTTCAGCGCCTCTTCGCCCAGCAGGGCGCCGAGGCCCCGGCCGAGGCCGGTGGGTTTCTTGGATGCCATGGAAACGCTCCTTTCGGGAAGATCAGGCGCTCTGCTTTTTCAGGAACTCCGCCGCCAGGGCGGTGTATGCCTCCGCCCCCCGGGAGGCCCGGTCATAGGCGGTGATGGGCCTGCCGTGGCTGGGCGCCTCGCTGAGGCGGACGTTCCGGGGGATCACCGTGGCGTAGACCTTGCCGGGGAAGTAGTGCTTCACTTCCTCCGCCACCTGGAGGGCCAGGTTGGTCCGGCCGTCGAACATGGTCAGCAGCACGCCGTCCAGCTCCAGCCGGGGATTCAGGGACCGGCGGACGATCCGCACGGTGTTCATCAGGTCGCTGAGCCCCTCCAGCGCGTAGTATTCCCCCTGGACCGGCACCAGGATGGCATCCGCGGCGCACAGGGCGTTGAGGGTCAGCAGCTCCAGGGAGGGGGGACAGTCGATGAAGATGTAGTCATACCGGTCCTTCACCTGGTCCAGCGCGTCCCGCAGGAGGAACTCCCGCCGGTCCATGGCGATGAGCTCGATGCCGGCGCCGGCCAGGGCCTTGTTGGAGGGCAGCACGTCCCCGTATTTCGTGGGGACGATGGCGTCGGCCACCGCCGTCTCTCCGATCAGGGCGTCGTAGATGCCCTTTGAGACCGTCTTGTCCACGCCCATGCCGGAGGTGGAGTTGGCCTGGGGATCGAAGTCGCAGAGGAGGACCCGCTTTCCCGCCTCCGTCAGCGCGGCGGAGAGGTTGACGCAGGTGGTGGTCTTTCCCACGCCGCCTTTTTGGTTGACGATCGCGATGGTTTTTGCCAAGGGGGCACCTACTTTCTGAATTCCCGGGAAATGGGTGTATTACAATCCTTTATTATAACAAGGGACACCGGCAGTTGCAAGGACAAAAGCAAAAAAAGCCGGCGTCCGCAGAAAAGCCCCGCAGGCCGTTTTGACCTGCGGGGCTGGAGCCCGGGGGAGACCGGGGCGTCCGCTGTGTTTCACGTGAAACATCCGGGGGTCATCCCAGCAGCAGCCGGCAGCCCCAGGGGGGCAGCGTCAGCTGCACAGAGCCGCCGGAGCAGGGGATGGCCTCGCCGGAGAGGAGGTCTCTGGGGGCGCTGCCGGACCAGGACAGGGTGACGGCGCGGGGCTCGCCGGAGGCGTTGGCCGCCGTCACCAGCCGCTCGCCGTCCCCCTCCCGGGAGAAGATCAGCAGGGGTCCGGCGGTGTAGCGCCACACCAGCGCCCCCCGCTGGAGAGCGGGATGGGCACAGCGGAGCTCTCCCATCCGGGTGAACCAGGCGGTCAGGGAGGTGTCCTCATCTCCCCAGGGGAAGGGGCCCCGGTTCAGGGGGTCCTCAAAGCCCTCCATGCCGGCCTCGTCTCCGTAGTAGAGCATGGGAGAGCCGGGGAAGGTATAGAGCACCAGCGCCGCCAGCCGCAGCCGGGCGATGGCCTCCGCCCGCTCCCAGGGCAGCAGGCGGTAGCCGGCCCGCTCCCCCTTGGACGCCGGCGTCTCCCGGGCGCCCAGCAGCGTCAGGATGCGGGGGGTGTCGTGGGTGCCCAGGAAGTTCATGGCGGAGTAGAAGGCGGCGGGAGGATAGTTCTCCCGCAGGGTCTCCATGGCCTCCCGGAAATCGTCGGCGTCGCCGCCCCGGAGCCAGGCGAGCAGCGCCGTGCGGAAGGGGTAGTTCATCAGCCCGTGGGTCTCGGACCCCAGCAGGTACCGGCGCCGCTGGGAGTAGGAGATCTTGTTGGACCCGTCCTCCCAGACCTCGCCGACGAGGATGCTGTCGGGCTTCGTCTCCTCCATGGCGGCGCGGATCCGCTCCAGGAACCAGTCCGGCAGCTCGTCCGCCACGTCCAGCCGCCAGCCGGCGGCCCCGGCCCGCAGCCACCGGCGGATGATGGAGTCCTCGTTTTCGATGATGAAGTCCACGTAGGAGGGGGCGGACTCCTCCACCGCCGGCAGGGTGTGGATGCCCCACCAGGAGTCGTAGGAATCCGGCCAGTGGTGGAACCGGTACCAGCTGTACCAGGGGGAGTCCTTGCTCTGGGCGGCGCCCACGGTGGGATACCAGCCGTCGGCGTTGAAGTAGACGCTCTGGGAGCCGGTGTGGTTGAACACGCCGTCCAGCAGCACCCGCATGCCCCGTCTGGCCGCCTGGGCGCAGAGCTCCCGGAAGTCCCGCTCCGTGCCCAGCATGGGGTCGATCCTCGTGTAGTCCGCCGTGTTGTAGCGGTGGTTGGAGGCGGACTCGAAGATGGGGCACAGATACAGCGTGGTGACCCCAAGGCCCTTCAGATAGTCCAGCTTGGACGTGATGCCGGCCAGAGAGCCGCCGAAGAAATCCCGGTTGCGGATCTCGCCGTCCGGGTCCGGCCGCCACTCCGGCGTGTCGTCCCAGTCCCGGTGGAGCCAGCGGTGCCCGATGAGGCCCTTGGTGTCCGGCAGGGACAGGCGGCAGAAGCGGTCTGGAAATATCTGGTAAGTAATGCCGGCGCCGAACCAATCCGGCGTATGGCTCTCCCGGTAGACGGTCAGCTGCCAGGGGTCCGTCCTCCCGTCGGAGCGGTAGCCGGACTTGTCCAGCACGCAGCCGGAGCCGTCCTCCCGCCACAGGCGGAAGCGGTACCAGATCAGCTCCGGCGCCGACGGCGCCGGCAGGACGCCGGCAAAGCACACCCGGTCGCCGGCGGGGCCCTCCAGCGTCAGCTCCAGCTCCCGGATCTCGCCGGCGAACTCGTGGAAAAGCACCAGGGCGCAGTGGGTGAAGCCCTCCGAGGCCAGAGGGCGGCAGCGGAAGGTGACCGCCGTGCCGCAGGGCACGGCGCCGAAGGGGTCCTTGCAGGCATCACAGCGGGGATCAAAGACAAACGGTTCACTCATGGAATGAGGCTCTCTCCTTACGGAAGCAGTTGGTTTTCGCCGGTGACGGCGCTGCCGCTCTCGTCGGCGGCGAAGTAGGCGTTGAGGATCTCCACGCCGGCGTTGGCGGCGTTGGCGCCCCAGGTGGCGTGCTCGATGACGATGGCCACGGCGATCTCCGGGTCGTCGTAGGGGGCGAAGCAGACGAACAGGCCGTTCTCCGTCTGGTCCCCGCCCAGCTGGGAGGTGCCGGTCTTGGCGCCGGCGGTGACCACGCAGCTGCGGAAGGCGTTGTACACGGAGCCGCCGGGCTGGGTGTAGCCCAGCATGCCCTTCTTCACCGCCTCCAGCGTGGAGGGGGAGATGGTGACGGTGCTGACCGGCTCGGTGCTGCCCACCGCCAGGACCTCCGCGCTGTCATAGGACTTGACGGCCTTGAGCAGGTGGGGCTGCAGCAGCTCCCCGCCGGAGACCAGGGTGGCGATATAGTTGGCGATCTGCAGGGGGGAGTAGTCCTGGTTGCCCTGGCCGAAGGCCGCCCAGGGGGCCCGGTCCTGGCCCTCCGGGTTCTCCGGCAGGGTGCCGGCGTAGTCGCCGATCTCGATGCCGGTGGACCTCCCCAGGCCGAAGGCGTCCAGGTACTCCAGGAAGGTGTCCATCCCCAGGCGGTAGCCCATCTCCGCGAAGAAGTAGTTGCAGGACTTGGTGATGGCCTCCGTCACGTTCAGGCGGCCGTGGTCGCCGCCGGCGCAGTTGATGTGGCTGCGGGTGGGGTCGTTGGGGTAGTACCATCTGTAAGGGCAGCGGAGACGCTCCGTGGTGGAGGGGATGGCCCCCTCCTCCAGCGCCGCCACGGCGGTGAGGGGCTTGAGGGTGGAGCCGGGGGCGTAATGGCCCTGGGTGGCCCGGTTGTTGAAGGGCCGGCGGGTGTCGGTGTTCAGGGCGGCGTAGATCGCCGGCTGGCGGAAGGTGGACAGGTCATAGGTGGGATAGGAGGCCATGGCCAGCACCTCCCGGGTGTCGATGTCCAGCACCACGGCGGCGCCGCCCCGCTGGTCGTTGGGGTCGGTCCGGTCCATCTCCTGGATGGTGGCCGCCAGGGCGTCCTCCACCGCCTGCTGCAGGTCCAGGTCCACCGTCAGCTCCACGGTGGCGCCGGGCACCGGCTCGGTGGAGTAGTACTCGCCGGTGACCTTGCCGTCCTCGTTCATGGACACCACCCGGACGCCGTCGGTGCCCCGGAGGTAGTCCTCGAAGGCGGCCTCCGCGCCGCTGCGGCCAATTTTATCGTTCATGGCGTAGCCTAGGGGGCGCAGAGTGTTCTTGTAGTCGTCGTCGGCGGTGATGTCCCCCAGGTACCCCAGAATATGCGCCGCGTAGGTCGTCTCGTACTCCCGGACGGAGGAGGGCGTGATCTTGGCGCCGGCGTAGGCGCCGTCGTTGAGCAGGGAGATGGTCGCCGTGTCGATATCCTCCGCCAGCACATAGGGGTCGGTGTTGGAGAGGTTGCGGCTGCGGATCTCGTACTGGACCCCCAGCACCATGCGGGCCTCCAGCTGGCTGAACTCCGCGGGCAGGGAGAAGTCGTCCCGCATGAGCTCGATCAGGCGGGAGGCGGAGATGCCGGCCCCCTCCAGCATGGCGCCCGTCAGCTGGCTGGAGCGCAGCTCCTCCAGCAGGGCGGCGGCCCGTTTGGCGTCCGTGTCCAGGTCCTCGTCCTCCAGGATGTCGTCGGCGGGGTTCTCCCGCTCCCCGTCCTCGTCCACGGTCTCCAGCAGGGCGGGATGGTCCAGGAGATACGCCCCCAGGGCGTCCGCCGTCTCATCCAGATCCTTCAGGTAGGTGAGGAAGCGGCTTTTGGCCGCGTCGTCCAGGGCGTCCAGCGTGTAGGAGAGGGGCGCGGTCCGGGTGATGGGCAGGTCGTCCTCCCAGGTGATCCCCTGGTCCCGGCACAGCTCCAGCAGCCGGAGGACGGCCTCGCCGGCGTCCTGGTCCTCCCGCAGCAGGGAGGCGTCGAAGGTCAGGTTGTAGGAGGGGCGGCTGGACACCAGCACCTCTCCGTTCCGGTCCGTCAGGTCGCCCCGGGCGGCCTCCACCGGCTCCGACCGGGTGATATCCCGGATGGAGCGGGCGTGGTAGTATTCATAGTTCGTGATCTGGGTGTCGTACAGCACCCCCAGATACAGCGCCATCACGGCGAAGAACAGCGACGCCAGGATGTGCAGCCGGAGATGGTGCTTTTCCTTGTGGTCCATGGAGCGCTCCTTTTCAGTCGTCCAGATGGGTCCGGCGGAAGACAGCGGAGAACAGCAGCACCACCGGGATGAGCAGGGGGAGGGAGACGCACAGCTCCCGCAGGAAGACCCAGGCCCCGGCGGACCAGGCCGCCTGGCCCCGGAGCCACAGCAGAAGGCAGTGGAGGAGATCGGTGAGGAGGAATGCCAGCAGGGAGCCCGCCGCGGCACAGAGGAAGCCCGCCGGCAGCAGGCTCTGGGAGATCAGGGCCGCGCCCAGGGCCGCCGCGGGGAACACCAGGGTGTAAAAGCAGGGCAGGGGGCCCGGCAGCAGCAGATCGCAGGCCGCGCCCAGGATCAGCCCGTAGACGCTGGCGGGGAGGGGGGGCTCATAGGTGCCCAGCACCGCCGCCAGAAGGGGAAACACGAAGGGGATCACGCCCCAGACCGTGATGCGCTGGAGCACCGCCCCCTGGAGCAGGAAGAACACCAGCGTGGCCCCGGCGTACAGGGCCCATTTGAAGATGGTCGCGCTTCTGGCCAGCATGGCCGCCGCCCCCTTTCCCGAAAGACGCCGTCAGGACTGGGCGTCAAAGGCTTTGATGATAAAGACCTCCACCAGGCTGCCGAAGTCCGCGGCCGGCCTGAGCACCGCGTAGGAGGCGGCGCCGGAGTCGCTGAGCTGCACCTCTTCCACGGTGCCGATCTCCAGCCCGGCGGGGTAGTAGCCCCCCAGGCCCGAGGTGAGCACCAGGTCGCCCCCCAGCAGCTGGCAGTCCGCCGGCAGATAGTCCAGCCGCAGACGGCCCTCGTCCATCAGGGCGAAGTCGCCCACAGCCAGCCCCAGGTCCTTGGTGCGGTAGACCTGGGCGCCCAGGGAGGTGTCGGTGTCCACCACGGTCAGCACCGTGCACCAGTTGTACCCGGCCTCGCTGACCAGGCCCACCAGGGCGCCGGTCTCGGTGATGACGCTGTCGCCCACCTCCACGCCGTGGGCGGTGCCCTTGTTCAGGGTCAGGGAGGAGGTCCAGTTGGTGACCGCCTGCTCCGTGACGTCGGCGGTCTCCAGCTCCCAGTCAAAGGACATGGGCCGCAGGTTCAGCAGCTCCCGCAGCTGGGCGTTTTCCTCCAGCGTCTCCTCCGCCTGGCGGTTCTCGGACCGCAGGCGGGCGTTCTCCCGCCTGAGCTCCGCATTCTCCTCCTCCAGCGCGGTGATGTCGGCGAAGTAGCTCTGCTTCTCCGCGACCCAGCCGGATACGGCGGCGCAGGCGGAGCGGAAGGGAGAGGTGACGATGCCGGCCAGATTGGCCAGGGGGGACGAGGCGGTGGACATCACGGACATGACGGCCAGCGCCGCCGCGATCACCGCGGTGGCGAAGAGCACCCAGATGCCGTGTTCCCGGAAAAATTTTTTCAAAGGAGATCCCTCCCGCTCTCAGGTGTCAGTTCAGAAGCTGTACGCCGAACCGGGCCAGCATCCGGCTCAGCCGCAGCACCGGCAGGCCCATGACATTGAAGAAGTCGCCGTCCAGCCGCTCCACCAGCAGCGCCCCCTTGCCCTGGACCCCGTAGGCCCCGGCCTTGTCCATGGGCTCGCCGGTGCGGATGTAGGCCAGCAGCTCCGCCTCGGACGCGGGGCGGAAGTACACGTCGGTGGCCTCGCTCTCCGTCAGGATCCGCAGGCCCTGCCGGACGGTGACGCCGGTGCAGACGGTGTGGTGCCGGCCCTGGAGGGCCGTGAGCATCCGCAGCGCGTCCGCCTCGTCGGCGGGCTTGCCCAGCCGCTGCTCATCCAGAAACACCATGGTGTCCGCGGTGATGACGATCTCGTCCGGCGCGCACAGCGCCGCGGCGGCGTCGGACTTCTCCCGGGAGATGTACTCCACGGTCTGCCGGGGGTCCAGCCCGGCGGGGTACGTCTCCGCCGTCTCCGGCACCCGGACGTCGAAGTCCTCGATGCCGATGCGCCGCAGCAGCTCCTGCCGCCGGGGAGACCCGGAGGCCAGCACGATCCTCGCCATGGCCGCCCTCACCTCCCGGTGGAGCCGAAGCCGCCCCGGTCGGGGCCCTCCAGCCGCTCCACCCGGGTGAATTTCAGCCGGGGCTGGTTGCGCACGATGCGGAACTGGCAGATCCGGGCGTTTTTCTCGATGGTCACGTCCCGGGTGGCCCAGGCGGGCATATACCACTGGTCCCCGTCCCCCCGGTAGGTGTAGTCCACCACGCCCATGGAGTTGGTCTGCAGAATGCCGTAATTCTTGAACGTGGAGCTGCGGGGCACGATGTGGGCCTCGTATCCCTCCGGCAGGGCAATGGCCACCCCCAGGGGGATCAGCCGGAACTCGCCGGCCTTCAGGGTCACGGTCTCGGCCGCGTGGAGGTCGATCCAGTCGGACTTGCCCTCCACATAGCACAGCTCGTCGATGTCATCCACAAAATATTTTACCTTGATCTCTTCCATGTGAAACTCCAAAATTCAATACGTTCTGTATATTCAGATGATAAATTTACGAAATGTATGGGAAATGGGTGAGGATTCAGCCGCGATGGCGGCTTGCCCATTCCACCCCCCATTGTCGTCGGCACAAGCTTCGGATCGTTCGCCCCGGCCCGCAGGGCCAGGTCTCGCTCCCTCCGCTGCGCCTCCTCTCCCCACCGCGCGGGGCGCGGCGGGGGCCCCGGTTTGAGACATCAAAAAGAAAATGCGCCGTGCACGGTGGAAAAGAAAAAATGTTTCGGCGGGTCGGTCCGCGCCAGCGCGGATCTCCTGCCGCCGGCGAGGGAAGGTTGGTTGTCCCGCGCGGCAGTCAGGGACGGAAACGCGCTGCCCTTGGGGAAGCCTTCGGCCCGGGGAAGTTCCGGATACCCTCTGCGCTGATCTCCGCTGCCGCTGACTGTCCCTTGCGGGCAAAAGAGGAGCAGGGGCCATGCGATTTTCCACCCCGATGACTGACGCACCAAACACGCGGCGCAGGGGTGGCGCAAATGAGTAGTCCGGCGCGAGCCGGCAGAAGGCTGGCAGTTTTTACCGGCACCGATTCGGGAGACCCCCGTCCGCGCGGAGGGCCACTGCACCGGAGCGCGACAAAACGCTTTTCTCTTTGGACCGCGCACGGCCCGTTTCTCTTTTGGCAAGACAAAAGAGAAATGGGGGGTGCGGCCCATTACCGGGCCCCGGTAAATTCCGCCTCCAATGGGGGCACATTGGGACCAGCCGCCAACGCGGCTGGATTCCCCCGTCCAATGGGACGCACCAGGCACATCCCCCGTGGAAACGGTCCCCGGCGGGAACCGGATCTCCGGCCCGATAGGGCCGCCCTCACTCCACGCCCCGCTCATAGAGCCCCCGGGTGAAGGGGCCCTCCGGCGATGCGCCGTCCCGGTACCTCCGGGCGACGTCCGCGCACGCCTCCGCCGTCTCGGTGGTGAACCGCAGCCGGGCAAAGGAAAGGCCCAGCCGCCGGAGCTCCGGCCGGTCCGCCAGATACAGCGGCCGGCTGTTCTGGACCTCCGTCCGGTGGCCGTAGGCGGGCAGCAGGGGGAACTCCGCGCCGGTCCGGTCCGTCAGGACGTGGCCGGCCCGGCAGGGGCCGTCCTCCGGCACACAGGCGCCGGTTCGGTCCAGGGAACAGCCGATGCCGTTCTGGATCAGGCAGTTCTCCGTGATCATCAGGGGCAGCCGGCCGTAGACGACGGCCTCCGCCGGCAGGACCTTCCTCATGTCCCGGATCTGGGCGGACCGCAGCTCGAAGGACAGGCAGGCGCTCTCCAGGCCCTTGTCCCGGAGATAGGCCAGGGACCGGGCGTTAAACACGTTGAGGCCGTAGTCGCCGTACATGCGCAGCCCCGTGCCCCGGACCAGGGGCAGGTGGCCGATGTTGCCGATCAGCGCCCCGGTGAAGCCCAGGGAGCGGGCCCGCTCCAGCGCCTCCCGCAGCGCCGGCTCGTCCCGGTCCCGCCAGACGCGGGGCAGGATCACGCACCACGCCGTGTCCCCGGCGGGCTGCGCCTCCAGGGCGGCGGCCTCTTCCAGGGGGAGATACACCCGGGCGGGCCGGGCGGCCTCCAGCAGGGCGGGGGAGAGCTGCGCCAGACTCGCCACGGAGATGGTGAACGCAGGTTCTTCCGCGGAGCAGTCGACGTCCGGCAGGGGCGGCGCGTCCAGCTCCCGGCGGGCCGGCGGGGCGGTGCGGGCGTCGGTCAGGGCCGCCAGGGCGCGGCGGCGCAGGTCGTTGACGGCGCTCACCGGCAGGGACAGGCCCTCGTCCACCAGCGTCACCACCGTGCCGGCCCGGTAGGCGGTGCCGCCGGTCTTGCGGAGGCGGGCCTCCAGCTCGATCCCGTCCAGGGGGCGGGTCCGGGCGGCCTCCGGCACCGGGCCGGTGACCGTCACCGTGCGGCCGTCGGGGTCCGAGACCGTCAGGGCGCAGGGCTCCCCCGCCGTGACGGCGCAGGAGAAGTCCACCGGCACCGTCCGCCGGTCGTCCTTTTCATAGGTTTTCCGGGCGGCGTCAAAGAGGTCCTTCGGGTCCGGGGCGTTCTCCGGCCGGGTGCCGAACATGCCGGCCCCGTGCCGCCCCCGCCAGTACCAGTCGGTGAAGCCGGACCGGGAGAAGGCCCGCTCCAGCTCCGCCCGCTCGGCGGCGGTGGGACCGCGGCCCTCCTCCAGCAGCCGGGCGTAGATGCCGGTGACCACGGCCACGTACTCGGGCCGCTTCATCCGGCCCTCCAGCTTCACGCAGGACACGCCCATGGCGGCCATCTCGCCCAGCCGGTCCGCCAGGCAGCTGTCCTTTAAGGAGAGGGGACAGCCGCCTCTGGCGGGCCCGTCCAGCCCGTAGGGCAGGCGGCAGGGCTGGGCGCACCGGCCCCGGTTGCCGGACCGGCCCCCGATCAGGGCGCTCATGGCGCACTGGCCGGAGTAGCACATGCACAGCGCCCCGTGGCCGAAGACCTCGATCTCCGCCGGGCAGCGCGCACAGATGGCCCGGGTGTCCTCGGCGGAGCACTCCCGGGCGATGACCACCCGCTCACACCCGTCGGCCGCGAGCTCACAGGCGCCGCCGGCGGTGAAGATGCTCATCTGGGTGCTGGCGTGGAGGGGCAGGTCCGGCAGCGTCCGGCGCAGCAGGTCGAAGAGGCCCCAGTCCTGCACCAGCACCGCGTCCACCCCCAGGCGGGCAGCCCTGCGGGCGGTCTCCAGGGCCGCCGGCAGCTCCCGGTCCGTCACCAGGGTGTTCAGGGTCAGGAAGACCCGCACGCCCCGCTCGTGACAGTAGACAAGGGCGGCGGAGAACTCCTCGTCGGAGAAGTTCTTCGCCCCCTGGCGGGCATTGAAGGCGCCCCAGCCCAGATACACCGCGTCGGCGCCGTTCTGCACCGCGGCCCGCAGGGCCTCCGGCGATCCGGCGGGGGAGAGCAGCTCCGGCCTCATCCGCGGTTCCGGCTCTGGGCGTCCAGCTTCTGCTGAAGGCGGAAGACCTCCCGCTTCAGGTCGCTGACCTCGCTCTGGGCCCTTCCCGCCTCGTCCAGATAGCCCTTGATCTGGGCGCGGAGCTGGTCCGCCTCCGCCTGGGCCTTGAACAGCTCGTCGGCGATGTTCACGGCGGTGAGGACGGCGGCGTCCGTCCGGCCCACCTTGGAGCTGTCCAGCACCTCCGCCATCTTGTCGTTGACATAGGACCCCACCCGCTGCATATAGGAGGAGGACTCCTCCGCCACGAAGGTGTACTCCTCTCCGCAGATGCTGATGACCACATGGTTCGCCATGATCCGCTTCCTCCCATCGCTTGTTTTCCGGCGGCGCGCAGACGCCGCCCATTTTCCAATATCATAAATTGTAGTATACCATAGGAAAAAAGCCCGCGCCACAGAAAAACAGGAGGTTTTGAAAAAATTCACATTTTTTCGGGGCGTTTTTTGCCGCCCGGCGGAGACTTTTTTCACCGGGGCTTGTCCTGCCCGGGAAATTCGTGTAGAATAGGGGGGACTTCAAGGAGAGGAGGGCGGCGGATGTCCGGCTGTCTGGTACATACGGGGGACGAGGGCGTCGCCCTGTCCGGCGCCGCGGTGAAGCGGCTGCTGGACCGGGGGGACGGAGACGCGGCCCTTTTGTATCTGGCCCTGCTGCGGCGGCAGGGCGCCGTGCCGCCCCGGTCCCTGGCCGGGGAGCTGCGGTGGGACCGGGGGCGCATCGAGGCCGCCGAGAACGCCCTGCGGGAGCTGGGGCTGGTGGCCCCGGAGCAGACGCCCCCCGCCCCGGCGGAGGAGCGGCCTGTCTACCAGCGCTCCGACGTGGCGGAGCGGCTGGAGGGCAGCGGCCAGTTCCGGAGCCTGGTCCGGGCGGTGGAGGAGAAGCTGGGCAAGCGCCTCACCACGGCGGACATCGCGGTGCTGCTGGGGCTCAGCGACTATCTGGGCCTGCCGGCGGACGTGATCTTCCTGCTGGTGAGCCACTGTGCCGAGCGGGTCCGCAGCCGGTACGGCGAGGGCCGCCGGCCCGGCATGAAGCAGATCGAGAAGGAGGGCTACGCCTGGGCCCGGATGGGCATCGACTCCCAGGAGGCCGCGGCCGCCTATCTCCGGACCTATGCCCGCCGCCAGGAGGACCTGCCCCGGTACATGCGGGCCCTGGGCCTGGGAGACCGGGCGCCGGTGCCCTCGGAGGAGAGGTACCTCCTCGCCTGGCAGGAGATGGGCTTTTCGCCGGAGGCGGTGGCCCTGGCCTGTGACAAGACGGTGCTCAAGTGCCACGAGCTCAAGTGGGCGTACTGCAACGGCATCCTGAAGAGGTGGCACGAGGCGGGCCTCCACACGGTGGAGGAGATCGAGGCCGGGGACCGCCCGGCGGCGAAGACCGCCGGCGCGGACCGGCGGAAGGACGACGCCTGGAAATACGTGTGACGGAGGGGAGGACGGAACATGGCCTATGACGGAAGAGTGCTGCGCCTGGCCCTGCAGCGGTTCGAGGAGGACCGCCGGGAGCGGCAGGAGCGGTGCCGGGAGCGGCGGGAGCGGATCTTCACACGCCAGCCCCGGCTGCGCCAGATCGACGCCGAGCTCCGCTCCACCATGAGCCGGATCATCACCAGCGCCCTCCGCCGGGGGACGGACCCCGCCTCCGCCATCGCGGTGCTGCGGGACGAGAACCTGAGCCTCCAGGCGGAGAAGCGGGAGCTGCTGGCGAAGCTGGGCCTGCCGGAGGACGCCCTGGACGAGACGCCGGCCTGCCCCCTCTGCGGCGACACCGGATACCGGGACGGCCGGATGTGCCGGTGCCTGCGGAGCTACTGCGCCCGGGAGCAGCAGAGAGAGCTCTCCCGGATGCTGGATCTGGGGAGCCAGAGCTTTGACACCTTTGACCTGAGCTGGTATTCCGACCGGCTGGAGCCGGGCCAGAGAAAGTCCGCCCGGCAGCACATGGAGGAGAAGGTCTACAACAGCTGCGCGGAGTACGCCAGCCACTTCGGCAAAAGGCCGGAGAACCTGCTGCTCTTCGGCGCGCCGGGCCTGGGAAAGACCCACCTGTCCGCCGCCATCGCCCGGGAGGCCAGCGAGCGGGGCTTCTCTGTGGTCTATGACACCGCGGGCCACATCTTCGGCCAGTTCGAGCAGCAGAAGTTCGGCCGGGAGGAGGAGGCGGACGATCATGTGGAGCGGGTCCTCTCCTGTGATCTGCTGATCCTGGACGACCTGGGCAGCGAGATGACCACCGCCTTCGTCCAGAGCGCCCTGTACCAGATCATCAACACCCGCCTGATGGAGCGCCGCTCCACCATCATCAGCACCAACCTGACCCCGGAGGGCATCGCCCAGCGGTACTCGCCCCAGATCGCCTCCCGCATCGAGGGGGAGTACACCCTGCTCCCCTTTGTGGGAGAGGACATCCGGAGGCTGAAAAAGGAGCGGGGACAGCGGCCGTGACGGCCGCCGCGCCCACGCAGACGAGGCCCCGGCCATCTGGCCGGGGCCTCGCTTTTTTCAGCTGCGGATCAGAACTGGGGAAGGTCGCGCACCACGGCGGCGCACCGGGCGCACAGGGCGGGGTGCTCCGGGTCGGACCCCAGATCGGCGCTGTGCTTCCAGCAGCGCAGGCACTTCTCGCCGCCGGCCTCCGCCACGGAGACGGAGAGGGCGCCGCCCGCGGTCACCCGGACCTGGGAGACGATCAGCAGATCCGCCAGGACCTGGCTGTCCATCTCCGCCAGGAAGGCGTCCTCCGCCGGGACGGTGAGGGCGACGGCGGCCTCCAGGCTCTTGCCGATCCGCTTCTCGTTCCGGGCGCTCTCCAGGGCGGCGTTGACGGTGTCCCGGACGGCGATGATGCGGTCCCACCGCGCCATGGCGGCCTCGTCCAGGGCGTAGTCTGCGAAGGGCTGGTTCATCTCGTTGAACACCACGTTCCGCCCGTCGTCGCCGGCCCGGTGGGGCATGGCGAGCCAGATCTCGTCGCAGGTGAAGGCCAGGATGGGCGCGCAGATCCGCGTCATGGTGTCCAGGATCAGGAACAGGGCCGTCTGGGCGCTGCGGCGCTTGCGCCCGTCCCGCGCCTCGCAGTAGAGCCGGTCCTTGATGATGTCCAGGTAGAAGTTGGACATGTCCACCACGCAGAAGTCGTTCACCGCGTGGGTGACGGCGTTGAACTCATAGTCGCCATAGGCCTGGGCGCACTTTTCGATCAGGGCGTTCAGGCGGGTGACGGCCCAGCGGTCCAGCTCCTCCATCTCCCCGGCGGGCACCAGGCGGTCGGGGTCGAAGCCGTCCAGGTTGCCCAGGCAGTACCGGGCGGTGTTGCGGAACTTCAGGTAGTTCTGGGAGAGCTGCTTGAAGATGGCGTCGGAGCAGCGCATGTCCGCGTGGTAGTCGGCGCTGGCGGCCCACAGCCGCAGCAGGTCCGCGCCGTACTTGTCCATGATCTCATAGGGGTCCATGCCGTTGCCCAGGGACTTGTGCATGGCCTTGCCCTCGCCGTCCACGGTCCAGCCGTGGGTGACGCACTCCTTGAAGGGCGCGCCCTTGCCGAAGGCGCCCACGGCGGTCAGCAGGGCGGACTGGAACCAGCCGCGGTACTGGTCCAGGCCCTCCATATACATATTGGCGGGCCACCAGCCCTGGTCCCGCTTCATGGCGGCGAAGTGGGTGGAGCCGGAGTCGAACCAGCCGTCCAGGGTGTCCTCCTCCTTGGTGAAGCCGGCCTTGGAGCCGCAGTGGGGGCAGGTGAAGCCCTCCGGCAGGATCTCCTCCGCCTCCTTGGCGAACCAGGCGTTGGAGCCCTCCTTCTCAAAGAGGGCGGAGATGGCGGCGATGGTCTCGTCGGTGCAGATGGGCTTGCCGCAGTCCTTGCAGTAGAACACGGGGATGGGCAGGCCCCACCGGCGCTGGCGGGAGATGCACCAGTCGGCCCGCTCCCGGATCATGGACTTCATCCGGTCGATGCCCCAGCCGGGCACCCAGCGCACATCGTCGCAGGCGGCGCAGGCCTCGTCCTTGAAGGACTCCACGGAGCAGAACCACTGGGGGGTGGCCCGGAAGATGATGGGGCCCTTGCAGCGCCAGCAGTGGGGGTAGGAGTGGACGATGTCCTCGCTGGCGAAGAGCATGCCGCTCTCCTTCATGTCCGCCAGGATGACGGGGTTGGACTCGTCGGTCTTCATGCCGGCGTACTTGCCGGCGTAGTCGGTGTGGCGGCCCTGGTCGTCCACGGGCACCACCATGTCCATGCCGTAGCGCCGGCAGGTCTCATAGTCGTCGGCGCCGAAGCCGGGGGCGGTGTGGACGCAGCCGGTGCCGGAGTCCATGGTGACGTAGTCCGCCAGCAGCAGGCGGCTGGTCTTGGGCAGGAAGGGGTGGTCCGCCAGCATGTTCTCGAAGAAGGCGCCGGGGTGGGTCTCGGCGATCTCCCAGGTGTCGAAGCCGCCCAGGCGCATCACCTTGTCCGTCAGGGCCTCGGCCATGATATAGACCTCCCCGTTGGGGGCCTTCACCAGGGCGTAGGACTCGTCCGGGTGCAGGGCGATGGCCAGGTTGCCCGGCAGGGTCCAGATGGTGGTGGTCCAGATCACGAAGAACAGCTTGTCCTTCTCATACCCCGGCAGCTTCCCCTGGTCGTCGTGCATGGGGAACTTCACATACACGGTGGTGCAGGGGTCGTCCTGGTACTCGATCTCCGCCTCGGCCAGGGCGGTCTCGTCGTGGGGGCACCAGTACACGGGCTTGAGGCCCTTGTAGATATAGCCCTTCTTGTACATCTCGCCGAAGACCTTGACCTCCTCGGCCTCAAAGCCCGGGTCCATGGTGGCGTAGGGGTGCTCCCAGTCGCCCAGGACGCCCATCCGCTGGAAGCCCTCGCTCTGGACGTCCATATAGTGGCGGGCGTAGTCATGGCAGGCGGAGCGGAACTCCGGCACGCTCATGGCCTTGCGGTTGAGCTTCTGCTCCTTGATGATGGCGGACTCGATGGGCATGCCGTGGTTGTCCCAGCCGGGGATATAGGGGGTGTAGTAGCCCCGCATGGCGTAGGACCGGGTGATGAAGTCCTTGATGGCCTTGTTGAGGGCGTGGCCCATGTGCAGCGCGCCGTTGGAGAAGGGCGGGCCGTCGTGGAGGTTGAAGCGGGGCTTGCCCTCGTTCTTCTTGAGCATCTCGTGATAGACGTCCTGCTCCTGCCAGCGCTTGAGCATCTCCGGCTCCCGCTTGGGCAGGCCCGCCCGCATGGGGAAGTCGGTCTTCGGCAGGTTGATGGTCTTGTTGTAGTCCATATGCTTCCTCCTATTGTAAATCTTTCTGGATTTTTAAATGAAATCAGATCGATTTTTGCCGCGGCGTGTACGTGGCAAAAATACATTGACCCAGCCGCCTTGGGCGGCGTCACCAGTGCGTACACTGGTGAGGGGGAATTTAAAGGGGGGACCTGTCCCCTCTTTAACAAAAAACGCCCTGCCTCTTTTCCAAGAGACAAAGCGCTTGCAAACACTCTGCGGTACCACTCTTCTTGCCGCCCCTTCGCAGGGGACAGCCCCTCGCGCCCGCCGTCACGGGCCGGTGCTTTATCGGGCACCAAACGTCCACGCCTACTCGCGCGCAGTCCTTCTGAACATGAAATGTTCAGAAAGTGCCGTCGTGCCATGGGCACGCCGGCGCGTCCGATGGAGGATTCTACGCGCGTTCCGCGCTATCAAATCGCAACGATGTTCCGATTTGAAAGAATCCTTCGATCGCGTCGTCTTTCAGCAGGAGGCTCCCAGGGGATATTCGCCGCAGCCCCTGGCCGCCTTCCACCAAGCGGCGGCTCTCTTTGCAGGGGGATTGCCGGCTACTCGTCCTGATCCACGCCGGAATATTCCATTTACCGCCTTATCGTATCACATTTCCGCCGTTTGTCAAGGCGGTTTTCGGAAAAATCCCCGGGAAAAATACCCGCTCACTGGTAGCGGTACTGCCGGGCGGTGTAGTGGTCGATGCAGGCCTGGAACAGCTCCCGGCTGCGGAACTCCAGCAGCTGGCTGCCCGGCTCCTCGTGAAAGGAGACGATGCGCCGTTCCGTGTCCACCCACATGCGCCAGACGGCCTCGCTCTCCTGCCGCTCCATGACCTCACCTCCTGCGCCGACAGCCTCTGTCTGTCATTTTATGCGATTACTGCATAAAATGCAATATGCAATTTTCGCATATCCTAAAATAAAAGGGACCGGAGACAACAGGGGAGGGGGGCGTGAGGCCATGTATCAGCGGCTGCGGGACCTGCGGGAGGACCGGGACCTGCCCCAGCGGGCGCTGGCGGAGCTGCTCCACGTCTCCCAGGCCACCTACTCCCGGTACGAGAGCGGGGCGCTGGACATCCCCAGCGCGGCGCTGATCGCCCTGGCCTGCTTCTACGGCACCAGCGTGGACTATCTGCTGGGCCTGACCGACGACCCGTGCCCCCACCGGAGCTGAACAGGAAAAGGACCGCCCAAGGGCGGTCCTGCGACTGTCGAAAAACCGGGAAATCCGGGAAAACGGGAAGGAAGATAGCTACGAAAGAAACCCAGGAAGGGTGTCTTTCGTTTTCAATCAACCGTTTTTCAGAACTTTTCAAAGTTCTGAAAAACGCGAGCAGCTTGGCGAAAAGACTTTTTCGCCAAGCTGAGGACCGCCGGAAGGCGGTCCTTTTTTCACTGGTAGCGGAACTGGCGGCCGGCGTACTGGTCCACGCAGTTCAAAAACAGCTCATGGCTGCGGAACTCCAGCAGCTGGCAGCCCTCCTCCTCGTGGAAGGAGACGATGCGCCGCTTGGTGTCCACCCACAT
>CALWOF010000023.1 GCA_944382995.1 uncultured Oscillospiraceae bacterium | reverse complement strand
CCGCCGTACTGGGAGATGATGACGGAGGCCAGCTTGGGGTTCGTGTTCTTGATTTTCACCGGGTACTGGAGCTTCTTCTCGTAAATGAACATCAGTCGTTCCCTCCTTCATCCCAGGGCCACGGGTCCTTCAGCCAGGCGTAGCCGTCCTCGGGGGTGAGGTCTGTCTGGAGCAGGGGACCGTACAGCTTCTGATACTTCTCACGGCCCTCCTTGGCCAGCTTCAGATAGGACCAGTACAGCTGCAGCGCCTCCTGGTCCTGAGCATGGGTGGTCAGGTACAGCCCCAGCTCGTCGATGGCGAAGTCCAGGGCCATCAGCTCCACCAGAGCGGTGTTCTTCAGCTTGGTCTTGGCCTGGATGGCGGCCTTGAAGGGCAGGTCCAGGCCCGGGAACAGCGTCCCGGTCTGGAGGGCCTCCATCCGGCTGTAGCGGACGGGGTTCTCCTCCTGCATGGGCACAAAGGGAAACGCCAGAGGAGCGCAGCCGCCGGGCAGAGAGCCCTGGCCCGGCTGGCAGGCGCCAGACGGCGCGGAAGGTGTGTTGGGTTTCTCCATCTGCATGGATGCCTCCTTCGGTAGGGTCGCGCGCGGGGAGAACCACGCGCTCAAGCCATCTTATGCGGCAGAGAGGGCGGGGGAGCCTGCCCTTGATTTTGCCCGTCAGAGCGGCTATAATCGGGAATATGGGATAAGCGGCTGCTCATACCCTCTTTCGAGGGGGTGCCGCCTGTGATCATCTTACTCCGCAAGTGCCATGTGGCGTATGTCCTTCTGGCGTGCTGCTTTTTCGCCGGGCTGGCCGCCGTGCTCTGGCACGGCAGCGCCGCCCATGTGGCCTCCTTCGGGCCGGACGGCCTGACCGAGGAGTTGACCGTGGTGGTGGATGCCGGCCACGGCGGGGAGGACGGCGGCGCCGTCGCCGCTGACGGCACGGCGGAGAGCGGGCTGAACCTGTCCATTGCCCTGCGGGTCCGGGACCTGCTGACCTTCACCGGCGTGCCCACCGCCGTTACCCGGGAGGGCGAGGGCGCCATCTATGACCCCGGCAGCGCTACACTGCGGGAGAAAAAGGTCTCCGATCTTCACAACCGGGCCGATCTGGTGAACGCCATCCCCGGCGCAGTGCTGCTGAGCATCCACCAGAACAGCCTGCCCTCCTCGCCCGCCACCCGGGGTGCACAGACCTTCTGGAACGGGCAGGCTGAGGCAAAGGAGCTGGCGGAGTCCGTCCAGGCGGCGTTGAACGCAGCCGTCAACGGGGAGCATGAAAAGCAGGCGGCTCAGGTGCCATCCTCTGTATACCTGATGAAGTCCGTGGAGGCCCCCGCCGTGCTGGTGGAGTGCGGCTTTCTCTCCAACCCGGAGGAGACAGCGCTGCTGAAGGAGCCGGCTCACCAGACAAGGCTGGCGGCAGCCATCACGGCGGGACTCATTTTTCAGATAGGAGTTAGAAGATAGGAGATAGGAGCGGAGGTGTTCCACCTGTGGCGGAACGATCTCAAATCGTCCGGCTCCGCCGGACACAATAACTCCTATCTCATATCTCCTCACTCCTAACTCACCATGGAGGTTGCGATGAAACCCAAGACCATGTTCTACTGCACGGAGTGCGGCAACGAGACGCCCAAGTGGGCGGGGAAGTGTCCCGCCTGCGGTGCCTGGAACACCATTGTGGAGGAGCCTCAGTCCGCAAAGGCGGCAGGGAGGGGAGGCTCGCGTCCGGCGGCTGGCGCTCCGGTCCGGCGGGCCCGGCCCGTGACAGAGCTGGAGGCGGATGAGGAGATCCGCTTCTCCACCGGCATGGGGGAGCTGGACCGGGTCCTGGGCGGCGGCGCCGTAAAGGGGTCGCTGGTCTTAGTGGGCGGCGCGCCGGGCATCGGCAAATCCACCCTCATGCTCCAGATCTGCGAGAGCCTGTGCCGGGAGAACCGGGTGCTGTATGTATCCGGCGAGGAGTCGGAGCACCAGCTCAAGCTCCGGGCACGGCGGCTGCGTGTCCAGAGTGAGCGTCTGCTGGTGATCTCTGAGACCAGTCTGGCCGGCCTGCTGGAGTCTGCGGCCGCGGAGTCTCCGGATGTGCTGATCGTGGACTCCATCCAGACGCTGTACAACGAGTCCCTGGACTCCCCGGCGGGCAGCGTCAGCCAGGTGAAGGACTGCACCATGGCCCTCATGCAGCTGGCCAAGGGGCAGGGGATCACTGTGTTCGTCATCGGCCATGTGAACAAGGAGGGCTCCATCGCCGGTCCCAAGGTCCTGGAGCACATGGTGGACTGCGTGCTGTACTTCGAGGGGGACCAGCACACCTCCTACCGCATCCTCCGGGCGGCAAAGAACCGTTTCGGCGCCACCAATGAGATCGGTGTGTTCGAGATGGGGGACAGCGGCCTTGCCGAGGTGGAGAATCCGTCGGAGATGCTGCTCTCCGGCCGGCCGGAGGACGCGCCGGGCACCTGCGTCACCTGTGTGATGGAGGGAGCAAGGCCAGTGCTGGCGGAGATCCAGGCATTGGCGGTGCCCACCACCGCAGGGAATCCCCGGCGGACCAGCAACGGCTTTGACTACAACCGGGCAGCCATGCTGCTGGCGGTGCTGGAGAAGCGGGGAGGACTGAAGGTCTCCGCCTGTGACGCCTACCTCAATATCATCGGCGGGCTGAACCTGGACGAGCCCGCCGCGGACCTGGCGGCGGTGATCGCTCTGGCCTCCAGCTATCTGGACCGGCCGGTGCCGGCGGACCTGGTGGCCATCGGTGAGGTAGGCCTCACCGGAGAGCTGCGGTCTGTCAGCCAGCTGAGCCAAAGGATCTCGGAGGTCCGGCGGCTGGGCTTCTCCCAGTGCCTCATCCCGGCCCGCCGCCGCGGGGATCTTCCGGAGCCGGAGGGCCTTCGGCTGATCCAGGTGCGGAATATCGGTGAGGCGATCCGAGCCGCCCTGCGTCCGCAGGAATGAAGTGGACGCAGGCCCCGCCCAGGGAGGGGAGGCCTGCGGCGGCGGCACTGTCCAGGGTACAGATGCCGTCCTGCTGATAGACACACCGGCTGGTGCAGGGGATCCAACTCATTATGCGACCATCCCAATCTTCAAAGGATTTGGGAATAGCTTGGCCGGAAACCGGCTGTTTTATGAGATCAGGAGCCCGAATTTGTGCGCGCTGCTGAGAATCGCTGCTCATCGGAAGAACGGAATGTGAAAGCCTTGGAAGCGAGCTGGCCTGCCGGATACCGGAGACACCTCACAGGTAGATGTCCGCAGAGGAAGAAAAAGAGAGGAGGCTTTTGAAGGAGATACATAATTCAACAAAATAAAAATTTTGTTGAATCTAGGGGAGGGGCAAAGCTGTGTATCGCCGCTTTCAGTCCATTCCGGCCATGGGGCCGGACGGCCTCTGCCGTTGCTGTGTCCTCTGAAATATGCGTCTGCCTTCAGAAACGCTTATGTCTGATTACCGCACTGAGGCACCGGAGGTCCTGCGGGACTTCTTGGCGTACCATGAGACCATCAAAGCCCATTCCCGCCGGACGGCCGATGAGTACTATCTGGACCTGCGGAATTTCTTCCGATATCTCAAGCAGACCCGCGACCCATCCCTGGCCGGAAAAGCTCTGGACGAGATCGATATCTCCGATGTGGATCTGGACTTCGTGGGCTCTGTGACCCTGACGGACATCTACGGCTACATGACGTATCTGGCTCGGGACCGGGTCCAGCACGCCAACAGCCCCAGGTCCGGATACGGCCTGAACGCCGCCTCCCGGGCCAGGAAAATCGCCACCATCCGGTCCTTCTACAACTACCTGACCAACAAGATGCACCTACTTCGTGAAAATCCCGTCAAAGATATGGATTCTCCGAAATTGAAGAAAACATTACCGAAATACCTGACTTTGGATGAAAGTCTCCAGCTTTTGGGATCTGTGGATGGAAAAAATCAGGAGCGGGACTACTGCATCCTGACGCTGTTTCTCAACTGCGGCCTGCGGATCAGCGAGCTGGTTGGATTGGATCTCTCCGACATCCAGGATGACGCCCTGCGGGTCCTCGGCAAGGGCAACAAGGTCCGCATCATCTACCTGAACGACGCCTGCCAGGACGCCATCGCCAAGTATCTGGCGGTGCGGCGGCCTATCACCGGTCGGGATGCGAATGCACTCTTCCTCTCCTCCCAGAACGAGCGGATCAGCCGAGCCACAGTCCACGCCATGGTGAAAAAACGTCTGGCGGAGGCGGGGCTCAATGCCAGTGAGTATTCCTCCCACAAGCTGCGGCATACTGCCGCCACGCTGATGCTGCAAAACGGCGTGGACGTGCGGGCCGTCCAGGAGGTGCTGGGCCACGACCACCTGAACACTACGGAGATCTACACCCACATCGACAACGAATCCCTCCGCATAGCCGCAAAGGCAAATCCCTTGTCACGTGTGAAGAAATCAAAGAAAACCGCAAAGAAAGACGGCTGATGGTTTCCCATCAGCCGTCTTTCTTATGCTGCTTATGCAGAGCCTCAGCCCAGCAGACTGTCCCAGTTCCAGACCTCGCTGTCGGGCAGCATCCCCAGCCGCCACACCGACGCGCCGGCGACGCCCAGAAGCTTTGCAGCCCGCATGGCAGCCTCCACGCTCGCACTGTCCTGGTACCACAGGAAATACCGGCCGCCGTCCTCAGTGGTGTAGACGGCGTAGGGCTGTTGATAGGCGCCCGACCAGCCTTTTTCCGTGTCCGGCTGGGCCAGCCGTCTGGCTACTGTCTCCGCCGACGGATACACCGGCGTGCCGGAGAGCAGGTCCCCCTCCCCGTCGATCTGCCAGGCGGTGGCCTGGGCGGAGAAGCCCAGTAGCACCTTGTCCGGGTCCACCTGCTCCGTCAGGGCCGCAAGGCCAAGATACACCTGGCCGATGGGGGCCGTTGCGGCGGTCTCGTGATAGCGGCTGCCCACGAAACCGCTCATGTCCCGGGCGTCGTAGCCGTAGGCCATCAGGATCACCTTGTCGGCCAGGCGGCCGATGGCGGCGTAATCGTAGCCGTCGTAGTACGTGCCGCCGGCCAGCACCGGGGACACACAGACGTACAGCTCCTTCCCCAGGTCCTCCAGCTCAGCGTCCAGGGCGGTCAGGAAGGCTGTGAAGTCCGCCTTCTGGCCCTGGCGCAGGCCCTCGAAGTCGATGGTAACGCCGCTGTAAGGGTTCTCCCCGATGGTCTGATAGTCCACCGTCACCTCATGGACGATCTGCTCCACCGCCTGGGCCCGGCCGTCTGGAGACGCCAGCAGGTCCTTCAGCTCCTGGCCCTCCATGAATACGCTCAGGTGCAGGGGCACGTCCCGACCGGATAAGTAATCGGTTACCTCCTCGTAGCCGCTGGGGATGGCGTACTCGTTGCCGTCTGCCGAAGTAGTACGGAGAACGGCGGTCTCCCCGTCCCAGGTCATGCGGCTCCAGCCGGCGCTGACCGCGTCCATATCCCCCGCCAGATCCAGCTGGCTGTAAGAGGAGATGGCGTAGAAGCCGTGGACGGGGCCCGTTGGCGCGGTGATCTTCTCATAGATCCGCACCAGCATGGCCGCCGCCTGGGCCCGGGTGGCGGTGCTGCCCGGAGAAAAGGTGGTGGCAGAGGTGCCGTTGGTCATGCCGATGGTATAGGCGATCTGGATGTAAGGGGCCTCCTCCCCGGTCACATCCGTAAAGGGGATCGCAGCCGTGAACGCGGAGTCCCGGCTGGCCCACAGCTGCCGGACCTGCTCCGCCGCGCCCTTGAGCCCCAGGGCCCGGACCAGCAGCTCCGCCATCTCGCCCCGGGTGACGGGATCACTGGGCCGGAAGGGCTCGTCGATGTCCACCACATCCCGCTGGGCCGCCTGTTCGATAGCGAAGAGATACGTCTCCGACAGGTCTGACGGCACCTCCATAGCCTCCGGGATCATCCACATGGCTACGTGAGCGCCCCCGTCGGACCAGCCCATCATCCGTCCCAGGACCGTGACGAACTGGGCCCGGGTCATGGAGTCACCGTAGCCGAAGGTACCGGCGTCGTAGCCATTCATCAATCCGCAGTCCACAGCCTTTTCCACCTCGCCGGCCAGGGAGCTGCCGGCGGGCACGTCGGTAAAGCCGGTGCCCACCGCAGCTGCGGACGGGGCCAGCAGACTGGCCGCCAGGGCAGCGGACAGCAGGCCGGACAGGAACTTCTTCATGGGACCCACCCTCTCTTGTACAAGATGTCTCCATGATAGCACGTCTGGGTCCGAAAATGTAACAGAATTGTAAATGATTGCTGTTCACGGCCGAATGGTGCCCAGGATATGGAGGAACCGGATGTCCTGGAATTCATAGGTGGACAGGGGCCGGTCATCGGCGTCATAGCTGTGGGCGGCAATCAGCACCGTGTCCAGTGTGACGGGACAGGATATCTTTACTACCACCGGCGTGTGCTGGAACACCTCGCCGCTGAAGCTCAGCTGCACCAGATCTCCGGGACGCAGATCCTCCAGATCGCAGGGGAGCGCAATGGGGCCCACAGAGGGCTCCTTCCGGGTGAGAAAGTTCCACAGGTAGGGCACCCCGGTCCAGGAGGGGGATTTCTGGTTGGCATCGATGTAATACCAGCCGAAGTCCGGCGTGAAGTTCATGATCCCGCACCCGGCGAATACGCACTGGGAGGCGAAATTGGTGCAGTCCCCTCCCAGTTCTTCATAGTCATAGAAGGCCGGGTTCCGGCCATAAGCCCAGCGGTGAGCATACCGCACGGCAGCCAGCCGGTCATAGTCTGAGAAAAAGCGCATGGTCTCCCCTCCCCTTTCCCGCCAGTGTATGCGGCGGCGGCAGGAGCTGCGCCTGTCAGCTACAAAAAACACCGGACGGTTTTCGGAAGAGATCTTCCGAAAACCGCCCGGCAGTTGCCGCACAGGGATGGTTCATCCCTGAGACGGTGAAGCCGCTGTGGAACTGAATGCCTTTACAGCTATTGCGTCCTGGCCACGCCGGTCCTCGATGGCCTCCTTCAGGAGCATATCCTTGACTTTCATCAATCTGGTGGTGGTGGCCCGGTCGTTTTCGTCCAGCTTCATGGTGATATAGCGAATGGCTTCCTGGGTATCCGGGATCACCACATATTCCAGAGCGTTCACCCGGCGGCGGGTCTTCTCGATCTCCTCCGACATCAGCTGGGCGGCCTTTTCCACCTCTGCCAGCTTGAGCATTTTGCGGAACACCTTCCCCAGAGCGTCAACGGCGGTGTCCAGCTCGCCGGAGGTGGCCGCAAAGCCGTAGGGGTAGATGTCCGCATCCGACCGGGTCTGAGTCTGGAAGTCGTACACCGGCACATTGACGGACATGATGTTCTTTGTGGTCTGGGTCAGCTTCACGCTCTGCTTGGGATACAGAAGCGCCTGTTCCAGCGCCTGGGAGCTCATCAGGGCGGAGGCCACGGTAAAGGCATCGTGGACCGTCATCAGCTCCTCCTCTACCTCAGAGCGGAGGGAACGGACCTCCCGCACCGTGTCCAGGAACTGCTTCATCAGCTCGTCCCGTTTGTCCTTGAGCAGCTTGTGGCCCCGCTGGGCAGTGCGCAGCTTGCCCTTGAGACGGGTGAGCTCCATCCGGGTGGGGTTGATGGTTGTGTTGGGCAATTGGATCCCCCTCTTTCACATGGGCTTGCCTGCGGGCGGCCAAGGGCGTCCGCCCCTGCTTACGCCTGCGCCTCGTCCTTTTTGGGCCAGTACTTTTCAATGAACTGGGGCTTGATGCGCTTGAGCTCGCTCTTGGGCAGGATGGAAAGCAGCTCCCAGCCCAGGTCCAACGTCTCCTCGATGGAGCGGTTCTCCTCATAGCCCTGGTTCACGTACCGCCGCTCGAACTCGTCGGCGAACTTGGCGTACAGCAGGTCCGTGGGGGTCAGGGCCGCCTCGCCCAGGATGCTCATCAGCTCCTTGTTGTCCTTGCCAGTGGAATAGGCGGCGAAGAGCTGGTTCATGGTGTCGGCGTGGTCCTCCCGGGTGCGGCCGGCGCCGATGCCCTTGTCCTTCAGACGGGACAGGCTGGGCAGCACATCCACCGGCGGGTGGATCCCTTTGCGGTACAGCTCCCGGGACAGAATGATCTGCCCCTCGGTGATATAGCCCGTCAGGTCCGGGATGGGGTGGGTCTTGTCGTCCTCGGGCATGGTCAGAATGGGGATCAGGGTGATGGAGCCGGGCTTGCCCAGCTGACGGCCGGCACGCTCATAGATAGTCGCCAGATTCGTGTACAGATAGCCGGGGAAGCCCCGCCGGCCGGGGACCTCCTTCTTGGCGGCGGAGACCTCCCGCAGGGCCTCGGCGTAGTTGGTGATGTCGGTCATGATGACCAGCACGTGCATATCCTTCTCAAAAGCCAGATACTCCGCGGCGGTCAGGGCCATCCGGGGAGTGGCAATACGCTCCACCGCCGGGTCATTGGCCAGGTTGGAGAACATGACCGTCCGGTCGATGGCGCCGGTACGCTTGAACTCACTGACGAAGAACTCCGACTCCTCGAAGGTGATGCCGATGGCGGCAAACACCACGGCGAACTTGGAGGTGTCATCCCCCAGTACCTTGGCCTGCCGGGCGATCTGGGCCGCCAGATTGGCGTGGGGCAGGCCTGAGCCAGAGAAGATGGGCAGCTTCTGCCCACGGACCAGGGTGTTCAGCCCGTCGATGGTGGACACGCCGGTCTGGATGAACTCGTTGGGGTAGTCCCGGGCGGCGGGGTTCATGGGCAGGCCGTTGATGTCCCGGTACTCCTCCGCCAGGATCTCCGGCCCGCCGTCGATGGGGCGGCCCATGCCGTTGAACACCCGGCCCAGCATATCCTCGGACACGCCCAGCTGCAGCGGATGGCCCAGAAAGCGGACCTTGGCGTCCGCCAGATTGATGCCGGCGGCGGACTCAAACAGCTGGACCACGGCGGTATCGCCGTTGACCTCCAGCACCTGACCACGGCGGACGGAGCCGTCGTGGAGCTCCACCTCCACCAGCTCGTCGTAGGTGACGCCCTCCACCATACGGACGATCATCAGGGGGCTGGCGATCTCCTCTACCGTTCTGTATTCCCGGATCATGCGTCCTCGCCTCCTTCCTCCGCGATGGCGGCGATCTCCTGCTCCATTTCGGCGGCGATCTCCTCATAGACCTTGGGATACTCCTCCACCGGCACGCTCTTGGCCCGGCCGATCTGCTCTCTGGACGGAATGGAGAAGAGCTTGCGGGCGTCGGCACCCTTGGTGATGGCCTCCCGGCACAGGTGGTCGTACCGCAGGATCATGGCCAGAAGCTTTTCCTGCCTGTCATAGCTGGAGTAGCCGTCCACGTCCGTGAAGGCGTTCTGCTGCAGGAAGTCCTCCCGCACCATCCGGGCGGTCTCCAGGGTCAGCTGATCGGCGGGAGACAGGGCGTCCTTGCCCACCAGCTGGACAATTTCGTTAAGGCTGGCCTCCTGCTGTAAAATGCCCATGGCTTTCCCACGGTCTTCCAGGAACTGTCGGCCAAGGTTCTCGTCGAACCACGGCTTCAGGGAGTCCAGATACAGCGAATAGGAGTTCAGCCAGTTGATGGCCGGGAAGTGACGCTTGTAGGCCAGGGATGCGTCCAGAGCCCAGAACACCTTGACGATCCGCATGGTGGCCTGCGCCACAGGCTCGGAGAGGTCGCCTCCTGGCGGCGACACGGCGCCTACGGCGGTGAGGCTGCCACGGCGGTCGTCGGAGCCGATGCACGCCACGGAGCCAGCCCGCTCGTAGAACTGGGCCAGACGGGAGGCCAGGTACGCGGGGTAGCCCTCCTCGCCGGGCATCTCCTCCAGGCGGCCGGACATCTCACGAAGGGCCTCCGCCCAGCGGGAGGTGGAGTCGGCGATGACGGCGACATCATAGCCCATATCCCGGAAGTACTCGGCAATGGTGATGCCGGTGTAGACCGACGCCTCCCGGGCGGCCACAGGCATATCGGAGGTGTTGGCGATCAGCACCGTCCGCTTCATCAGCGACTCGCCGGTACGGGGGTCCTTCAGCTCCGGGAACTCCCGCAGCACGTCGGTCATCTCGTTGCCGCGCTCACCGCAGCCGATGTAGACCACGATGTCCACATCGGACCACTTGGCCAGCTGGTGCTGCACCACGGTCTTGCCGGAGCCGAAGGGCCCGGGCACGGCGGCGGTGCCGCCCTTGGCGATGGGGAACAGGGTGTCAATGACCCGCTGGCCGGAGCACAGGGGCCGCTTGGGTGGATACTTGTGCTTGTAGGGCCGGCCGATCCGGACCGGCCACTTCTGCACCATGGTGAGGGGAACGTCCTCTCCCCTGTCGGTGCGCAGCGTGGCCACGGTCTCCTCCACGGTGAAGGAGCCGCTCCTGATGTCCGTGATGGTGCCGTTCAGGTTGGGGGGCACCATGATCTTGTGGAGCACCACCGCCGTCTCCGGCACAGTGCCGATCACGTCGCCGCCGGTCACCTTCGCTCCGGGCTCCACGGAGGCGGTGAACTCCCACTTCTTCTCCCGGTCCAGGGCCGGGACCTCCACACCGCGGGTGATATTGGCGCCCACCTTCTCCACAATCTTCTCCAGAGGGCGCTGGATACCGTCGTAGATGCCCTCGATCATGCCGGGGCCCAGTTCCACGCTCATGGGGGCGCCGGTGGTGACCACCTCGGCGCCGGGACCCAGGCCGGAGGTCTCCTCATACACCTGGATAGAGGCGGAATCACCCTTCATGGTCAGGATCTCACCGATCAGATGCTGGGGGCCTACACGGACCACGTCGGACATATTGGCATCCGACAGGCCTGTGGCCACCACCAGCGGACCGGAAACCTTCACGATCTTACCGCTCAAATCTTCAACCTTCCTTCACACCAGTTTCGCCGGAAGGGACAGGACCATTTGCTGTTCTTCCGTTTGTTGCAGGATATCTCGATCGTATCCGCGGCGGCCCGCGGCCGGGAATGGCCTGTCATGCTCAGAGGTCGACACCGACCGCCCGCTGGATGGATCGCTGGATATTGCCCATGCCGATACCGAGGGTCCCCTCGCGTCCGGGGATCAGGATGATGGCGGGCCGGAGCTCGTCCTTGTACCGCTCCAGAACGTCCGGCAGATCCTTTGCCAGCTGCTCTGTCAGATAGATGATACCGCAGTCGCCATCCTTAGCCAGGTCACGGATGGCCTCCCGCGCCTCCTCAGGGCCGGTGACGGGATATGTCTCCAGCCCCAGGGCCCGGAACCCCATGACGGACTCCCAGTCGCCAACCGCGGCGATCCGATATGTGGCTGCCATGTCACCGCCTCCTCACACATAGCTCCTGCGCAGACGGGTGCGGATCACTGCCGGGTCGATGCCTGCGGCGCGGCCCAGCAGGATGATACGCAGGTTCGTGTACTCCGTCTCCCGGGCGGCCAGATACCCCACCAGAGGTGCCTCACCGAAGGGCACATACTGGGCGCCGGCCAGATAGTCCTCCACAGCGTCATCGCAGAGCTTTTCAAATTCTGTCAGAGAGCCGCCGTTCAGCGCGTCGGAGCCGGCCTCCGCCGCGGCGCGGAACCGGGTGGTGCCACAGAGGTCCCGCAGGCCCGCTCCGCCGCCGGAAGCGGCCTTTTCCACTGCTTCGGGGGAGAAGGTCCCTCCCTCCAGCAGTGCGCCGCGGAGAAATTCAGCGCCCTTTCCCATCCGCAGCGTCCGCACTGCGGTCCGCAGGTTCACCGCGTCCACCTGTGCGGCCACATAGCCCTGAAGGAACGCGCTCCCGGTCTCCGCAGCCAGCCCTGCCATATCCCGGTAGCACCAGCGGTCCAGCACGATATCCGCCAGCTGGGGATCCCGGGTGGTGTCCAGCACCTCCCGGGCCTCCGCCACGGCGGCGGAGAGGGTCTCAGGCAAGTTTTCCTGGTCCCGCTCCCGCAGGGCGGCCGCCAGCGCGGCGGCGCTCACCCGGCCCATATCCATCAGCATGCGGTCCGCGCTCACGCCTGTGACCTCTGCCTTCAGCAGGGCCTTGGCGTTGTGATAGTCATATTTGATCTTGAACAGATCCAGATACCGCGGATCCGGCAGACCTTCCGCCAGGTCGGCCAGGGTGGCCTCGCGGGCAGCGGAGAGCGCCGCGTCCATGGCCTCCGGCCGGTCCGGGTCCAACTGGGGATAGCCCCATTCCTGCAGGAGCTTCGCAGCCTCTCCGCCGGTCCGGACATCCAGGAGCTGTTCCATCCGCTCCCGGGTGAGCAGACCTGTCTCCAGGGCCTTCACCCGGGCGGAGATCACCAGATAATCTGTGTCCTTGATGGTCTTCGCCAAACCGACGCCACCTCCCTCATGCGTCCGGGAACAGAAGCTTTGCCACCGCGCCGGCGGTCCGCTCCCGCTCCGCCTGGATCAGGGCACCGAAGGTGCAGTTGACCTCGATCCTCCCGTCCCGGAGGATGAAGCCGCCGTCCATAGGGCGGGTCTCCTCTGATACGGTCAGCATGGCGGTTCCCTGCGCCAGAGCGCTGACGCCGGCGGCCACCTTGTTCACCAAATCTGCCAGCATGCCGTCTCCCAAAAGGAGATCCGGCGCAGATGCCCTTGCCAGCAGCTCGTTGGCCCTGGCGACCGCCGCCTTTCCAACGCCGGCCCGGTCCTCTGGCGAGAAGATGACCTCCTCCCGTCCGGTAGCGGCCGCCTCCGCCAGCATGGCGGACAGCAGTTCCGTGTACTGCTCCTTGGTCAGGGAGCGGAGCTTTTCCATTGCCCGACGATAGGCCAGCTCCACCATCTCCTGCTTGGCGGCCAGAAGGGTCTTGCGTGCCTCCATCTGCGCCGCGCTCACCAGACGCTCCTCGCGCTCTGCCGCAGCCTTTTCACTCCTGGCCAGCAGCATCCGGTCCTCGGCCTGCGCCTGCGCCCGGAACTTTTCTGAAATGGCCTGCGCCTGGGCATTGGCGTCCGCCAGAATACGGTCGATCTCCGCCTGCGTATCCGCGCCGATGCGCTGGGTGATCCTCTCAATTCCATTCACTGTGCGTCACCGCCTTTCCGTCGTGGTGCCGTGGAGCCCGGATCACAGGGCGTTCATCAGCAGCAGGATGGACGCAAGCAGGGACAGGATCGCGTAGAACTCCACGATGACGCAGAGAATGATGCCCTTGGACCAGTCGTTTGGCTGCTTGGCGGCGATGGTGATGGATGCCGCCGCTACGCGGCCCTGGTAGATGGCAGACCGATAGCCGCCGATGGCCATGGGCAGGCAGGAGACGGCGATGGTCAGGCCCTGTGTGACAGTCAGGGGCTGGATCCCGCCGGAGAAGGCCCCCATGACGTTCAGCGCGAAGAACCAGATGACCAGGCCATACAGGCCCTGGGTACCGGGGATGACCTGGAGGATCAGACACTTGGAGAAGTGCTCCGGAGCCGTGGACAGAAGACCCGCAGCAGCTTCGCCGGTCATGCCGGTGCCCCGGGCGGAGCCCACGCAGCACAGTCCCACCGCCAGCGCGGCGCCCAGGAAAGCAAGGCCAATGCCTCCGAATTGTTCCAGAAAAGCAGACATGATCAATCTTCCTCCTTAATATCCACGTAATTTGTTTGATACGCCAGGGGCCGGAACGGCCGTCCGCCGCTCTCGTAGAACCGATTGAAGAATTCCAGGCACTGGAGCCGCAGGTCATGGACGTAGCAGCCCAGCAGGTTCAGGGCAAAGTTCAGCGCATTGCCCAGCGCGGAGATGATGACAAAGGCGATCACATTGCCGGTGACCGCGCCCAGCTGGTTGAACACACTGGCGATGATGCTGCCGGAGAGCATCAGTGCCATCAGCCGGGAGTAGGACATGATATCGCTGAAGTAACCGGTGACGCCGTTGTACACGGCTCCGAACACCGACGTGACCTTGCCGAAGCCCTTTGCGTTCCGGCCGGAGCCCACCACCAGCATCAAGAGGCCCAGGATCAGGACCACCGGGTATCCGGCCACGCTGCCGATCCCCAGGACCGCCAGGCCGCCGCCCAGGAAGATCACCCACCAGGTGCCCTCCTCCCAGATGCCGTCTGCCAGGTGCCCGTCCCTCACCTTCTTGACAAAGCTGATGACCATGCCGGTGAGGATCTGGATGAACCCCAGCACCAACGAGCCGATCAGGATCGCCATGGTGTCCGTCAGGGGCGTGAACAGGTACGGCAGGGCAAAGGTGCTCGAGGGGTCGATGAGCTTTGCCAGCTGGCTCAAAAAGTCACCGAAGAAACCGCCGGTCAAAGCCCCGACAATAAAGGTGCTGATGCCGCAGAGCACCAGGAGGCCACCCATGTAGTCCATGGTCCCCCGGACCTTCTTTCTCCAGAGGAACAGCCCCATGGCCACCATCAGCAATCCGTAGCCCATATCCGCCATCATGATCCCGTAGAAGAGGATGAAAAACGGTGCCATCAGGGGGTTGGGGTCCAGGCTGCCGTACACCGGCAGGGCATACATGTCCGTCACCATGTTCAGCGGCCGGGAAAACCAGTTGTTCCGCAGCCGGACAGGCACCTCCGGATACTCGTCCGCATCCGGATCCTGCGCCTCCCAGGCACAGCCGAAGCGGTCCAGCAGTCCGCCCACGGCATCCATCCGGTCCGCCGGAGCCCACCCCTCAAAAAAGAGGATCGTGCCGTCGGTGAGGAGATTTTCGTTCCCCGCCTCCAGAGCTGTGTCGCTCCGCAGACGGTCTGCATAGAGCCGCAGTGTATTCCAGTCCGCACCGCTGCTGCGCAGGGCCTCGAAGGCCTCTGTCTGGCGGCGGCGGTTCTCCTCCAGCTCCCCTTCCAGACGGCGCAGGTTTTCTGCCGGTGTGCTGGAATCCTGAAAAGAGACCGCACTGAATCCCCGCTGCCGCAGGACCTCCAGCGCACGCTCCTCATCCGCCCGATGGCACAGGAGAAGACAGTACCTCTGCTGCTTGTCTCCGGAGATCTCCAACAGTTCACTGGCCGTCTCCGAAAGATTCTGGCGCAGGGCTCCCATATCTGCAGCCGCCGGGAGCACACCTGGCAGAAATACCGTGTGGGCCGTGCCTGTCAGCTCCAGGGGCATGTCCAGAGCTTTCCAGGGACGCAGAGACGCCTGCTTTGCCAGCAGCCGGTTCTCCTCGCTCTGGAGCTGGGATACGGTCTGCAGCAGCCTAGCTACCTGGTCGCTGGCGGCTCTGGCCCGGTCCGCGGCGCCGCTGTCCAGCAGCTGCGAATGGGTCACCTCCTGCCGGGGAGCAAACATCCCCTCACGGATATCGGCGTACTTTTTCACGGCGGTCAGTGTATTGCTGACATCCGCCAGGGCGGCTTTGGCCTCCGCGAGACGGGAGCTCTCCCGTTCCAGCAGACCGTCCCACTCCTCCCCAGCGTCCGCCGGCTCCCGGATCTCCACGCACCCAAGACGCTGGAGCTGCCGAAGCAGCTCATCTCTCAGATCTGCCATGGCGATCACCCGGAGCTTTTTCATCTTCACAATGGCCATATCAGTCTCTCACGACCCTTCTGACAATGAGCTCCGCGGCCGCATCCAGATTCGCCTCCGCCCGCCGGCGCAGGTCCTCCGCCTCCGCCCGGGCTTCGCCGGCGATCGCTTCCCGCCGGACGGCGGCCCGCTCCTCCGCCTGGCGGAGCAGGGCTTTCTCCCGGGCCTCTGCGGCCTCCTGCGTCTGCTTCAAGAGCGCAAGACCATTCCGCTGGGCGTCGGCGATCATCTGTTTCGCCTGGGCCTCCGCGGCAGTCCTGCGCTCTTTATTCTCGGCTTCCACACGTGTGATGTTTTCAATGGCTTCCAGTGGCATTCCTTCTCACCTTCTCCCCGTCCACGTTCTTCAGGTTGGTAGGGTCACTTCCAGATCCCGGATACAGGAGTCGGATGTCCCGGCGGCTCGGTACCGGGACACAGGGGGCCGATCCCGCCGAGGGACCGACTGAAATGCGCGGCTGTTTCCTTGGTTGATTTTAGTATAGGGCCCCTCCTTCGGCTTTGCAAGGAAAATCTTCACGGAATTTTTGCATTCTTTCTTTTGCACAAACTTCTTTCAGAAAAATCTATATTTGCAACAATAAACGTAAACGCAAACGTATTCATTTGCGAAATATCACAGTTTTGTTTATAATTTAACGTTATTTTATCCACACATTCCATGCGCCGGGATACACGCGGGACGCATTGCGCATCACGGTGCCGGGGATTATTGTGCCATGGAACCTCGGCGATTATACAGCAACGTCTTTTCCCGGATAAAGAAGAAGGTCGGGTGAACCCCGGCACTTCCTCATGTTCCCTTCTGTTCAGGTCCCTGCTCCAGCAGAGCCGACAGCTCGTTCAGCTCCGCCCCTGTCTGATCCATAGCCCGGGGGAGCTGTGTCAGATTGACCTCCACCTTCCGCAGCTCAGAGATCACATGGGCCGCAGCGGCCTCAAAGGAGGACATCAGATCTGTATACTGGCTGCGGAAAAGATCCGTGGTCCGCCGCAGTCTGGCGGTGGTGGTGGATTCCAGCTCAGCAGCCCGTTTATTGGCCGCGCACTCAATGTCGCCGATCCGGTTCCGGAACCGGACATAGGCCTCGGCATCCGGACGCAGACGCTCTACCTCAGCGGTCAGCCGATCCGCATCCGCCTTGGCAGTCCGCAAGTCCTCGAGCGCCCGTTTGGCCTGTTCCAGACGGGACTGGGCATCCTCTCGCAGGGAGGACTCAGCCTCCAGCTTTTCCCGCAGGGCCCGAACCTGGGCCTGCAGATCTGCAGACTCTGTCCGCAGCCGCTCATTTTCCAGCTGCAGCTGCTCCCGGACCTCAGCAGCCTCCCGGGCGGACTGCTCGATATAGCGGATCACATCCTGCTTGTCGAAGCCGCCGAACGCGACGCATTTGAAAGTGCTGTTCTCCATGACCCCGCTTCTCTCTTTCACATTTTCTCTCTGACACACAGATGCATATTATAGATAGTGGTATTTTACCACAGGATGTCCCTGTTTACAAGAGCTTGAAAAATAAGATAAAAAATCCGAAAAAACCCTTGCATTTCAAAACAGGGTGTGCTATTATAAATAAGCTGTCCGACAGGACATGCGCCGTTAGCTCAGCTGGATAGAGCGTCTGGCTACGGACCAGAAGGCCGGGGGTTCGAATCCCTCACGGCGTACCAAAGAAACCACTGATCTCTCAGAGACCGGTGGTTTCTTTGCATTTCCGGGAGCTCTCAATTCCGTTCCCGTGTGCATCCGGCACACAGAGGTTCCCTCCCCGCTGAGAGAATGCTGCGGATGTCTGCTCTCTTTGCCAGGAAATCGGAGAGACTGCTTTCAGTGCTCTTTCCGCCCCAAGCTAAAAAGCGTCCGCCGGTCCCCAAAACGGGGACCGGCGGACGGCCGAAACGCAAATTGTCAGGCGGTTTTCTGCAGATATCAGTCGGCGACGCCAGCAGACAGTGTGCTGGAAGAAGGCAGGAACAGGACCGGCTCCTTCTGTGCATACTCCTCGGGCCACACGCAGTACAGCTCACCATCGAAATACTGGTTGATGAAGGCCTTCGCCTCAATGTTCTGACCCACGTGAGAGTTGCCCAGCACGGGATCGGTGAAGGGCTCGTCGGGAGTGGAGAACTTGACACCGGCTCCCATCAGGCTCTCAGAGGCATCCAGATCCAGAGACAGGATGGCATCCCGGCAGGAGGCGGCAGAGAAGGTTCCGCTCTGCTCAATGGCGAGAGGGGCGACCTCTGTGAAGAACAGATAGGACTGGGCAAAGGCGCGCATCTCCACGTGGTGGGCGGGCTTCACACCGTATTTCTCGGTCCAGCGGGCCTCAAAGTCCTTGAAGACCTCCTGCAGCTCCTCAGAGAAGCTGTCCAGCTTGGGGTTGCAGGGAACGGGGTCCACGGTCAGCAAGTAGTTCACCTGGTCGCCGACGGCGTCCACGAAAGCCTGCACGCTGTGGCCGCCGCTGTGAGTGATCAGGATGGGAACAGTAAAGCCCAGCTCAGCGGACTGACGAATGAACAGCGCACCATCGTTGACGTAGCCGGTGAGCAGCAGCACATCGGGCTCGGCGGCGATCAGCTTCATAATAACGCTGGACAGGTCCAGGGTGCTGGAGGAGTAGGCCTCATAGACCACGATATCCATGCCGGCCTCTTCCGCGGCGGCGTAGTTGCCCTCGCCCACAGCGGTGCCGTAAGAGCCGTCCTCATGGACGATAGCTACCTTCAGATCCTCGATGTCCTTGCCCAGGACTTCCTTCACATAATCGGCTTCAGAGACGATGTAGTCCACAGAAGTAGCGCCCCACAGAGAGGACATGGACTCCGTACGGAAGGTCCACTCATAGCCGTTCTGCAGCAGGGTGTCAGCGGCGCCGGACTGCTCCCACAGCAGCGTCTCGTACCGCTCGCAGACCTCGCTGACAGCAGCGGCAATACCGGAGGCATAGGAGCCGATGATCACGGGCACGCCCTTGGTGGTGATCAGCCGCTCCACCTCGGAGGAGCCGGTGGCGGCATCACTCTGGGTGTCCACCGTCTCATAAGTGATGGGATACTGGCCGGCCACGCCGCCCTGCTCATTGAGCATCTCGATGCACATTTCAATGGCGTTGTATTCCGCGGTGCCCAGAGAGGCATTGGCACCGGTCAGGGGCTCCTCAATGCCGACGTAGACATTGACCTCACCGGGCTCGCCGCTGGCGGCACCGCCGCCGCTCTCTTCCTCTTCACCGCCGCAGGCAGTGACAGACAGTGCGAGTACCAAACATAGGGCCAGGCAGAACAATCTCTTTACTTGCTTCATATCTTGGTGCTCCTTTTCATCAAATTTTGGTCTTCCTCTATCGTGTATTGGCTCTGACTCAGATGCCAAGATACACCTGCTTGATGTAATCGTTGCCCAGCATCGCCTGGCTGTCTTCCTCCAGAACGATCCGACCGTCCTCCAGCAGGTAGCCGCGCTGGGAAATTCCCAGAGACTGCTCCACAAACTGCTCCACGAAGAAGATGGTGATCCCCTTCTCGCGGAGTTTCAGGAGGATGTCGAAGACCTGCTCCACAATGATGGGAGCAAGGCCAAGGGAGGGCTCATCCAGCATCAGCAGCTTTGGCTTGCCCATGATGCCGCGGGCGATGGCGCACATCTGCTGCTCACCACCGGACAAAGTGCCGGCCAGCTGCTTGCGGCGCTCCGCGAGGCGGGGCATGAGCTCAAAAATCCAGTCGACCGTATCGCTGTCGACCTTTCCCTTGCCGGCGGCGATGAAAAGATTCTCTTCAACCGTCATCTTCGGGAAAAGTTTTCTTCCTTCAGGGACCATGATCAGACCGTGTTCCGGCCGCTTATGGGGCTTGATGGAGAGAAGATCCTCTCCGCAGAAGGTGATCTGACCAGACTTCGGCTTCACCAGACCGCAGATGGTCCGCAGGAGAGTCGTCTTGCCGGCACCGTTAGGCCCCAGCAGCGTGACGATCTCCCCTTCTTCTACATGGAGGTTCAGGTCCCAGATCACCTGTGTGTCGCCATAGGCAACATTCAGATTCTTCACTTCAAGCATTTTTGGCGCTCCTCCCTAAATAAGCCTCAATAACCTGCGGGTTGTTCATGACCTCTTGGGGAACGCCTTCTGCGATCTTTGTGCCATGGTCCAGAACGATGATCCGGTCGCTGATGGTATTGATTACTTTCATCACGTGTTCAACAACGACGATCGTCATCCGTTTCTTGAGCTCCATGATGAACTCCATCATCTCTTCCATCTCATGCGGTTTCAGACCGGTCATGACCTCGTCAAGCATCAGCACATCAGGGTTTGTGGCCAGCGCCTTGCCCAGTTCCAGACGTTTGCGTTCCAGAGTGGTCAGACGGCCGCCCATCTCATCGGCTTTTTTATCCAGCTTCACGAGCCTCAGAATCTCGTCCACTTTGCCGCGGGCCTCCGCAACAGTGGCGGATTTGGACAGGCAACCCACCAGGATGTTGTCAAAGATCGTCAAACCGGAAAAGGGCTTTGCCACCTGGAAGGTCCGGGTGATGCCCAGCTTGCAGATCTGGTCCGGCATCAGGCCCACGATGCTCTTTCCCTTGTAGAGGATATCACCCTCGTCGATACGATAGAAGTTCGTGATCAAATTGAAGAGCGTGGACTTGCCAGCACCGTTGGGACCGATGATGCTGAGGATCTCGTTTTTCTGCAGATCGAAGGAGACGTTGTTCGTGGCCTTCAGACCGCCGAAGCTCTTGGAAATATTTTTGACCTGGAGGATCGTCTCAGCCATTGTGCTCACCTCCCGCCGGATTGGCCAACTTTGCCATGCGCTTGCGCTTAATGATACCGGGGATGCTGATAATTCCCTTGGGCATGTAGATGATCATGACGATCAGCAGGATGCCATAGATGAACAGGTGCAGACCGGACAGCTTATCACCCAGGTTGGAGCGGAGAATCTCCGTCACAGGAATCACCAAGACAGCGCCGATGGTGGGACCCAGAATGGTGCCGCTGCCGCCGATGATGGTGATCAGGGCCAGATTCAGCGCCATAGTGGAGCCGCAGATGGTGGCAGGATCCACGTAGCGGTAGTACTGGACATAGAATGTACCGCCCAGAGCCACCAGGAACGCGCTCAGCAGCGCGGCCTTGATCAGGTTCTTGTTGACGGAAATACCCAGCGCCGCCGCCGCATCGTCATCCTCACGGATGGCCTCCAGATAGTAACGGGTGCGTTCCATTTTCCACAGGAGGAAAATAGCAGCCAGCCAGAAAATCAGAATGATGATCAGATAGGGCTCCTTATCGTCAAACTGGAACATCAGGAGATTGTCCTTCTGATAGGGCAGGGACATACCCAGAGAACCGCCGGTCAGTTCCCGCATGCTGGTGAGCAGATAACGGGTGATCTCCATGACCGCAATGCTGGACAGCGTGAAGTAAGGGCCCTTCAGGCCGAACCGGAAGCAGGGGAACGCGATCACCAGCATCAGTGCCATAGCGACAACGCCTCCCAGCAGCATGCCGATCCAGGGAGTGAGATCAAAGGAACGGAAGAGAATCAGGGAGGTATAGGCCGCCACCGCGATATAGGCGCTGTGGCCCAGAGAAAGTCGCCCAGTGTATCCGCACATCAGGTTCCACGCCGTGGCCATGTACGCATAGAACATGGTCTGGATGATGATGTGCTTGTTGTAGATACCAATGGGAGCCACGCAGCACACCAAGAGGATAACCGTGATCGCGCCCAGAGCGATGAACATCTTCCCGTCCTGGGTCTTGGTATTGAATAACTTTTTCATAACTCTGCCCCCTCCTTATACGCGAGCGCCCTTGCCAAGGAGTCCCTGGGGCCTGACGAACAGGACGATCAGGAACACGAGGAGGGAGAAGACCTGGGCCAGCTCCGTGCTGGCGAACACGCCGGCAGCCGTTTCGACGATGCCGATGATCAGACCGCCCAGCAGAGCGCCGGTGAAGCTGCCAAGTCCGCCCAGCACGACCACCACGAAGGACGACGTGCTGAAGAAGGTTCCTACAGTGGGATATGCGCTGAAGACAGGGAGGATAATAGCGCCGGCAAGGCCCACCATGGCCACGCCCACGCAGAAGGTCAGCGCATAAATGCGGTCTACATTGATGCCCATCAGGACAGAGGCATCCCGGTCCTGAGAGACCGCGCGGACCTGCGCACCCAGACGGGTATGCATCAAAATGTAATACAGGGCAACTGCCAGGATCAGACAGATCAGGAATGCCCAGGTGCGGTTTGCACTCAGCATAACACCGCCGATATTGAAGCTGGTGGCACCGCCCTCCAGCTGGATCGCACGGTAGTCAGCCGTAAAGAGCATCAACACAAGGTTCTGCAGGACGAACTGCAGACCAGAGGTCGCCAAAATAGTGTTGGTCTCCGTCTCGGCCTTTCCAAGCAGCGGCTTGACGACCAGCCGGAAGACTACGTAGCCGATAACCATGAACACAGGGAAAATGATGATGGCAGAGACATAGGGACTGATTGCCAGACCTGTGAACAGGAAATAGGCGGCATACATGCCGAGCATCAGGAAATCACCGTGGGCCATGTTGACGACTTTGATGACGCCGAAGATCAGGTTCAGACCAACGCTGATCAGCGCATAGATGCCGCCGAGCAGGATCCCGCTGGCCAGGATTTGCAAACCAATCATGTGATTTGATCACCTCATTTGATCTTGGTTTATATTCCTCACATACAAACTCTCTCAAATACCTCTCGCCATGGCAGGCAAACAGTATTGAGGCCGGGACGCCGACGATCCTCTCCTCTCTCCCTCCCTTCCAAAATCAACCTACGCTTCTCTCTTCCTCTTCATGTCAACGGCCCCTTGTATGCGGCAGAAAAGGGGGGATCCAGGCTCACACCCAAGTTTCCCGCCCCACTTCTGACATACTGGTTTTTATTCATGTGCCTTCTTACAGAGTATGAAAATGGTAATTCCATTTCGTAACAATTTTAACGCCTCACTGCCAATATGTCAATAAACAATTCCACGAATGGACAGCCGTTTTTTTGAATTCTGTCTTGATATGTTACAGTTTGCAGAAAAATTGACGATCTTTCACTAGCACGTTTCCATAAAAAGTTGAATAATATTCACAGTTGTGCTGCATTTTATCGATTTTCTGATGGATATTTCATTTAAATATCTTAATTCATGTTCTTCCCCGCTGAGAGAATTTTCCCTGCACCCTATGCAGCCGGCATATTGTTTTGGGTGCTGAAATGGGCTATGATGGAGCCAGTAAAATACAGAGGGAGTGAGGCGCATGGCGGAGCAGAAAAATCTCTGCTACAACTGCTTTCAGGAGAAGCCGGACGCGGCAGGCCCCTGCCCGCACTGCGGGTTCGACCTGGCGGAGAACGAGAGGAAGTACCCGGTGGCCCTGCGGGCCGGGACGGTGCTGAACGGCCGCTACATCGTGGGCCGGGTGCTGGGCCAGGGCGGCTTCGGCATCACGTATCTTGCCTGGGACACCAAGCTGGAGGCCCGGGTGGCCGTGAAGGAGTTCATGCCCAACGAGATCGCCACCCGTGTGGGCACCAC
>CALWOF010000022.1 GCA_944382995.1 uncultured Oscillospiraceae bacterium | reverse complement strand
CCCGCCTCCGCCGCATCGTTCTCGATCCGCAGCTTCCGCGCCTGCGCTCCCCACCGCGCTTTGGCGCGGCGGGGGCCCAGATCTCATTCTGGTCGGACAGGCAGAGCCCGTCCTCCCCAAGGTTTCGCCTCCGGCGAAACGCTTGTACGCCGCTTTTGCGGCGGGCGCACCTTGTGCGCCTCTTCCGCAGGGCGGAAGCACCGGCCTCATCTCCGTACGGTCTCAGCGTCTTTCTCCCGCCTCTGCCGCGTCGTTCTCGATCCGCAGCTTCCGCGCCTGCTCCAGGTAGAGGGCCGCCCTGGCATCCTCCACCTCGTCCTGAAGGTTGATGTCCTCCCACTCCACGGAAAAGCCGCAGTCATATCCGTGCATCCGCAGCCACAGCCGGCAGATTCGCTCGACCACCGGGGTGACGGTTCGCCGGATGGCGGTGACCTCCGTGGTGAGCATGTCCGCCTGCTGGGAGCTCATGCGCTCCGTGGAGCTCCAGCTCAAGCCCAGCATAAAGGGCGGGATCCCTGTTTTGGCCACTACCTGCTCCAGGATCTGCCGCACCGGCACCTGGCTGTCCAGAATGGGAGCATCGGCCCCGATGACCCGGATATCCACATCCCCCACCGCCACAAAGTCCCGGACACTGCCGCTCCTGGCGTCCTGCATGGCCCGGGACCACTCCTCTGCCAGCTGCCGGCTCCGCTCCGCCGCCTGTCCGTTTCCGCTGTCCCTGCAGGTGACGGCAAAGCGCACGCCGCCGCACCGCTCCCAGTTGACGCCGACGGTGTGATAGATCTTCATCAGGATATCCGTCAAAAACGGCATCCCGCGCAGCAGCGACACACCGTAGGGGTTCTCCGCCTCCGGATTGAACGGCGTGAACAGCAGCAGCTCCTGATAGGGCAGCGGCCCCATATGTCCCTGTGTATCGGGGCCGCAGATGGTAAAATCCAGGGGGTTGTCCCCCTCCCGGATCTCGATGTCCTCCACCCGGCCGCACAGGATCGCCGCGATGTCCCGGTTCCCCCGGGCGGGAACGATCTCCCCCACGGCCCGGCCGCAGGTCAGCAGAGAGTCCAGGTATCCGTCCAGGAAGGCGCTCAGCCCGTACTGTCCCCGCCCCACCGGTACGGTCCGCAGGAATTCCCGCAATTCCCGTTCCGCCGTCCGGTCCCCGCAGACGGCGGTAATGCCGCCCGCCATGCGGATCAGCTTGTAAATGGCGGCGTCCACCACCGGCACCGCCTCCCGGACCGCCCGGTACAGGCGGATCTCCCCGCTGCGCAGAGGCGTATAGCCCTCCAGCATCCCGAAGGGGTGCCGCCCCGCGTCCCGCAGCTGGACCGGCACCGCCGCCGGTCCCGACCGCCTCCGAAACCATTTCAATTCACAAACCTCCTGTCTGCTTCTTCCGATGTCCCTCACAGCCGCCGCTCCACCCAGGTGGCCGCAAAGCCGCCTCCGGTCTCCGCCGCGGCATCCATGGCGAAGTAGCGCATATCGTCCATGGCGTGGTCCTGCTCCTTCCGGGGCGCATCCCGCTGTCCCCCGGTATCCCAGCAATAGGTCTCCATCTCCCGCAGGCAGTCGCGGCAGGTATCACAGATGACGATCTGCCGCCGCTTCAGCAGGTCTGCCGTCACCCGGATGCCGTCCGAGACATCGTTATTCGCCCGGATCACCCGGAACCCCTCCCGCCGCAGCGCCTGAATGAAGCTGGCTGCCGACGGGTCCACGATCACTCTTTCGATCCTTCGCTCCCCCGCCAGACGCTTCAGCTCTCGGACATACTCGGCGTCGGTCATCTGCCGGCCCTCCCGGCGGGAGTCATAGTAAAACTCCGCCGTCCGGTACCAGGTGTCCCCCTGCCGCCCCCACAGGCCGAAGGAGGCCGGATTGGCCGTGCCGTAGTCCACAGAAATCCTCCACTCCCGAAAGATCCCCTCCGGCTCTGGGACACTGTCGCGCTCTCGGTCAAAAAAGTCGTACACCCGCCCCTGGGCGGCTGTCCACTCCCCCAGCACGAACCGACGGTAGAACACACCGGAGTATGCGCTGCGGTACCGTGCCCGGATCCTCGGCGTCAGGGCGGGGTTGTCCTCCATGGTAAAATGCAGATAGAGGGCCCGCCGCTCCCCGGCCTTCAGGATCCACTCCCGGTAAAACCAATGCTGCGGGTTCTCCGGATTGCAGTTGAACCACAGCCGGCTCCCCGGCACGCTGCATCGGGCGATGGCCTGCTCCACGAAGCTCCGGGGCATCAGCGCCGCCTCATCCAGCAGCACTCCCGCCAGGGTGCTGCCCTGGATCAGCGCCGCGCTGGACTCATCCCGTCCCCCGAAGAGCAGAAAGCGGTTTTCGTGTCTGCCCAGCCGCACGGTCAGCAGATTCTCCGACCGCGTCTCCCGGCAGTCAAATCCCAGCCGCTGCAGATACGGCACCAGCTCCGTCAGCAGGTTCCGCCGCAGGGACACGATCGTTTTCCCGCACAGGCCGAACTGCCGTCCGTCAAAGCAGGCCTGCGCCCACAGGAAGAAGGACAGGCCCATGGAAAAGGTCTTCCCGCTGCGGACGGCCCCGTCGCAGATGATGGCCTCCCAGCCGGACCGACGGCACCACCATGTGAGCACCTTCCGCTGTTTTGGGGAAAAATGCGCGATCTCAGCCGTTCTCCCATCCCCCCTCGTCATCGGCGGCCTCCGCCAGCACCCGATAGAGCTCTCCCGCCCCCTCTGCCGACGTCTCTCCCAGCAGGCCGCACAGGGCCTCCAGCGCCCGGACCCGGTCAATGAGCTTGATCTCCACGCCGCCCTTTTCTGTCACCTTCAGCTCCGACACCGCCGACAGGTCCAGCCGCTCCAGATCCGCCTCTCCGCCGCGGAATGCCAGACACGCCGCGTCGTTGGCCCGGCCGAAGGCCAGCTGCGCCAGCCGCCGCACCGCGTCCTCCCGCCGGATCTGGCCCGCGGACGCCTCCCGCATCCGCTCCAGCCGCTTCCGGATATTTTTGGACTCCAGAAGCCCAAAGCCGTCGGCGGTGCCTGCAGCTTCTGCGGCCCGCTCCGGGTCCATGCACCGCAGGTAATGCCGACAGAACGCCTCGTTCTTCCCGCTCCTCTCCTCCACCGGCGCCGACCTCCTTTCATGCTGTCTGCTAGTATCGCCCCCCGGGGAAAAGTTGCACTCACCTGTGCAACACGCGGAAAGATCCCGCAAAAAAACACTGTACCGCGGGCAGGAGATCCCGCGGTACAGTGTCCGGCTCTGTATTTTATTCTGTGGCGCCGCCCCCTTTGCTCACGCCGTCTTCACAGCCTTTTCCCGCTGCAGCAGCGCTTTGGCCGCGCGTGCATCGGAAAGGCCGTAGAGGATCATTCCCAGCGCCTGGTCCGGATGGTCGTGGCCCTGGATATCGGTCTTGGGATGGCAGGCCCGCCAGCGCAGTCTCTTGGGCGCCTCCTCGGCGATGCTGCTCCCCAGGACTAGGCAGGGCTTCTCCGTCATACCCTCCAGGGTCTGCACCGCATCGATCTTGTCCAGCTCCATGTAATAGAGCGTCTCATCCCGGGTCGCCAGGATCACCCGCTGGTCCGTGATCCAATACCGTGTCCCGGACAGATTCCGCCGCTCCAACACCGGAGACACCAGGACCACTACCGCCACCAGCAGCACCAGTCCCACAAAGCCCATGTTGGGCTCCGGCGTCCTGTAAAAATACACTGCCAGCAGCGCGGCGCAGAGCGCCGCCGTCACGCCCCATTTGATCAGGATCTGGGACTTCAGGCCGGACTCCATCAGCTGGAACGGGGCGGGCGCCCCCTGCCAGCGCACCTGCTCTCCAGGCCGCAGATAGTGTTTGATCTTTTCCTCCATGATTGCACACTCCTTTAGTTTTTCGGCAGCCCCGCTGCCATGTTCCATTATACCCATTCCGCCGTTTTCCCGCTGACAAGTTCTGCGTTCCTTTTGTCAATGTTGCGAAAAATTCTCCCCGGTTTCCGCTTGGATTCTTTAGCGAATCTTAGTGGAATCTTAACACCCGCATCTGCTATAATAGAAAAAACCTCTGATTTCGCAAAGGAGGGCCCTTCCCCTTGAAATTCTCCCGCAAAAAACTCCGCCACATGTTTTCCTTCTCCTGGCGGGATCTCTGGGTCGCCGCCGCCATCTTCCTCTGTGCCACCGGCGCCTGCGTTCTGCTCCACCAGCTGGCGGACACGACGGACGGCTTTGCCTCCCCGGTGTATGTGCTGGCGGTGCTGCTGATCTCCCGTTTTACCGACGGCTACCTCTTCGGGCTGATCGCCGCAGTCCTGGGCGTGATCGGCGTCAACTATGTATTCACATACCCCTATATGGCATTCAACTTTACCATCGCCGGCTATCCGCTGACGATCCTGACCTTCCTGGTGGTGTCCCTGGTCACCAGCGCTCTGACCACCCAGGCCAAGGAGCAGGACCGCCTCCGGATGGAGAATGAAAAGGTAAAGATGCGGGCGGACCTGCTCCGCTCCGTGTCCCACGACATCCGCACCCCCCTGACCTCCATCGTGGGCGCGACCTCCACGGTCCTGGATAACCCCGCCCTCTCCAAAGAGGAGCAGACCGCCCTTCTGACCGACGTGCGGGACGATGCCCAGTGGCTGATCCGGGTCGTGGAAAATCTGCTCTCCATCACCCGCATCGGCAACGATCAGGCCAAGATCACCAAGCAGCCGGAGGCTGCGGAGGAGGTCCTGGGCGAGGCGGTCCAGAAATTCCGAAAGCGGTTCCCCGCCGTGGCGGTGGAGGCCCGTATCCCCGAAGAGCTCCTGCTGATCCCGATGGATGCCATCTTGATCGTCCAGGTCCTCTCCAATCTGATGGAGAACGCGGTCTTCCACGGCGGGACCACCACCCGCATCACCCTTACGGTCCAGCGGGAGGACAACTGGGCCTGCTTTACCGTGCGGGACAATGGCCAGGGCATCCCGCCCCAGAAGCTGGGTCTCCTGTTTACCGGAACGATCAGGGACAACGAGACATCTCCCGGTGACGGAAAACGCAATATGGGTCTCGGCCTGTCGGTGTGTATGGCGATCGTCCGTGCCCACGGCGGCACCATGGAAGCCCGCAATGCAGATCCCGGCGCGGAATTCACCTTCCGCCTGCCGCTCTCAAAGGAGGAACAAACGATATGATGATCCGCGAAAAGATCCTGGTGATCGAGGATGAAAAGAGCATCTCCCACTTTATCTCCACCGTGCTCAACAACAACGGCTACGAGGCCATGCAGGCCCAGACCGGCGAGGAGGCCCTGTCCATGATCTCCTCCCACTGTCCGGACCTGATCATCCTGGACCTGGGCCTGCCGGATATGGATGGGCTGGAGATCCTGCGGAACCTGCGCAGCTGGTCCAGTCTGCCAGTGGTGGTGGTCTCTGCCCGCTCCCATGAGCGGGACAAGGTTGCCGCTCTGGACCTGGGTGCGGACGACTATCTGACCAAGCCCTTCGGCACCGACGAGCTCCTGGCCCGGGTCCGCACGGCCATCCGCCACACCCGCACCGTCTCCGGCAATGATGAGATCGCCCGGAACGGCACCTACACCGTGGGCGATCTGGTCATCGACTACAACAAGCACCAGGTCCGGGTCCGGGGCGAGAATGTCCATCTGACCCTCAGCGAGTTCCGTATCGTGGCCCTTCTGGGCAAGTACGCCGGCAAGGTCCTGACCTATGACTTCATCATGAAGGAGCTGTGGGGTCCCCGCGCCAGCGGCGACAACCAGATCCTCCGGGTGAACATGGCCAATATCCGCCGGAAGATCGAGAAGAACCCCGCCGAGCCGGAGTATCTCTTCACGGAGATGGGCGTGGGCTACCGCATTGCGGAGGGAAACTGATCCGCCGCTCTGTATTTTCAAACGGGCATGGGTCTCGCAGGAGGCCCATGCCTTCTTTTTGCCCTCCGCACTGTTCGCGGCTCACCTCCGGCGCAGCGGCGCCCGGGATCTCCAGCCCTATGCCCGCTGCATATGATTTTATGCGCCCACAGGTAAAAATATGCGGTTTTTTTACAGTTCAAAAGACTTCTTAACGGTATCTTTATTTATGTGAATCGTTTTTTAACGTCTCTGAAAGTGAAAATCTGCTATATTATACCCATAAGCCTGCCCGTTTTTGGATCAGGGAGAGATTGGCGGGTTAAGGAAAAGGAGTGTGTGTTTTCTATGGCAACATTTGTGATCGGCCTGGTGATCCTCTTCGTGGGCGCCGCTCTCTACGGCAAGTTCTGCGAAAAGGTCTTCGGCCCTGACGACCGGGAGACCCCCGCCTACTCCAAGCAGGACGGCGTGGACTACGTCCCCATGCGTTGTTGGAAAAACAGCCTGATCAACCTGCTCAACATCGCAGGTACAGGCCCCATCCTCGGACCCATCCAGGGCATCCTGTTCGGGCCCATCGCGTTCATCACCATCCCCATCGGCAACGTCATCGGCGGCGCCATGCACGACTATTTCTCCGGCATGATCTGCCTGCGCGACGGCGGCACCCAGATGCCCACTATGATCCGCAGATACTCCAACAAGGGCATCTTCACCGTCTACAACATCTTCCTGTGCGTGCTGCTGCTGCTGGTGGGCGCCGTGTTCGTCTACACCCCCGGCGACATCGCCGCCACTCAGGTCTTCGGCTTTGACGGCAAGGCAACCTCCATGTCCACCTGGGTCATCTACGGTGTCATCTTCGTCTACTACCTGATCGCCACCGTGTTCCCCATCGACGCCATCATCGGCCGGATCTATCCCATCTTCGGCGCCATCCTGCTGTTCTCCGCCGTGGGCGTGTTCATCGGCATTTTTGCCAAGGGCTATCCCCTGCTGAACGTGTGGGACGAGTGGGTCGCCCCCATGGGCTTCAACGGCGCTGATCCCTTCAACTATCAGAACTACTTCGATGCCAACCACTTCCTGCCCGTGTTCTTCGTGACCGTGGCCTGCGGCATCCTCTCCGGCTTCCACTCCACCCAGACCGCCATCATCACCCGCACCATGAAGAGCGAGCGGCAGGGCCGCACCACCTTCTACTGGATGATGATTCTGGAGGGCTTCATCGCCATGGTGTGGGCTGCCGGTGCCATGGGCGCCTACAACCTGGGCCTGCAGGAGGCCAACGCCTCCCTCGCCACCGGTACCATCGGTATCGTCTGCAAGGACATCCTGGGCCCCGTGGGCGGCATCATCGCTCTGTTGGGCGTCATCGTCCTGCCCGTCACCTCCGGCGACACCGCTCTGCGCGCTCTGCGCCTGACCGTGTCTGAGAACTTCCACATGGACCAGTCCAGCAACGCCAAGCGTCTGTCCCTGGCCGTGCCCATGTTCGTGCTGGTGGCCGCCATCATCGTGTGGGCCAAGTTCAACTCTGACGGCTTCAACATCCTGTGGCGCTACTTCGCCTGGTCCAACCAGACTCTGTCCCTGTTCGCCTTCCTGGCTATCTCCGTCTGGATGTTCGAGAACAAGAAGTCCAAGTTCGTGTGGATCCCCCTGATCCCCGCCGCCTGGTACACCTTCATCTGCGTCACCTACATCGCCAACGCTCAGATCGGCTTCCACATTCCCTGGACCCCCGCCTACGTCATCGGCGTCTGCGCGGCTGTGGCCTATGTGGTCGTGGTCATCTGGTACGGCAAGAAGCGTGCCGCTCGTCTGGCCAAGGCCTGAGCGGATTCCCTGATCCGAACAAGAGAGCAGCCCCGCTGAAAGGCGGGGCTGCTCTTTCTCTTCCTGTGCGCCGTTGTCTGTACAGCGGCGCATTTTTGTTCTTCTCGATTTTTTGGCAACTCTGTTGGGTTGTATAAACGAATTTTTCACCGCTTTATCTGCGATATTAACAAAATCTTTATAAATATGAATAAATTATTTACAAGTCCTTCCCGGCGTGCTATGATAGGGTCAGAATCCGTCCGGACAACCGGACATAAAAGGAGTGTGTGTTTTCCATGGCAACCTTTTTGATCGGCCTGGTGATCCTCTTCGTGGGCGCTGCCATCTATGGTAAGTTCTGCGAAAAGGTCTTCGGCCCTGACGACCGGGAGACCCCCGCCTACTCCAAGCAGGACGGCGTGGACTACGTCCCCATGCGTTGTTGGAAAAACAGCCTGATCAACCTGCTCAACATCGCAGGTACAGGCCCCATCCTCGGACCCATCCAGGGCATCCTGTTCGGGCCCATCGCGTTCATCACCATCCCCATCGGCAACGTCATCGGCGGCGCCATGCACGACTATTTCTCCGGCATGATCTGCCTGCGCGACGGCGGCACCCAGATGCCCACTATGATCCGCAGATACTCCAACAAGGGCATCTTCACCGTCTACAACATCTTCCTGTGCGTGCTGCTGCTGCTGGTGGGCGCCGTGTTCGTCTACACCCCCGGCGACATCGCCGCCACTCAGGTCTTCGGCTTTGACGGCAAGGCAACCTCCATGTCCACCTGGGTCATCTACGGTGTCATCTTCGTCTACTACCTGATCGCCACCGTGTTCCCCATCGACGCCATCATCGGCCGGATCTATCCCATCTTCGGCGCCATCCTGCTGTTCTCCGCCGTGGGCGTGTTCATCGGCATTTTTGCCAAGGGCTATCCCCTGCTGAACGTGTGGGACGAGTGGGTCGCCCCCATGGGCTTCAACGGCGCTGATCCCTTCAACTATCAGAACTACTTCGATGCCAACCACTTCCTGCCCGTGTTCTTCGTGACCGTGGCCTGCGGCATCCTCTCCGGCTTCCACTCCACCCAGACCGCCATCATCACCCGCACCATGAAGAGCGAGCGGCAGGGCCGCACCACCTTCTACTGGATGATGATCCTGGAGGGCTTCATCGCCATGGTGTGGGCCGCCGGTGCCATGGGCGCCTACAACCTGGGCCTGCAGGAGGCCAACGCCTCCCTCGCCACCGCCACCATCGGCGTGGTCTGCAAGGACATCTTGGGCCCCGTGGGCGGCATCATCGCTCTGCTGGGCGTCATCATCCTGCCCGTCACCTCCGGTGACACCGCTCTGCGCGCTCTGCGCCTGACCGTGTCTGAGTCCTTCCACATGGACCAGTCCAACAACGGCAAGCGCCTGACTCTGGCTGTGCCCATCTTCGTGCTGGTGGCCGCCATCATCGTGTGGGCCAAGTTCAACTCTGACGGCTTCAACACCCTGTGGCGCTACTTCGCCTGGTCCAACCAGACTCTGTCTCTGTTCGCCTTCCTGGCCATCTCCGTCTGGATGTTCGAGAACAAGAAGTCCAAGTTCGTGTGGATCCCCCTGATCCCCGGTGCCTGGTACACCTTCATCTGCGTCACCTACATCGCCAACGCTCAGATCGGCTTCCGCATTCCCTGGACCCCCGCCTACGTCATCGGCGTCTGCGCTGCTATTGCCTATGTGGTAGTCATCGTCTGCTACGGCAAGAAGCGTGCCGCCCGCCTGGCCAAGGCCTGAGCCCCGGCATAAAGAGAGTTCATTCCTTCGATTCCTCAAAGGACACCGGCCCGCCGCAGTCTGCGGCGGGCCGGTGTCCTTTTCTCCGCCCGCGCCTCACTTCCTCCGGACAGGCCGGCAGGCCCACCCGAGGGCGTCACCGATCCCCCATCCTCCGAGGGACAAGCGCAGCTGCGGACAAAAGCAGAGACCCAGGCGGGCCGTCATACGCGGCCGCCTGGGTCCGACTCCGAAATAATACTCCTCAGTGTCCCAGCAGGATATACAGCAGCAGGATGATCAGACCGCCGCCTGCCAGCAGCAGGTCAAAGGAGAAGGTCTCCTCCGTCAGGAAATGCCGGGGCTTGCGGCCGTATGTGCCGAAGTTCTCATCGTGTTTGGGGACAAAGATGCCCGGTGCCTTGGTAAAGAGGATCTTCTCACCCAGCATCACGATCCAGTCTCCCATGGACGCCGCGATCCGGGCACACAGGGCTCCGATGAAGGACAGGGCAGAGAGGGCGGGGCGATACACCCGCTCCTCCAGATCCAGCCACCTGGGCCACCGGTCCAGATAGACCGGCTCCTCGGACTCTGTCTCCATCAGCAGCCACCGTACCACCAGCAGATATACCGCCGCGCCGATGCCCAGGGAGATCAGCGCCCCCTTCAGGTTGACCCAGGAGAAGTAGTTGACGCTGTGCCCCGCATCTGCCATCAGAAACTCACCCGCCCACCGGGCCAGGGGTTCCATGGTGATGCCGGGCGTCAGCCCCAGAAGCAGCAGTACGCCCGCGCCGGCGGCAAGGGCCGTCAGCGTTCCCCGGGAGAGATAGGTCTGCAGCGCTGGCCGCTGCCCCGCCGGTTTGTCCGAGATAAAGATCGCGACGAACAGCTTTGTCATATACGCCGCGGTCAGACCGCCGGCGATGAGGAACAGTCTCTCCACCATGGGGAACCAGCCGGTGTCCAGGCCGGCGTGCTCCAGCAGGTGGATGTACTCCACAATGCTCTCGTGGAGCAGCGTCTTGCTGACATAGCCGGAAAAGCCCGGCACACCGGCAATGGAGGCCGCGCCGACAAAGAACAGCGCCTTCAGCACCGGCTTGTTCCTGCCCCAGCCGCGGATCTCGTTCAGATCCAGGGAGTGGGTCCCCACATAGATGACGCCCGCCGCCACAAACAGCACCAGCTTGATGAGACTGTGGTTGAGCATGTGCAGCACCGTGCCCCAGGCCGCCAGCGCGTTCTCCCCGGTCAGGAAGCCCTGCATGGCGGCCCCCACCAGGATGAACCCGATCTGGGACATGGAGGAACAGGCCAGCGTCCGCTTCAGATCAACGGAGAACAGCGCCAGCACCGCTCCTAGGACCATCGTCACCACTCCCAGGGCCAGTACCGCGGTATTCCAGGGGATCTCCGCCCAGAACAGGCAGCGGGAGAGGAGCAGCACACCGAACACGCCGCTCTTGGTCAGGATGCCGGACAGCAGCGCCGATGCCGGCGCCGGTGCCACCGGATGGGCCTTGGGAAGCCAGATATGCAGCGGGAACATGCCCGCCTTGGCGCCGAAGCCTGTCAGGGCCAGACCTCCCGCCACGTACAGCGTCGTCCGTTTCTCCGCCGGTAGGGCATTCACTGCCGCCTGCAGCTCCGCAAAGGTCAGCGTCCCCAACAGGTGCCGGAGGAGCAGCAATCCCGCCAGCAGCGCCATGCCGCCGATCACCGCCACGGCCAGATATGTCTGCCCGGCCCGGATGGCCTCCGACGTCTCATTCTGCGCTACCCACACATAGGAGGTGAAGGACATCATCTCAAAGAACACGAACAGGGTGAAGAGATCTGCCGACAAAAACACGCCCATCAGTGCTCCCAGCGTCATCAGCCAGAAAAAGTAGAAGCGGTTGCAGCCGCTGGCGGTGGCAAAATAATTGGGGCAGTTCAGGCCGGTGGCAGCCCACAGGAACGCACTCACCAGCGCCAGCAGGCTCTGCAGGCTGCCCGCCTGGAGCGTCAGCCCCACGCCGCAGACTCCCGGCAGCTCCAGCGCCGCCTCCGGCCATGCCAGCACCAGCAGTGCCGCCGCAGCCAGCTCCACCGCCGGAATGATCTGGATAAACAAGTTCCGGTACCGCCGGTCCCGCCGCCGCAGGGGAAACACCCACGCGGATGCCAGGATCGGAAACAGGACCAGGAACAGCAGCAGAATACTTCCCATGCTCTCCCCCCTTACCAGGACCGCGGGACCACGGTCCACAAAAAGTGGATGACCGTGTCCGACAGCAACGCCAGCACCACGCCCGCAGCAGTCAGCAGCACCAGCGGCACCCACATGCTCTTCGCGGGGTCATGGACCCGCTCCAGCGCGGCTTGGTCCAGCTCGCCCACCGGGAAATAGGCCCGCACCACGATCGTCATCATGTACAGCGTGGTCAGCAGCGTGGAGAGGATCAGCGCCCCGATGCCCGCGTAGGCCAGGGGATTCACCGATGCCACCGCCGCCTCCGCGATCATCCACTTGCCGGCAAAGCCCCCCAGCGGCGGCATGCCGATCAGTGCGAAGGAGGATACGGTAAAGGTGGCGAACACCACCGGCATAGCCTTGCCGAAGTTCTCCAGCTCATAGACGTACTCCCGCCCGCTCTTGACGATGATGGCGCCGGCGCAGCAGAACATGGTGATCTTTGTGAAGGCGTGGTAGACCATATGGGTCATACCGCCCACGATCCCCGCCGGAGTCATTAGCGTCAGGGCGAAGAGAATGTAGGACAGGTTGCTGACCGTGGAAAAGGCCAGCCGCCGCTTCAGATGGGGCGTCCTCAGTGCGCGGGCGGAGCCGTAGACGATGGTGACGATGGTCGCCGTCATCACCACGGTCTGCGCCCAGGTCCCCCGGAGAAAGTCCGCTCCGAAGCCATAGTAGATCAGCCGCAGCACCGCGAAGGCGCCGGCCTTCACCACCGCCACCGCGTGGAGCAGGGCGGACACCGGCGTGGGCGCCACAGAGGCATCCGGCAGCCATCCGTGGAAGGGGAACACCGCCGCCTTCACGCCGAAGCCGAAGAACGCCGCCACAAAGGCCGCCTCCAGCGCAAACTCATCCCCCGCCGTGAGGGTGGGGTCCAGGAAGCCGCCGTAGGTGAAGTTCAGGTGCCCCACGCCGTAGTTGAGCAGGAACACGATCCCGATGAAAGCGAACGCCGCGCCGGAGAGGGAGTACACCAGATACTTCCGGCCGGCATAGCGGGCCTTCTCGTCCATGGCGTGCATCACCAGCGGAAGCGTGGTCAGCGTCAGTACCTCGTAGAAGAAATACAGAGAGAGGAAGTCCTCGGAATAGGCGATGCCCAGCGCCACGCCGTAGGCCATCAGCCAGAAGCCGAAGAACCGGTTCTCGTGCCCCTCGTGGGACATATAGTCCAGCGAGTAGGCCGTCACAAGAGGCCACAGCACCGATACGATGCCCCCGTATACCATGGACGCCCCATCGATCCGCAGGGAGATGGAGAACATCTCGCTGAAGCTCACCAGGATGCAGGCCAGGTATCCGCTGTCGTGGAAATAAGTCAGCACCACGCAGATCAGCGACAGCACGGAGGTCGCCAGGCTCGACGCCATCACGTACCGGTCCCGGGTCCTGCGGGTCTTTGGCTGCAGGATCAGCAGCCCGATCCCCAGCACCACGGGCAGCAGGATCGGCAATGTCAGAAACCGGTTCAAGCACACACCTCCCTTGTCAGAATTTCCGCCTTACAGGAAGAAGCGGTCTGCCAGCATTCCCAGCCAGTTGACCGCCCATCCGGGCAGCAGGCCCAACAGCACCATGGCGGTGCAGAAGGCGATCATGGGCCAGGTCATGTCGTGGCCCACCTCCCGCCGCTCCGTGATATAGTCTCTGCCGGGGAAAAAAGCCTCTGTCACCACCGGGAGCAGATATCCGGCCGTCAGCAGCGCGGATATCACCAGCACTGCCACACCGGCGATGCCGAAGATCTGAAGCGGCGCCTCCAGCCCCGCGGACAGCAGATACCATTTGCTGACGAACCCCGCCATGGGCGGGATCCCGATGAGGGACAGGGACGCCAGCGCAAAGCACCACATGGTCACCGGCATCCGCCGGCCAATGCCTCGCAGCTGGTCCACTCGGGTATAGTTGGTGGAGAAGATGATGGCGCCCGCCGCCAGGAACAGCGTATCCTTGGCCAGGGCGTGGAACACCATCTGCAGCAGGGCGCCCTGGGCGCCCGCCGGCGTCATCAGCATCAGCCCGAAGATCACATAGGACACCTGGCTCACCGTGGAATAGGCCAGCCGGCGCTTCAGCTGCTTCTCCCGGTATGCCAGCATGGACCCCACGAACACCGTGGCCAGCGCCAGGGTCAGCAGCACATACTGCGGCCAGCTGCCTGCCAGGAAGTCCGGTCCGAACATATAGTAGGTCACCCGGATCACGGCGATGACGCCGCCCTTGGTGATGACGCCGGAGAGCACGGCAGATGCCGGCGCCGGAGCCACCGGATGGGCCGTCGGCAGCCAGGACTGCATGGGCATCATGCCCGCCTTGGCGCCGAAGCCCACGATCATCAGACAGTACACCACCAGCAGCATGGGCCGGTGCTCCGCCGCCCGCGCAAAATCGATGGCACCGCCGGGCTGAAAGTCCGGCACCGTCAGGTAGTAGGCGATGAAGAAGTAGCCCGCCAGGGCCATGCCGGCGCCGAACACCGAGTAGCCCAGATACTTGAAGCCCGCCCGCCGGGCCGCCGGCGTGGCGTTATGGAGGACCAGCGGCAGCGTGATCAGGGACATCATCTCAAAGAACATGTACATGGTCACGAAGTTGGCCGCCTGGGCCAGTCCCATCAGGATGCCCAGGGTCATGGTGTAGAAGCCCATGAACTGATTGCCGTACCCGGCGTGGCGGATATAGGGCCGGGTGAACACCATCACCGGCGCCCAGATGCACACCGCCAGCACCATGAAAAATTTGGACAGCCAGTCGCTGTTGAGCACAAGGCCCAGATCCCCCTGGATGGTCAGCAGCCACAGCCGCTGGGTGGGCATGGTGCAGTTGCCCAGCACCATCACCGCCGTGATCACGATCAGCGTCACGACCAGCCAGTCGCGGTATTGTTCATTTTTCTGCCGGAACACGAAGATCCCGCCGATCAGCGGCACCAGGATAGGCAGCAGCAACAGCATGGACGGCACTCCTTACTCAAAAAGACAGCTTGAATGCTCAGATGAGCCGGACACCCGCCTCGATCACATCCGTGATCGGGTGATAGAAGATGCCCAGCACGAAGATCCCCAGCGTCAAAACAGCGGCGGCAGCGGTGAAGGAGCGGTCGAAAGCCAGCTCCTCCGGGTGGACGTCCGCCAGGACAGCCGCCTCGTCCTCTGCCGGCGGCTTCACCCAGATGGCCAGCAGTGCCGGCACATAATACAGGGCGTTGAGCACCGTGGACAGCGCGATGGTCAGAAGGATCATGGCGGTCATGCCGGTCGGCACCGCCGCGTTGGCGAAGTACAGCTTGGAGACGAAGCCGCCGAACAGGGGGATCCCGATCATAGACATGGCCCCCACCGTGAAGCCCAGGCCCGCGCCCACGTCCCGGTAGGCGCTGCCCCGCAGGTTCCGCAGGCTCTTGTGGTGGCCGCTGACGGCGCTGAGCCGTCCGGCGCAGAGGAACAGCAGCGGCTTGCAGCAGGCGTGTACCAGGATGTGGAAGCTGGAGGCGATGAGCCCCTCGGCGCTCCCCAGGCCCACGCCCATAAAGATGTAGCCCACCTGAGCCACCGAGGAGTAAGCCAGCATCCGCTTGATGTGGTTCTCCCGCATGGCGGCGATGGACCCCAGGATCATCCCCAGCAGGCCGAAGGCCAGGATCACATTGGTGACGCCCAGTTCCGCCAGCAGCTCCACGGAGAACACCCGCAGGATCAGCACCATCAGCAGCACGATATATCCCTTGAGCACCAGTCCGGACAGGATGGCGGAGGACGCCGTGGTGGCGCCGCCGTGGGCATCCGGCAGCCACAGATGGAAGGGGAACATGGCGCTCTTTACGCCGAGCCCCGCCACGATGAGCCCCACCGATACAGTCAGCGGGATGCGGTAGTCGCCGGTGATCCGCAGCTCCGCCACCGCCTCCGCCAGGGATGGCATCAACAGGTAGCCGGTGATGCTGTTGAGCACGGTCAGTCCGATGAGAAACAGTCCGGACCCCACCAGGCTCATGAACAGGTACCGGATGGTGGCGATCAGATTGGGGCCGTTGTCCTTGGCCATCACCAGGGCGCAGGCGGCGATGGTGCTGATCTCAATGAACACATAGCCGGTGAAGGCGTCGTTGGTGTAGGTCAGCGCCAGCAGTGACGCCTCCAGCATATCCACCATGACAAAATAGAGCCTCTGCTTCTCCGGCAGCACGTCCTGAAACAGGTCTCGCCGCCCGCCGGCCAGCGAGGTCGCCATCACCGCGGAGAACACCGTGGCCAGCAGCGCCTGGAACGGGCCGCACTTGATGGCGTTGCCGTAAGGCGCCAGAAAGCGGCCCATGGTATAGGTGAAATTCAGGTCGCCCAGATAGGTGTACTCCAGCACTGCGGCATTCAGCACCGCCGCGGCCGCACACACGCAGACGGTGATCCAGTATGTGACTCTCCCGCTGCGGATGGTGGCCGTCACGATGCCGGCCAGCAGCGCAAGGAAGATGGAAAAGAAGGGGAAATTCTCCACAAACGACCGCATCAGTCGTCCTCCTTCTTTGCCCGTTCCAGCAGCTCCCGCATCTCAATGGTGCCGTACCGACGATAGATCCGCTGGATCAGCGCCAGAGAAAAGGCGGTGATGGACACGGACACCACGATGCCCGTCAGCACCAGGCCGCTGGGGATAGGGTTGATGTAAAGGGGGTCGAATCCCCGGTCCCCCACGATGGGGGCCACGCCGCCGTCGATATACCCCAGGGAGGCCAGCAGCAGAAAGATCGCGGAGTCCATGATGTTGAAGCCGATCACCTTCCGCAGGAGGTTCTGCTGGAGCATCAGATTCGTAAATCCGACGCCGAACAGGATCACTGCCGTCACGGCATACCGGTTCTGCAGGATATCCGACAGCATTGCAGCTTCCCCCTCTCTCAGATCTCGCCCCTGGAAAACAGGGCGTAAAAACCGTACATGGTGCAGGCCACCACCAGCCCCACCGCCAGGTCGATCAGCAGGATCATCCCCGTCAGATAGTTGGGCAGGCCGTTGGCGCCGATGAAGATATAGAGGCCATACAGCACTCCGTAGAGCAGCAGCCCGAAGGTCCGCACGGCGCTGTACCGCCGGCGGTTCATCAGCACCTGCATCCGGCGGAATCCGAAGGCTGCGGAAAACAGGATCAGCCCCGCCCCCAGGATCGTCCCGCCGGAGAAGCCGCCGCCTGGCGACGTCTCTCCGTTGAGCAGCACATAGATGGCAAACAGGAAGATAAACGGGATCAGCACCCATGCCACCTGCTTGAGGATCAGGTCCTCATGGGACATGGCCTCCGCCTCGTCCCGCTCGATCTGCCGGACCTCAAGCTCGCTGGTGTTCTTCCGGTCCCGCAGCAGCAGGATCATCACCGCCGCCACCGCCAGAAACAGCACACAGCTCTCTCCCAGGGTGTCAAAGCCCCGGTAGCCGATGATCATGGCCGTGACCACGTTTTCAGAGCCGGTGTCCTCCGCGCCGTATTCCAGATATCGGTCGGAGACCTCGTTGTTGATGGGGTTGTCCTCCTCGCCGAAGCCCGGCATGCTCATGACCGTCGTCAGCAGGATGGCCACCAGCACCGCGCAGATCACCGCCGCGGCGATGGGATACCAGTTGAAGAACTTCCGCAGCCGGTCCTCCTCCCGCCGCTGGAACTCCTCCTCCGACTGCCGGACATGGCGGGGCGGGTGCTGCTCCATGACGAACAGCGTCTGGTCCTTGGGTTCCCGCTCTCCGTCCACCCAGGCGGTCAGCCGCCGGGTGAAGCGCGCTCTCTCCCGATCCTTACTCATCGTCAGTCCCTTTCAGCTCGCGGATCTTTTTCAGCGTCAGGAAGAACAGGATGCTGGTGACACCGGCGCCCACCGCCGCCTCCGTGATGGCAAGATCCGGGCTCTGAAGCAGGCTCCACAGCACGGCCATCAGCAGCGAGAGCGCCATATACACGATCACTGACGCCAAAAGCCGCTTGCACAGCGGCGCCGCCACGGCGCAGACAATCACCCCGATGAGCAGAATGTACTCCAGTACGATCATCGCTCCTCCACCTCGCATTCCTTTTCCAGATCCGGGACCGTATCCACTTCCATCCCGGCGATCAGATGGCTCGCCACCGGGCTGGTGAGCCACAGAAAGACAAAGATCAGCACCGTCTTTCCGGCGGACAGGGACCAGCCGTGCAGCAGCATCAGCCCGATCAGCACGCAGAAGATGCCCAGGGAGTCCCCCACCGCCGCGGCGTGCATCCGGTTGAGCACATAGTCGAACCGGAACAGCCCCAGTACAGCGGAAAAAAACACGAACAGGCCAAACAGGAACAGGGCCAGTCCCGCTCCGGTGGCAATCTCATGGATCACGGACATGCTCTCCCGCCTTTCCCACGGTCTCGCTCCTGCGGTGTCTCTGCCGCTCCGCCACAAGGCGGGCGGCCACCACCACCGCCAGAAAGCTCAGCAGGGCGAACACCAGGGCGATGTCCACCAGAAACTCCTCGCGCATCCACACGGAGAGCAGCATCAGCTCCGCGATCACCAGGGTGCTGATGACGTTCACCGCCACGATCCGGTCCGTGAACCGGGGGCCCAGGACCGCCCGCACCAGCGTCGCCAGGATCAGCAGGGCGATCACCACGGCGCCGGCGGCCAGCACCCAGGACTTCACTTGCTCCATGGGCTCTCCTCCATTTTCATCAGCCGCTGCTGGAAGGAACTGTTTTCGATCCCCTCGCCCAGCGGCGCATCCAGGGTGTGCACCAGCAGCCGGTCACCCTCCGCCCGCACGGTGATGGTCCCGGCGGTCAGGGTGATGGAATCCGACAGCAGCGCCTTGTGCCGGTCCGTCCGCAGAGGTGTGCGGAACCAGATGAGCCTGGGCTCGATGTGCTTCGGTTTGGTGTACACCAGCCGCATGACCGTCATGCCGGCCTTGAGCATCTCCGCCACCAGATGTGCAAAATACCGTGCCATCGCCCACAGCTTCCGCGGATCTCCCAGCAGGATATGCCAGTCATATCCCAGCACCCGCCTGCAGAACCAGGTGATCACCGCCGAGACAGCCAGGCCCCACAGGCAGATGTGCATGCTCACGCCGCCGGAGAGCAGCAGCCACAGCAGGAAAAACAGCAGGAACATCCCTTTGCCCCCTCTCTGCATAAGAAAACAGACGCCGCAGCAAGTGGTGCATCGTCTCCCGCTCCGCTGGATGGCACACGCTTGTCGGACGTCATCTTCAACATATGTTCCGTTAAAAAACGCACAAGCTTTAACATTATTTTAGCGGCTCAAGCATTGTCTGTCAACCGCTCCAGCGGAATTGTCCTCCCTTCTGCGTCTGGCAAAATTCACAAATCTCATCCATTGATTTTGTCGTTCTGACAGCATACGTCAGAATGTCTAAAATGTGCTTTTGAATATAGGCATATTGCATAATTTCAGGCTGTCTCCCGGCTCGCATATCCGCATTCTCCGCCGCATAGGCTGGTCCCAAGAGGTGATGTCTCATGACGATCCATGTGGTCAAGGCTGGCGAGACCGTCAGCTCCATCGCAGCGGCGTACGGCGTGGACCCCGGGCGGCTGGCTTCTGACAACACAGTCCCGCCGGACGGCTCCCTGGCGGTCGGGCAGACGCTGGTGATCCGCTTTCCCCAGCAGCTTCATGTGGTCCGGTCCGGCGAGACTCTGACCGCCATCGCGGCCGCCCATGGCACCACGGTACGGCAGCTGTGGCAGAACAACTGGGACCTGGGGGGAGGCCAGGAGCTGCTTCCCGGGCAGACGCTGGTGATCTCCTATCGGGACGAGCCCCGGACATCCGCCGTCTTCAACGGCTATGCCTACCCCTTCATCGACCGGACTCTGCTGGATGCGGAGCTCCCCTACCTCTCCTGTCTCTCGCCCTTCACCTACGGCATCTCCGCCTCCGGCGGCCTTCTGCCTCTGGAGGCCGATGTGCTGCTCACCGCCGCCCGGCAGCGGGGCACCCGTCCGGTGATGCACCTGTCCACCCTGACGGAAAACGGGCAGTTCGACGCCCAGCGGGCCGCTCTGGTGCTGACGGATGCGGCCGCGCAGGACCGGCTGGCGGAGGAGCTCCGTCAGCTCCTCCTGCGCCGGGGCTACGCCGGCCTGGATGTGGACTTTGAGTTCCTCCCGGGCGACCTGGCCGCCCCCTACGCGGCTTTCCTGGGCCGGCTGCGGCGGATGGTGAACGCCCACGGCCTCTTTCTCTGGGCGGCGCTGGCCCCCAAGACCTCCGCGGAGCAGGCCGGCACGCTGTACGAGGGGCACGACTATGCCGCCGTCGGCGCCGCCGCGGACGGCGTCCTGGTGATGACCTATGAGTGGGGGTACACTGCGGGTCCGCCCATGGCCGTCTCACCGCTGCCGAATGTCCGGGCGGTGCTGAACTATGCTGTGGCGGAGATCCCGCCGGAAAAGCTGTTCCTGGGCCTCTCCAATTACGGCTATGACTGGCCCCTTCCCTTTGTCCGCGGGGTCACCCGGGCCCCCTCCATCTCCAACCAGCATGCCATCCAGCTGGCCCTTCGGAACGGCATCGCCATCCAGTACGATGAGACCGCTCAGGCTCCCTTTTTTCACTATACCGATGAGAGCGGCACCGTCCACGAGGTCTGGTTCGAGGACGCCCGCAGCCTGTCCGCCCGCCTGTCGCTCATCGCCGAGTACGGTCTGCAGGGGGCCGGCATCTGGAACGCCATGCGCCCCTTCTCCCAGACCTGGCTCACCATCGCCTCTTTGTACAACGTGCGGGACTGATCTCCCCCGCCGGTCCGTCCCGCCGGCGTTCTTCGCGCTCCACCGGCAAAAACAGACAGGATATCGGCATTTTAGGCCGATATCCTGTCTGTTTTCCATATTCTCGAAGGGCCGGCACGTCAGAAATTCAGGAACCTCTGCACGTCCCTGTTGTCTCCCAGGATCAGGATGGTCTCGTCCGCCTGGAAGCAGTGGTCGCCGCCGGGGATGGGCATCAGCTCCTCTCCCCGCTTGGTGGCCAGGATATTGACCTTGTGCCGCTGGCGCACGCCCAGCTCCCCGATGGTCTTGCCCACCCAGGACGGCGGCACCGCCGTCTCGTAGATGGAGTGCTCCGGCGTCAGCTGGATATAGTCAAAAATGTGATCGGAGCTGTACCGCACCGCCGCCCAGCCGGCGGACTGCCGCTCGGGGTAGACCACATCGTCCGCGCCGTTGCGCAGCAGGAACTTGGCGTGGACGTCCCGGGCCGCCCGGGAGAGCACGAACCGCGCCCCCATATCCTTCAGCAGCGCCGTGGTCTCCAGAGAGCTCTGGAAGTCATCCCCGATGGCCACCACGCACATGTCAAAGTTCCGCACCCCCAGCGAGGCGATGAACGCCGGATTGGTGCTGTCTCCGATCTGGGCATGGGTCACCAGGTCCAGCGCCTCGTTGACCCGCTCCTCGTCCTTGTCCACCGCCAACACCTCATGGTGCAGCTCCTGGAGCTTTGCGGCCATATGCCGTCCAAAGCGGCCAAGCCCGATCAGCAATACGGATTTCATATTCACGCATCCTTTCTCAAACCTCTGCCTCAGCCCACGGTGATCCGCTCCTGGGGCATCTGCGCCGGCACAGGGGCGCTCTCCGGCAGGACGGCATAGATCAAGGTCAGGCCGCCCACCCGGCCGAAGTACATCAAAAAGATCAGGATCCAGCGGGACACGGCTCCCAGCTCCGGAGTCAGCCCCAGCGTCAGTCCCACAGTGCCGATAGCGGAGGCTGTCTCAAACAGCGCCGCCAGCAGCGGCACGCCCTCCAGACAGCTGATGGCGATGCCTCCCAGCAGAAACAGTCCCACATATATCAGCACGATGGCGCAGGCGCTGCGCAGCGCCTCCACGGACAGGCGGCGGCCATAGGCCTGCAGGTCCTCACGCCGTCGGAACACCGCCCGGCCCGCCAGCAGGAACACCGCCAGTGTCGTCACCTTAAAGCCGCCGGCAGTGGACCCCGGAGATCCGCCGACGAGCATCAGCAGCGCCATGAGCAGCTGGGACGGCTCACTGAGCAGCGTCAGATCCACCGTGTTGTACCCCGCCGTTCTGGGCGTCACAGACTGGAATACCGCGCCCAGGACCTTCTCGCCTGCGGTGAGGGAGTCCCACTGGGGCAGCCGGAACTCATAGAAGAGAAAGAACAGCGCGGGCAGCAGGATCAGCAGGGCTGTCACCGTCAGTACCAGCTTCGTCTGGAGGCAGTAGGCGCTCAGGTGCCATTTGTGCTCCCGCACATCCCCCCAGGTGAGAAAGCCGATGCCGCCCAGAATGATCAGCCCCGCCACAGTGAGCGTCACCAGCGGATCATCGGCATAGCCTGTCAGGGAGACAAAGGGCGTCCCTGTCTCCACGCCCATCAGGTCGAACCCGGCATTGCAGAAGGAGGAGATGGCGTGGAACACCGCGTACCAGATCCCCCGCAGGCCCATCTCCGGGACAAAGCGGACAGCCAGCAGCAATGCGCCGATCCCTTCCAGCAGCAGTGTGGCCGCCAGGATGAACCGGGTCCGCCGGACGATGCCGCCCACCTGAGGCGCGGAGATGGACTCCTGCATCACCCACCGCTCCTTAAGACCGATGCGCCGGCCCGCCAGCATGGAGATGGTCACCGCGGCGGTCACCACGCCCATGCCCCCGATCTGGATCAGCCCGATGATCACCGCCTGGCCGAAGCCGGACCAGTACAGAGACGTGTCCTGCACCACCAGCCCTGTCACACAGGTGGCGGAGGTGGCCGTGAACAGCGCATCAAAAAAGGAGGCTCCCCGCCCGTCCCGGGTGGAGATGGGCAGCGTCAGCAGCAATGCCCCTGCCAGGATCAGCAGCGCAAAGCCGATCAGGATGATCCGTGCCGGCGTCATCCGGTTTTTCTTGATAAAGAACACAGCGATCCCTCTTCAACGTCAACGGTAGCCCGCAGGCATGGCCATTATAGCACGAACATCGGCGATGGTCCATCAAAAGCCGCCCCTGTCTGTTCAGGTCCCGTTAAGATTTATGTAAAAACCGACGGTGCTGCCTGAAGGCCGCCGTTCCGGTTTGGGCCCTTACCGCCGCCCGCCCCGGAATCCGCCGCCGCGGCGGCCGCCTCCGCCCCGGAAGGAGCCCCCGCCGAAGCCGCCTCTGCGGCCGCCCCTGGCCCCGCCGAAGGACCCGCCCCCGAAGGAGCCCCGGGAGCCTCCGAAGCCCCCGCCAAAGGAACCGCTGCCGAACATCCCGCCCCGGCTGCCGCCGAAAGAGCCGCCGGAGGGCGGCCGGCGGGGCGGTCTGGGTGGTCTCGGGGGTCTTGGAGGCCGCGGCGGCCTGGGCCGCCTGGGCCTGCCCCAGAAGATGGGGTAATACAGCACCGTGGGCCGGCCCATGCCGGGCCGCAGATACCGCCGCCGGTAGCGGCTGTACCGGAGCCCGTCCAGCACCACCCACAGAATGAACAGCACTACCAGCAGCACCACAACGCTGATCACCAAGGAGCCAATGGCCGGAGCCACATACCCAGTGGTCACCGTATGATAGCCGCTGCCGCTGGAATAGGTCTCCCGTACTGCGGGGATGTACCCCTCCCGGATGGTAACGCCGTAGAAGTCCGCAAACCAGTCGGTGAATGCGTCGAAGGTCCGCTCCACACCGGCATCGTAGTCCCCGGCGGCGAAATCGGATTCCAGATAGTAAGACTGCATGGCGGTGAACTCATCGGCGTGGCGCTCCAGTCCGGTGCCCACCACCACGCAGTAGTCCCCCACCAGGCCGCCCTGAGAGATATTGTCCAGGGCCAGCACCATCACCACGCCGTTGTTCCGCTCCGCGGACCCGACGCCGTACTCGTTCCCCAGGTCGGCGGCATAGTCCATGATGTCCGTACCGCCGGTGGAATCCACGGTCACCACCAGGATCTGTGCCCCGGTCTGGGCGAAGAGGGAGGTATTCATGCCGTCGATGTGCTCCATGGTGTCATCCGTCAGCACCCCGGCATGATCGTAAACATAGGTGTAGCTGCCCACCACGGCGGTGGACGCCTCCTCCCCGATGTCCGGCTTTTTGAGCTGTCCGATGGCGACGCCGGCTACGATGGCCAGGACCAGCACCACCGCCGCCACAGCCCGTCTCTGAAAAAATTTCATAGTCGTATGTCCTCTCCGCCCCTTCCCTGCAAGCGGGAAAGGGGTCTAGGGGAAACCCTCCGGTTTTCCCCAGTTCGTTCACCAGGAGCGAACGAAGAAATCCCGATCACTTTCGGCAGAGCGTGCCCCAGGACGGCTTCGTCTCGGCCTAAAAGCCGCCCCGGGGGCGGTTGGCCTCGACACGCGCCTGCGGGTTAATTCACCTTCCGTGCCTGCCCAAAATTCCCCGACCCGTGCGCCCTTGGGGTGCACACACCAGTGACCGACATCACGGATGGTGGGTGTTCTGCTGCGCGGCCGCCAGCGGCTTTGCCGCTTTACGGATGCGGCCTCTCCTTTAATTCCGCAGCTCCAGCAGCTTCTGCTTCAGCTCGTCCCCGGCGGACAGGCCCGCCAGGGGCCCCTTGTGTCTTTCATGCTCGGGCGAAGTGAATTCGCCCTGCGCCAAGGCTTTGCTGCGCAAAACGCTTGTGCGGCGCGCCCGCGCCGGCCCGGCCGGGGGCCGGGTCCCGGGCTCGCTGAACCCTCAGCCCCGCAGCTCCAGCAGCTTCTGCTTCAGCTCGCCCTCGATGCGGCCCAACTCGGCCTCGGCGGCCCTGCGCTTTTGGGCGCCGTCCTTCTGGATCTGCATCACCTCGTCCAGGGTGGCGATCAGCTGCTGGTTCGTGTGCTGGAGGGTCTCGATGTCCACGATGCTCCGCTCCGCCTCCTTTGCGGTGGCCACAGTGCCCATCTTCAGCAGGTCCGCGTTCTTCTGCAGCAGCTCGTTGGTCATCTCCGTGACGGCGCTCTGGGCCGCCGTGGCCTGCCGGCCGTGCTCCAGGCCCAGAGCCAGCACCATCTGGCTCTTCCACAGGGGGATGGTGTTCACCAGGGAGGACTGGATCTTCTCCACCATCAGCGTGTCGTTGTTCTGCAGCAGCCGGGTCTGGGGGCCCATCTGAATGGAGATCACCCGGGTCAGCTCCAGGTCGTGGAGCTTCTTCTCGAACCGCTCGCACATCTGGGCCAGATCGTTGTACGCCTGGGCGTCCTCCTGGGCGCCGGTCTGCTCCGCCCTGGCCTTCAGGGCCGGCAGCTCATTGGTCCGCACATCCTCCAGCTTCTTTTTGCCCGCCAGGATGTACATGGTGAGCTCCTTGTAGTATTTCAGGTTCAGCTCGTACATCTGGTCCAGCATGGCCAC
>CALWOF010000021.1 GCA_944382995.1 uncultured Oscillospiraceae bacterium | reverse complement strand
ATCAAGCCGGAGATGGAGGAGATGATGCACCGCCTGTGCGGGGACTATCTGGCGAAAAAGACCGCCCTGGACGGCTCTCCCGTGGAGGTGTCCTACGCCTTTCAGGACTTCTCCTCCGTGCCGGACTTCTATCACATCCCGGCGGAGCGGACCAAGCCCTTCGGCACGGTCCACGCCCTGCTGTGCGCGGCGGATGCGGTCCATGAGCCCTTCTGCGTCATCAATGCCGACGACTACTACGGCATCGACGCCTACCGCACCATCTATCAGGAGCTGGTGAGGCTGCCGGAGGCCGGAAAGGCCACCATGGTGGGGTATCTGCTGAAGAACACCGCCAGCCTTCACGGCACGGTGTCCCGGGGCGTCTGCCGGGTGGAGGACGGGAAGCTCCGCGCCATCCGGGAGGCGTTGAAGATCCAGCTGTACCCCGACGGCTCTCTGAGGGACCTGGCGGAGGACGTGGACCTGTCTCCGGAGACGGTGGTGTCCATGAACTTCTGGGGCTTTGCCCCCAGCATCTTCCCGGCCCTGCGGGACTACTTCGAGAACTTCCTCCGCACCGAGGCCGGGGACAACATCAAGGCCGAGTGCCTGCTGCCGGTGATGGTGGGGGAGCAGCTCAAGTCCGGCGCCCTGGAGGTGTCCGTCCTCCGCTCCGCGGACAAGTGGTTCGGCATGACCTACCACGAGGACCGGCAGGTGGTGGCGGCGGAGCTCCGCAAGCTCCATGACGCCGGCGCCTATCCGGAGAGCCTGCGGGCATGAGAAAGGGGAGGTGCTCCATATGGCGGACGAGCGCAAAAGAAGGCAGCTGGCCTGCCTCCGCTGCGGAACGCCCATGGTGTTCCTGAGGCGGGAGGACATCCAGCTGGGAAGATACACCTATTTTGGCGGCGATATGGGGAATCTGCTGGCCGGCAGCCTGCCGGTGACCATGTACGTCTGCCCGGATTGCGGCCATCTGGAGCTGTTCACCAACCAGCGGCCGGAGCCCGGAACGTCAGAGAGCGACGGGCCCGCGCCCGGCATCCCCTACTACGAGCCCGGCACGGGGGCGGAGATCAAATGCCCCCGCTGCGGGAGACTGCACCCGGAGGACGATGACTTTTGCCCCCTGTGCGGCCTGCCCCGGGAGTCCCTGAACGAGGGGCGATGAACCCGACAGCAAGGCGGCGGACACCGATACGGTGTCCGCCGCTGTTTTGCGCCGGCACATCAGAAGCTGGCCTCGAAATCGTACCAGCGGCCGGAGAGCTTCCAGGTGACACCGCGGTCGTTCCCCTCGGCGGTCCAGGTCCAGCAGCGCTGCCAGGGCGAGGGCCAGCATCGGGATCAGGCGCTGTCTCCCCATGGTACGCACCTCCCCGGACAGCCTTCAGAAGAAGGACTCGATGACATACAGCGTCAGGCCGCCGCCGTCCAGCCCCAGGTAGAGCTGGTTCCGGTCGTCGTCCGGATCCTCCGCGGTGAACCAGCGGCAGTCCGCGAGGTCCGGCCGCTGCGCCTCCGGGACCTCCAGGCGCTCCAGGAGCTCCGCGGCCTCCTCCGGGAAGACCGCCAGACGGGCGGTCTGCTGCTCCAGCGCCGCCTCCGGGCTGCTGCTGTAGCCCAGCACGTGATACCGCTCTCCATCTCCGTGGAAGCTGGGGCCGCTGTCTGTCTCGTAGAGGCGGGTGACCTCCGCGGGCAGGTCCAGCTCCCAGTTGAGGTTGACCACCTGGGCATAGCTGCCGGCAGCGCCGCCGCTGCCCGTCAGCATGGACAAAAAGGGCAGCAGGGCGATGGCCGCCAGGACCGCCAGCGCCGCCAGGGCGATCCCCGCCGGCAGGAGAATTTTTTTCTTCATCGACAGTCACCTCCTTTTGGAAACTCCGCCATCGCGGTGACCGCGGGCGGCGCGCCCGCCGTCACCAGTGTCCAGAGGGCATCGTCTCCCTGCCAGATCCACTCGTAGGGCTGCTCCAGACAGCAGCCGTCCTCCGCCTCGTAGACGTACAGGACGCTCCAGTCCGGCGTCTCGCCGGTGCCCAGCTCCACCCGCACCGCGCCGGGCTGGTCCGGGGCGTCCTGCACGCTCTTTCTTCCGGTGGAGACGGCCTCCGCCGCCTGTCGGAGAAATCCCTCGATCCAATCCCGGTCTGTATGGAGCGTCACGGCATCCCCCGCCGTCACCCGGACGGCGGAGACCTCCGCCGCGTCCGGGAGCGCGATGGCCCCGCCGCAGCCCGTCAGGACCAGCGTCAGCAGCAGACAGCAGCTCCACGGCAGATGTGTTTTCATGTCGCACCTCCTTTACGCGCCGCCTCGGCTGGCCAGCCAGGCCGACAGGCTCCAGGTCCGCCAGTCGCCGCAGTCGGAGCGGGCCTCCTGCCGCTCCAGATCCAAAAGATGCCCCAGGGTGAACCGGCCCGCCGGCACCTCCACGATCAGGTCTCCATCCAGCCGCTCCAGCTGGGACAGGGCATCGTAGGAGAGGCCGTAGAGCAGATACTCCACGTCGATGGTCGCGCTCTCCCCGGAGAGGTACCGGTCCACCTGGTCCTTCGCCGTCAGGTAATCCAGCGGCACGCAGTGGAGGACCAGCCACCCCGCCAGCGCCAGGGGGAAGGCCGCCCGGCAGAACCGGAAGTCCGGCCGCCGGACCTTCCGGGCCGCTGCCAGCAGGAAGAGGGCCATCATCCCCATGCCCCAGTAGGTGAGGAGCCGCTTGAAGGACAGGCCGTAGGCATCCACATACAGGGTCATCCGCACGGCGGCGGAGAGAAGGAGCAGCAGGCTCTCCGCCGTCAGCAGAGCGGAGAGGAGCCGCACCGCCCGCCAGGCCGCGCCCTCCCGCCGGGACCAGTGGACGGCGGAGAGCAGGAGGACCAGATTCAGGACTGTGACCCGCACCATCTGGAAGAAGCCGCTCCGGGCCCACTCCGCGTAGGACAGGCCCTTTGCCGCCAGATAGTCCGCCCCGCCGAAGAGGCCGGCGGTCTGGACCGACAGGAACAGCAGATACACCGCTGCGGCCGCCGCCAGCATGAGGGCGAAGATCAGGCCGTCAGCGCCCCGCCGGGGCTTTTCCGCCGGCTGCGGCAGGGGCCTGGGGTGCCGGAGGCTGTAGACCAGGCTGAAGAAAAAGGGCGTCATCACCGCGGCGGCCACGGTCTTGGCCGCGGCCTCCGTGAGGTGGAGGTCCAGGAGGGTCCGGAGATCCGCGGTGGCGAGGCCGAACAGCGCGTCCGCCGACGCCAGGGACGGCACCAGGACGGCCAGCAGCGCCGCCGCCCCGGCGCAGCCCAGGACCGCGGGGCCCAGCCGCCGCCCGGCGCCGGACCGCCCGGGGGAGAGGGCGGCGGGGAAGGCCCCCAGGCGGCTGAAGAGGCCGGAGAGCAGCAGGCAGGCCCGCTCCCACAGCATGGCGGGCCGCCACCAGGGCAATTTCTGCCCGCCGGAGAGGCCTGCGGTGTGGACCGGCAGCAGCACCAGCAGCAGCGCCAGGGTGTCCCACATCCGGAAGTAGTCACTGGAGCCCAGCACCAGGGAGAACAGGGCCAGTGCCAGGTTCGTCACCAGCAGGAAGCGGCTCTCCCCGGTCCGCCAGAGGGCGGGGCCGTGGGAGGCGTACAGCACCGCGTACCAGCCCGCCACGGCGGCGGCCCAGCCGGCGCCGGTACCGGCGTCGAACAGGGTGTTCACTGTCAGAAGACAGAAGGAAAAGGTGACGGCCAGCAGCCACCGCTCCCGGCGGGAGATGTCACAGGCATCCGCCGGCCTTGGGGCGCACTTCTCCAAGCCCTCCTGCGGGAGGGCGTTTTTCGATTCTTCCATATGCGATTCTCCTTTTTGACTGTCCGCTCAGCAGGGACAGGTCCTGTCGCATTTACGCCCTTACGGGGCGGCATCTCCGTCCGGCACGTATTCCAGGATGTCGCCGGGCTGGCAGTCCAGGGCGGCGCAGATGGCCTCCAGGGTGGAGAAGCGCACCGCCTTGGCCTTGTTGTTCTTCAGGATGGACAGGTTGGCCAGGGTGATGTCCACCTTCTCCGAGAGCTGGGAGAGGGTCATCTTCCGCTTTGCCATCATCACGTCCAGATTCACCACGATCATATCCGCCACCTCAGATCGTCAGGTCGTTCTCCGCCTTCATCTCCGCCGCCTGGCGGAACAGGGCGGACATGACGAGGCACAGGAGGCCCGCCATGGCGAAGATGGGCACGAACAGGGCGTTGTAGGTGAGAAGCGGCGCCAGGGACCGATACCAGCACAGGCTGAACACCAGCCGGACCAGGGCCGCCAGAGAGATGACAAAGGAGGAGACGGCCGCCCGCCGCAGGCTGACGGCGTTCTCCAGGGAGAAGGGCTCCCCCCGGAGGATGGTGTCCAGCACCCGCCGCCCCTGCCAGAGGATCACGGCGGTGCAGACGCCGGAGAACAGCAGGAACAGGGCCAGCATGGCGCTGTAGGGTTCCCTCCAGACCCGCCAGAGGGCCTGCCAGCACACAGCCAGGAAGATCAGCGGACCGGGCGCCCCGCTCTCCGCCGTTACCTCCAGCAGCGTGGGCACGCCGCCCTCGCCGCCGATGAGCACCAGCCCCGGCACCAGGGGCAGGGCGATGAGATTGCAGACAAAGGTGACCGTCACCAGGACTTTCAAGATCCGGGCGATGGTCTCTACCGTGGACTTGGACATGGTGTTGCTCCTCCTTACAGTGGGGATGTCTTGGCCCGCCGGGGCCGCAGGATCAGCGCCAGCGCCCAGCTGCCGCAGAACCACAGCAGCAGCGCCAGCAGGATCTGGAGGGCGGAGCCCTCCCAGAGCCAGACCCAGCAGAGAGCAGAAAAAACAAGGAACTTCAAGAGCCCCACCCAAGAAGGCACATAATTCTCCACTGCGCCCAGCAGCTCCGGCAGCCACTCTCCGCCCATCAGCACCAGACTGGGTACCAGAAACAGCGCGGCCAGCAGGGCTGCGGTCAGCAGCGGCCTCCAGAGGCATCTAAACAGCATCGCCATCCCTCCTTTTCCCGCATCGTACCATAGCGGTTATTGTTTGTCAATGATTTTTTATTGTTTTTCGATAAATTCAAAGCAGACGACTGACTGTGTGCGGAAAAAACAGGAGCCGGGGCGGTCCTTTTGGACCGCCCCGGCTCCCATATGATATAGAGAAAGGAGAGGGAAAATGATGTGTGTCACAGGCGTCCCCGCCTGTTGTCCCCACTATACCGCCGCCGGATGGGAAAGTCAACAGGGCGGGGAAAACCTTCATAGATTATTTACAGACTGGTCAAAAATGGCGGGATTCGTTCATAAAATGTTTAATTTTCTTCCAGGACGTTCCAGACCGTCAGCTGTCGAACCGCCAGACGGCGGGGGACGCACCGCTGAGATCCGCGCCGCTGACCCAGGTGAGGGAGCCGCCTTCCAGCACGTAGGGGATGGAGGGATACACCACCTGGCGGCCGTATTCGTCTGTCAACACGGCGGCAAAGCAGAGCTGATCCGTGCTGGGGCTGGTCATGGTGACCTGCTGCCCCTCCGGCAGGTGGTAGAAGTCCTCTCCCTCGAAATCTCCGTGGAAGCTCTCCGGCTTTTCCGCAGGCTCCAGCCAGGTGACCAGAGCCTTGTTCTTGAAGAGGCCAACCTGCACCGTCTCCGCCCCGGCCTGCGGGAGGATCTGGCCCTCGGAGGCAGTGCGGGAAGAGGAGACGGATACGGTGACCCAGTGCTCCGGCAGGGTCAGCAGCCCGCTGGAATTGGCCTCCAGGCCTAGCAGGTTTCCGTGGGAGTATTCCCTGACCCGCGCCGACGGCAGGGTGCCGCCGTACAGCCCATCGAACTGGTCCAGCAGCTGGGTGGAGCGGGTGCCGTCCGGGGCGATGAACACCACGCTGACGCGGATGTCGTCGGTGAGGGCGCAGGAGAGGGAGTCCGCCCGGAAGGTCCTGCCGTCCGGATGCAGGACGCCCGGCACGACCTGGACGCCGCCGGTGCCGTTCTCGATTTGGAACTCCGCCGTCATGCCCTCCTGGTACGTCTTGGGCACCGCGTAGGCGGAGAACACCGCCGCGCCGGGGTCCCCGTCCGACAGGGACACCAGCTTTAGCTCCACGCCGGCGTCGGTGACCAGGCTGTTCTGGGCCTTCAGGATCTCCTCCACCCGGTTGGAGATGGAGCCGATCTGGCCGTCCACACTGGACTCCACCCGGTAGATGCTGTTCTGCAGGTCTGTGTACTGCTGTTCCAGCCGCCCCAGCTGGCTGAACAGGCTGTACAGGACCCCCGCAAGACACACGGCTCCGACGGCGACCGCCAGCTTCAGGACCTTTCTGCGGCGTGGGGAGAGGCCCCTGGTCCCGCTGTACCGCCGGACGAGCTCCTCCACCATATGCAGCTGCTGCTCCGTCAGCTCTCCGGAGGGATCCGCCTCCGGGGACGGGGATTCCTCCACCCCCAGCAGCCACCCCACGGACACGCCGAACAGGCGGCTGAGGGCGATGAGCTTGTCGATCTCCGGCAGGGCGGTGTCCGACTCCCATTTGTAGATGGACTGGCGGGAGACCCCCAGCCGGTCCCCCAGGCCCTCCTGGGAGAGGCCCAGCTCCTTCCGTTTGTGCGCGATGCGCTGGCCAATGGTCATGGCGCTCGCCTCCTTCCGCTGTCAGCGTAGCAGACCGGGGCCGCCTCCGGCCACCAACCCGGGGGTGGAAATCTGTCAACCCACAGTTAGCAGGACCGTGGACCCGCTGCGCCCCAAGGGGTTCACAGGGGCTTCTCGTAGCAGTTCAGGTTCTCCCGGACGAAGCCCATGAAGAAGAACTCCGCCTGTCCGGCGTACCGGTACCCCAGGGAGGGGTAGAGGCGGTTGGCGGGGAGGTTGTGCTCCCAGGTGTCCAGCCGGATGACCCTGCGGCCCTGACGGCGGGCCTCCTCCTCGCAGAAGGCCACCATCTGCCGGGCGTATCCCCGTCCGGAGCAGGCGGGCCGGATGCACAGGGTGTGGATGACGCCCACCTCCTCCCGCTCCGCCGGGAGGGACCAGGGGATGGCATCGTACTCCGGCAGCTGGATGGCGTTCAGGTTCACCACGCCCCAGAGACGGCCGTCCTCCTCCCCCACATAGAGGGTGCCGGCGTCCAGAGCTTCCTGGGCGGTGTCGATGGTGGGGTACTTGCCCCGCTGCCAGTTGGTGTACACGGGACCGGTCGTCTCCTCCCGGTCCAGGATCTCCTCGTAGATCCCGGCGGCCTGAGGAAGGTCCGCGGCGACGGCTTTTCGGATCATGGGTCCATTTCCTCCTGTGTGTTGATCGCGGCCCTGAACAGGACCTGTGAAAACGGCGCGCCGCTTCCGGCAGCGCGCCGTCTTGGAAAACAGGGTCAGTTCTGCGGGGGCGTGTCGGGCTTCTCCGCCTCCGGCGGCGTTTCGCTGGCAGGTCCGGCGCCGCCCTCCGGCGGGACCTGCTCCGCCCCGGCGTTCTGCGGGGGCTCGTCAGCCGGAAGCTCCTCCGGCGCCTCGATCTTCCGGGAGATCATGTGGACCTTCTTGGCGGGCGCCTCGATGGTCTCCGGCGCGGAGGGGCGGAAGCCCTGCTCCACGTGCCGGGTGGAGGCGTAGGGGTTCTCCACCAGCTCCGGATCCCGGCCCTCGATGATGGCCACCATCTCCGCGCCGGTGATGGTCTCCTTCTCCAGAAGGTACGCCACCACCTTGTCCATGTCCTCCCGGTTCTCCCGGATGACCTCCACGGCCTGCTTGTAGCACTGGTCCAGGATCTCCTTCACCGCCTGGTCCATCCGGGCGGCGGTGTCCTGGGCGCAGTCCATGCCGTAGCCGCCGTCCAGATACTGGCTGCGGCGGGAGGCCAGGGCCATCATGCCGAACTCGTCGCTCATGCCGAACATGGCCACCATGTTCCGGGCCACATTGGTGGCGTCCTGGATGTCCTGGCTGGCGCCGTTGGTCATGGTGTTCATCACCACCTCCTCGGCGGCCCGGCCGCCCATGGACACGGCGATCTTGGCCATCAGCTCGTCCCGGGTGCGCAGCTCCGTCTTGTCCTCCTCGGGCATCAGCAGCGTGTAGCCCAGAGAACCCTGGGTGTGGGGGACGATGGTGATCTTCTGCACCGGCTCGGTGTTCTTCTGCTTGTAGGCCACCATGGCGTGGCCCACCTCGTGGTAGGCCACCAGCTTCTTCTCGAATTCCGTCAGGACGCTGCCCTTTTTCTCCGTGCCGGCGATGACCAGCTCGAAGGCGGCCAGCAGGTCCTCCTGGGTCACCAGCCTGCGGCCCTTGCGGACGGCCCGCAGGGCCGCCTCGTTCACCAGGTTGGCAAGGTCCGCGCCCACGCAGCCGGCGGTGGCCAGGGCGACCTTCTTCAGATCCACGTCCTCCGCCAGCTTGATGTTGCGGGTGTGGACCTCCAGCGTGGCGATGCGCCCCGCCAGGTTGGGCCGGTCGATGGTGATGCGCCGGTCGAACCGGCCGGGACGGAGCAGCGCCTGGTCCAGCACCTCGGGCCGGTTGGTGGCCGCCAGCAGGATGATGCCCTTGGTGGGGTCGAAGCCGTCCATCTCCGCCAGCAGCTGGTTGAGGGTCTGCTCCCGCTCGTCGTTGCCGCCCATGCGGTTGTCCCGGGACTTGCCGATGGTGTCGATCTCGTCGATGAACACGATGCAGGGGGCCATCTTGCTGGCCTCCTTGAACAGGTCGCGCACCCGGGCCGCGCCCATGCCCACGAACATCTCCACGAAGTCGGAGCCGGAGATGGAGAAGAAGGGCACGTTGGCCTCGCCGGCCACGGCCTTGGCCAGCAGGGTCTTGCCGGTGCCCGGAGGGCCCACCAGCAGCGCGCCCTTGGGGAGCTTTGCGCCGATCTCCGTGTACTTGCCGGGGTTGTGGAGAAAGTCGATGATCTCGGTGAGGGACTCCTTGGCCTCGTCCTGGCCGGCCACATCCCGGAAGGTGACGCCGGTGGACTTCTCCATATACACCTTGGCGTTGGCCTTGCCCACGCCGCCGATGCCGCCCATGCCCCCCATGCCGCCTTTTTTCGCCATCCAGCGCATGACCAGGGAGAACATCAGGAAGATCAGCACAAAGGGCAGCACATAGCTCACCAGCAGGGCCAGCACCGGATTCACCGGGGGCTGGTAGTCCTGGTCGAAGATCTCCACGCCGTTGGACGTCAGCAGGTCGATCACGGCGTCGTTGGACTGGATCTGGACGGTGAACAGCTCCAGATGGGCGGTCTGCTCCTGGCCCATGGCGTCCTCATAGGTGTAGCCGTCCTTTGTCCTGGTGTAGACCGTGCCGTTCTCCGCGGTGTAGGCGAAGCCCTCCGCGGGGGTGATCAGGAGGATGGGCTCGGAGTCGTCGAACTTCACGCCCTCCACCTGGCCGTCCTCCACCATCTCCACGAACTGGCTGTACTCGATGTTCACGGAGGAGGCCTGGCGGCCGGTGCTGCCCAGGACGCTGCTGGCGTAGCTGACCACGATGGTCAGCACCAAGGCCCAGCCCACCAGGGACACAACGCCCCGCCAGCTGCCGCCGCCCTTGCCGTTCTTTCGGTTTTTGTTGTCATTCGGGTTCATGTATGGAACTCCTTTCAGGGGTCGACCTGTCGATAGCGGGCGGAGCGCGGCCGCGCTCCGCCCGGGGCCCCGTCCGCCGCAGGAGGGCGCGATGAGACCAAAATTATTAAGAAGTATACCACACAACCCTGGAACCTACAAGGACAAGGGACGGGTTTTCTATAAATTTTCTGTGAATTCCACTTTCCAGCCGCCCATCCCTATGCTATACTACCTCATGAATGCGAAAGCTGCACAATGCTTGGGGAGGACCGTATGGACGAACAGAGAAAGAACGCCGCCTCCGCGGAGGCGGACGGCATCATCGAGGGGCGCAACGCCGTGATCGAGGCCCTGCGGGCGGGGGAGCACATCGACAAGATCTACCTCCAGAAGGGAGAGACAGACAAGACCCTGGGGCACATCGCCTCCAAGGCCCGCTCTGCCGGCGTCGTGGTGGTGGAGGCAGACAAGCGGAAGCTGGATGCCATGAGCCGCACTCATGCCCACCAGGGGGTCATCGCCCTGGCGGCGGTGCGGGAGTACGTCAGCGTGGAGAGCATCCTCGCCGCCGCGCAGGAGAAGGGCGAGGCGCCGCTGATCGTGGTGTGCGACGAGATCTCCGACCCCCACAACCTGGGGGCCGTTATCCGCACCGCCGAGTGCGCCGGCGCCCACGGGGTCGTCATCCCCAAGCGCCGCAGCGCCGGTCTCACCGCCGTGGTGGCAAAGACCTCCGCCGGGGCGGTGGCCCATGTGCCGGTGGCCCGGGTGCCCAACATCCCGGCGCTGCTCAAGGATCTGAAAAAGCAGGGCGTGTGGGTGTTCGGCACGGCGGCGGACGGCACCACGGACCTGTATCACGCGGACCTGAAGGGCCCTGCCGCCATCGTCATCGGCAGCGAGGGGGACGGCATGACCCGCCTGGCCATGGAGAACTGTGATTTTCTGGTGAGCATCCCCATGCGGGGGAAGCTGAATTCCCTGAACGCATCCGCCGCGGCGGCGATCCTGCTGTACGAGGCGGTGCGCCAGCGGCTGGGCTGAGAGAGCGGCCCGCCGCAGAGAGGAGGAGAGGGACGGCATGGCTTCCAGAGACGAGAGAGAGTTGGATATGTCCCGCGGCGTCCCGGGGGAGACGGACGTCCCGGCGTCGGAGGAGGCCTTCTCCCTGGAGGAGATCCTGGCGGAGTACGGCGCCGGCCGGGAGCAGCGGCTGATGGAGGCCGTGGAGCAGGAGGTCCTGCGGGAGGAGTCCCCCCGGCAGGCCCCCCCGGACCCTCCGCGGACGGAGCAGCCCGCACCGGCGCCGGAGCGCCCACCCGCTCCCCGGACGCGGGGGGAGCGGACTGCCCCGGCGGAGAGAGGCCCTGCCGCCCAGGTGCGGACAGAGCCCCCCGCCCCGGCGGAGCCGCGCCGGGAGGAGGCCCGTCAGGAGGAGCTGCCCCGGCCTCCCAGGCCCGTCACCCTGGAGGATGTGGTTGGCAGCACCGTGGATGCGGTGATGGAGGAGCGCCGGGAGCCCCTGCTGCGGCCCCGGCGGGGCCTGTTCTCCCGGAAGAGGCTGGTGGAGACGGAGCAGCTCTATGATCCGCCGGAGCCCGAGCCGGAGGAGCTGCCGGAGATCGAGACCATCGGCCCGGAGCCGCCTCTGGCGGAGGCGGCGGCGGAGTATCGGGCGGAGGCGAAGCGGCGCGGCGCCCCCCTGGCGGCGGCGATGCTGGCGTCGCTGCTGCCGGCAGTCCCCATGGCGCTGGAGGCCTACGGCTGGGAGATCGCCTGGTGGACCGGGAACACGGCCCTCCAGTGCGGCGTGATGCTGGCGTGTCTGGCGGCGGTGGCCCTCCTGGGCCGGCATGTGATCGCCGGAGCCATCCGGCAGCTGGCGCACCGGCGCTGCACTGCCGACCTGCTGGCGGCGGTGTCTCTGGCGGCCATGGCGGCGGACTGCGGCGCCCGGCTGCTGCTGCCGGGGCGCAGCCCCGTCCCCTGCTACGCGCCGGTGGGCTGCTTTGCCATGGCGTTCGCCATGTGGGGCGGCGCCCGGGAGAGCCGGGGCCTGTGGGACACCTTCCGCATGGCCGCCGCCGATGACGAGCCCCCCTATCTGGTGACAGAGACGGACCGGGGCGCCTGCAAACAGGCGGGTGCGGTCCGGGGCTTCCACACCGCTGCCCTGGAGGAGAACAGCGCCGCCGTATGGCAGACGGCCCTGACGCCGGTGGTGCTGGTGGCCTCCCTGGTGTTTGCAGGCCTCAGCTCCCTGGGGCTGGGGCGGGGGGAGGACTTCCTGCTGAACTGGTCCGCCATCCTGGGGGCGGGGACGACCTTTTCCCTGCCCCTGTGCTGGGGACTGCCCTTTTCCCGCCTGGCCCGGCGGCTCCACAAGGCCGGCTGCGCCGTGGCGGGCTGGCGGGGCGCGGAGAGGATCAGCCGCCGCCGGGCCATGGTGGTGACCGACGGGGACCTGTTCCCTCCGGGGACCATCCAGCTCAACGGCGTGAAGGTCTTCGGCGAGGATATGCCCAAGGTGGCGTCCTACGCCGCGTCCATGGCCCGGGCGGCGGACTGCGGCCTCCAGCGGCTCTTCGATGGGCTGCTGCGGGGCGAGAACGGCCGCTATGAGCAGGTGGACGACTTCAGCTTTTACGAGGAGGGCGGCTGGTCCGGCACCATCCGGGGAGAGACCGTGGTGATGGGCACCGCGTCCTTCATGCGGAAGATGGAGGTGCGGCTGCCCGCCGGCATCAACCTGCGGACCGGTGTGTTTCTGGCCATGGACCGGCAGCTGGCGGCGGTGTTTGCCGTGAAGTACCAGCCCTCGGAGAATGTGGACTACGCCCTGCGGATGATGCGCCGCAGCCGCATCACCCCCATCCTGGCCACCCGGGACCCCAACATCACCCCGGCCCTGCTGAAGCGGAAGTTCCACAAGGGCGTGCGGGTGGAGTACCCCCCGCTGACAGAGCGGGTGGCCCTCAGCGAGGCGGAGCTGGACCGGGGGATGCCCCGGGCCCTGCTGTTCCGGGAGGGGCTGCTGCCCTATGCGGAGACGGTGGCCGGCAGCCGCCGGCTGTGCAGGGCGGTCCGGCGGGCCACGGCGCTGTCCCTGCTGGGCAGCGCCGCCGGGACGCTGCTGGCCTTCTACCTGGTGTTCCAGGGGGCCTACAACCTGCTCTCGCCCCTGGCGCTGCTGGCGTTTTTGCTGCTGTGGGCGCTGCCGGTGCTCGTGCTGACAGACTGGGCGGGCCGATACTGAACCGACGGGCAAGGCTCCCGCGCCTCCGGACAGCCGGAGGCGCGGGGGCCTTTTTCCGCGCCGGGGGCGGCTGCGGGAGCCTTGCAAAACCCGGCGGGACCTGCTATGCTGGTGACAGGATCAGACCGGAGAGGAGGACACGCCATGCGATACGGCGTCTGTACCACCATGGACCGCTACGGGGACCTGTGCGCCCTGGGCTACGACTACATCGAGCTGCCGGGGACGGCCGTCCGCCGGATGACCGCCGCCCAGACGGCGGAGGCCGCCCGCCGCCTGAAGGGGGAGGGGCGGCCCTGTATCGGCTTCAACGCATACTGCGGCGCAGACCTGCCCATCGTGGGAGAGGGATACCGGCGGGAGAGGGTCTACGACTACGCCCGGGATCTGTGCGAGAAGGGGGCCGTGCTTGGTATCCGGAGCCTGGGGATCGGCTCCCCCGGGGCCCGGCGTCTGCCGGCGGGCTACGACCGGGCCCGGGCGGACGACCAGTGCCGGGAGTTTCTGACCGTCACGGCCTCCGTGGCGGCGGAGTACGGCATCACCGTGCTGCTGGAGGCCCTGAACCACACCATGTGCGAGTATCTGCTGGACACGGCGGAGGCCTGGGCCATGGTGCGGCAGCTGGGGCTGGACAACCTGGGGCTGGTGCTGGACTTTTATCAGGCGGCCATGGAGGGGGAGCCGCCGGAGAAGCTGGCCCCCGTGATGGGGGAGGTGCGCCACCTCCACATCAGCGGCTTTGACCCGGACGGCAGCCGATACCACCTGCGGGAGAAGGACCTGCCCTTCTGCGGGATCTATCTGCCCTGGTGCCGGCAGATGGGCTACGACGGCACCCTCAGCGTGGAGGCGGACAGCGGGGACTTCCGCCGGGATGCGGGGCGGTCTCTGGAGATCATGCGCCGGCTGACCGGGCCGGAGAAAAGATGAGACAAGGAGGAAGAGCAATGGCTGTGCGGGAGAAAAAGGTCGTTCTGGCGGGGGCGGGCACCATGGGGGCCTCCCTGGCCCAGGTCTACGCCCAGGCGGGGTGGGAGACCGTGCTCTGGAACCGGAGCGCATCCGGCCTGGACCGGGCCCGGGCGCTGATCGCCCTGAACCAGGAGAGTTTTGTCCGGGAAGGGCTGCTGACCCAGGAGGCGTCCGACGCCCTGCTGGCGCGCATCCGGATGACCACGGAGAGGGACGACTTCTCAGATGCGGCCCTGGTGGTGGAGAATATCGTGGAGAAGCTGGACGCCAAACGGGCGTTCTTTGCCGAGATCTCCCCCCTGGTGCCGGAGGAGGCGCTGCTGGCCACCAACACCTCCGGCCTGCGGATCTCGGAGATCGCCGAGGCCTGCCGCGGACCGGAGCGGTTCATGGGCCAGCACTGGCTGAATCCGCCCCACCTGCTGCCCCTGTGCGAGATCATCGCCGGAGAGCGGACCGACCCGGAGAACGTGCGCAAGATGCGCGCCCTGGTGGAGGGCCTGGGCAAGCGCCCCGTGGTGGTGGCGGACATCAGCGGCTTTCTCATCAACCGCCTCCAGTTCGCCCTGCTGCGGGAGGCCCTGCACATCGTGGACACGGGCGCGGCGACGGTGGAGGATGTGGACACGGCGCTCAAGGCCGGCATGGGGCTGCGGTACGCGGCTCTGGGGCCCTTCGGCGTGGCGGACTTCGGCGGGCTGGACACCTTCGACCACATCAACAGCTACCTCAACGCCCAGCTGGACGACAGCAAGACGGGCAGCCGGCGGCTCCATGAGATGGTGGAGGCCGGAAAGCTGGGCGTCAAGAGCGGCCGGGGCTTCTACGACTACTCCGGGGATCGGGCCGCCGAGGCCATCCGGGAGCGGGACCGGCTCTATATCGAGCTGGCCAAGGTCCTCTATTTCAAAAAAACGTAGGAGGCGGCGCAGCCGCCTCCCCTCCGCCGGGACCGCCCGGACGGACAGTGGCCGCCGGAACTCCCGGCGGCCTCGCGCATCTCTCCGCCGAGAGAACTATTCGCCGAGTTGACAAAAATCCGGCTGGATTTTCGCCCTCCTGCCCAAAACGGGGAAACTGCCAAAATTTCTGTTGTATTGCCCCGGGAAAGGTTGTATAATTTCTACATTAGGCATTCCCCTGCCGGCCAGGGTGTCCTGGCCGCGGCAACAGCACAACATAAGGAGTGGAACGAACATGAGCTATTCTGTACAAAACATCCGCAACGTCTGTCTGCTGGGCCACAGCGGAAACGGCAAGACCGCCCTGGCAGAGAGCCTGCTGTATATGACCGGCGCCATCGACCGCATGGGCCGGTGCGCCGACGGCAATACCGTCTGTGACTACGACCCGGAGGAGACCAAGCGGCAGATCTCCATCTCCGCCGCCGTGGCGCCCCTGGACTACAAGGGCTGCCGCATCAACCTGCTGGACACCCCGGGCGCCTTTGACTTCGCCGGCGAGGTGGTGGAGGCCCTCCGCGCCGCCGACGCGGCCGTCATCGTCTGCTCCGCCAAGGACGGGCTCTCCGTGGGCCTGGAGAAGGCGTGGAAGTACTGCGAGGAGCGGAACATGCCCCGCTTCATCTACATCTCCAAGACCGACGAGGACAACTCCGACTACAACGCCACCTTCGAGGCCCTGCGCGCCCGGTTCGGCAACAAGATCGCCCCCGTGGTGGTCCCCATCTGGGACGAGAGCAAGAAGGTCACCGGCATCATCGACGTGCTCAACAAGCGGGCCTATGAGATGCAGGACCTCAAGCGGGTGGAGATCGACATCCCCGAGGGCAAGGACGCCGTCATCGAGGAGTTCAACAACGCCCTGAAGGAGTCCGTGGCCGAGACCAGCGAGGAGTTCATGGACAAGTTCTTCGGCGGCGAGGATTTCACCTACGCCGAGATGATCCACGGCCTGCGCCAGGGCGTGCGGGAGCTGAGCCTGTTCCCCGTGCTGTGCGGCTCCGCCGTCAACTGCATGGGCTCCCTCATGCTGCTGGACAACATCGTGGACCTGTTGCCCAACCCCATGGAGGGCAACTACCACAAGGCCACCCTTCCCGACGGCGAGACCGAGCCCTTCGTGGTCTCCCCCGGCGGCGTGCCCACGGCCTTCGTGTTCAAGACCGTCTCCGACCAGTATGGCAAGTACAGCTTTGTGAAGGTGCTCTCCGGCACCCTGACGCCGGATATGCCCATGGTCAACGCCCGCACCGGCGCCGCTGAAAAGCTGGGCCGCCTGTACACCATGCGGGGCAAGAAGGCCACTGAGGTCAAGGAGCTCACCTGCGGCGACATCGGCGCCATCGGCAAGATGGACAAGGTCCGGACCGGCGACACTCTGTGCGACTCCCGCAAGGTGGTGGCGCTGAAGGAGCTGCCCTTCGCCGAGCCCTGCTACTCCGTGGCCATCGTGCCCAAGACCCGGGGCCAGGAGGACAAGATCGCCCAGGGCCTCGCCCGCATGAACGAGGAGGACCCCACCTTCTCCGTCACCAACAACGCCGAGACCCACCAGATGGTGCTCAACGGCTCCGGCGACATGCAGGTGGACGTGCTGGTCAGCAAGCTCAAGAGCCGCTTCAACGTGGAGGCGGAGCTGAAGCCCGTCCGGGTGCCCTACCGGGAGAAGATCCGCAAGACCGTCTCCAAGCAGGGCCGCCACAAGAAGCAGACCGGCGGCTCCGGCCAGTTCGGCGACGTGTGGATCCGCTTCGAGCCCCAGACCGAGCAGGACGACATGATCTTCGCCGAGGAGGTCTTCGGCGGCTCCGTGCCCAAGAACTTCTTCCCCGCTGTGGAAAAGGGCCTGCGGGAGGCCTGCGCCCACGGTCCCCTGGCCGGCTACCCGGTGGTGAACCTGAAGGCCGTGCTGTACGATGGCTCCTACCATCCGGTGGACTCCTCTGAGATCGCCTTCAAGACCGCTGCCCAGCTGGCCTACAAGGCCGCCCTGCCGGAGGCCAACCCGGTCCTGCTGGAGCCTGTGGGCGAGCTGAAGGTCACCGTGCCCGACAGCTACATGGGCGACGTCATCGGCGACCTGAACAAGCGCCGGGGCCGCGTCATGGGCATGGACCCCACCGGCGACGGCAGCCAGGTGATCTCCGCCGAGGTGCCCATGGCCGAGATGGGCAGCTACGCCATCGACCTGCGGTCCATGACCCAGAGCCGCGGCAGCTTCACCTTCCACTTCGTCCGCTATGAGGACTGCCCGCCGGCGGCCCAGGAGAAGGCCATCGCCGAGGCCAAGGCCCTGGCGGAGGAGGAGAAGTAAGACGGCACCGGGCAGTCCGGGTCCCCCGCCGGGAGTCCGGCGCGCAAGTATTTTGCCGGAGGCAAAATCTTGAAATCGGCTGAATTCGCTTCGGACGATTTGAGTCAAATGCGGGGCCCCCGCGGGACGCGGAGCGCCCCGTGGGGCAAGGCCATCGCCGAGGCCAAGGCCCTGGCGGAGGAGGAGAAGTAAGACGGCACCGGGCAGTCCGAGTCCCCCGCCGGGAGTCCGGCGCGCAAGCATTTTGCCGAAATGACACACCGCCGCGCCCTGTCCCCACGGGGCGCGGTGGCTCTCTAAACCGGCGCCCGTCCCTCCGCAGGGACAACAGCCCGCCGCGCAGACAGCAAAAACGCGCCGTCCGGCGCAGAAAGGAGCACGCGATGTACCAGTATAAATACGTCCCCTTGGACACGGGAGGCGGCTTCTTCTCCGGCTCCCGGGAGCATCGGGAACTCATCGACAAATACGCCGCCGAGGGCTGGCGGTACGTGGGGTTCTTCCCCACGGCGTTCACCGGCCAGGGCGGGATCAGCATTGTAGACCTGGTCTTTGAGCGGGAGATGGAGGCGTCCTCGTAAAATCCGGGAAAAGTTTTTGAAATGTTGCATAAGCAACTTCAAAACATTAGAATATCCTGTTATACTCAAATCGTCCCGAGGGGACATGGAAAAAGGCTTCAAATGGAGATAAGTATAAAATAAGGAGGACATCAGTCATGAAAAAGTGGGTTTGTTCCGTGTGCGGTTATGTCTATGAGGGTGAGAATCCCCCCGAGAAGTGCCCCCAGTGCGGTGTTCCCGGCTCCAAGTTCACCGAGCAGAAGGGCGAGATGAGCTGGGCCGCCGAGCATGTGGTCGGCGTCGGCAAGTCCTTTGGCGAGGGCGTTCCCGCCGAGGTGCAGAAGGAGATCATCGACGGCCTGAACGCCAACTTCAGCGGCGAGTGCACCGAGGTGGGCATGTACCTGGCCATGGCCCGTGTGGCCCACCGCGAGGGCTATCCCGAGATCGGCCTGTACTGGGAGAAGGCCGCCTATGAGGAGGCCGAGCACGCCGCCAAGTTCGCCGAGCTGCTGGGCGATGTGGTGACCACCTCCACCAAGAAGAACCTGGAGATGCGGGTGGAGGCCGAGAACGGCGCCACCGCCGGCAAGTTCGAGCTGGCCAAGCTGGCCAAGCAGTACAACCTGGACGCCATCCACGACACCGTGCATGAGATGGCCCGGGACGAGGCCCGGCACGGCAAGGCCTTCGAGGGCCTGCTGAAGCGGTACTTCGGCTAAGAAAAACCTTGTAAAACAGGGCTTTCCGGGAGGGAGAGGCAGTGGCCTCTCCCTCTCTTTTTGCGCTTGCGCCGCCGGGGTGTGCAAGTTGGTGTGCAACTTTTCTCCATATCAGACTTTTTTGACTTTCACATGTGCAACTCCCGTGAATTACACCTATATCAAGCGGTTTTGACCGCTTAAAGCAGAAAAAAACGAGCGACGGCCATATGATATGCCGACTGTACAGCGTTCTGCATTTTCCGGCGGGCGGAACCTGGCGCCCCCTCTTGCGAAGAGAGGCGAAACGTGATATGATTGCCCCGTTGAGAAAAGGGGGGATCGCAGATGTATCACTACATTTTCTTTGACCTGGACGGGACCCTGACCGATTCCAAGGAGGGCATCCTGAACTCCCTGCGGTACGCCTTTGACAAGCTGGGGGAGCCGGTGCCGCCGGAGACCACGCTCATCAAATTCATCGGTCCGCCCCTCCAGGACTCCTTCATGGAGTTCTGCGGCTTCACCCGGGAGCGGGCGGAGCGGGGCATCGCGCTGTTCCGGGAGCGGTATGAGCCCATCGGCAAATTTGAAAATGCCGCGGCCCCGGGCATGGCGGCGCTGTGCGCCCGGCTGAAGGAACGGGGCTATGTGCTGGCCCTGGCCTCCTCCAAGCCGGAGAAGATGTGCGTGCCCATCTGTGACAAATTCGGCTTCACCCCCGCGCTGGACGCGGTGGTTGGCAGCCCGCCCACCGGCGACTGGGAGAAGGCCGATGTGATCCGGGAGACCATGCGCCGGCTGGGCCTGACAGAGGCGCAGAGGCCGGAGATCCTGATGGTGGGAGACCGGAAGTTCGACGTGCTGGGGGCGAAGGCCTGCGGCATCGACTGCGCGGGCGTGGAATTCTTCGGCTACGCCGCCCCCGGCGAGCTGGCGGAGGCCGGCGCCGCGGCGGTGGTCTCCACGCCTGAGGAGCTGGAGCGGTTCATCCTCTCCCACTGACTGCGGCGGACAGAGAAAAGAGACGTCCCGGTTTCCGGGACGTCTCTTTCTGTTTTCAGGCGAAGGACACCGTCATGCCTCGGCGCGGAGGGCCTCCGACACGGCGGAGAGGGACTGGCCCTCGCCGGTCAGGTCGGCGGAGAGCACCGGGTCGATGGGCACGGCCAGGTACATGCTGTTGCCGTAGACATAGGCGCCGGTGGTGACGGCCACCGCCTGGCCGTAGACGTTCAGCAGTGCGCCGCCGCTGCTGCCCTCGGAGATGTCGGCGGTGCTCATGACGCAGGGCAGCTCGTAGCGGTCCACCTGCCGCTCCAGGGCGCTGATGACGCCGGCGCTCACCGCCAGCCCCAGACCTAGGGGATTGCCGATGGCGTAGACCGTGTCGCCGGTCCGCAGGTCCCCGGTGCCGGAGGGGGCGATGTCCAGGCAGGCGAACTCCGTGGTGTCATGGCCCTTGAGGGCGGTTTTGGAGATGCGGATCACGGCGATGTCGATGCCGGCATCGTAGTACACCACGGACTCCACGGGGTAGACGTCCCCAGTGGAGAGAGTGGCGGTGGCCCGGACGCTGTTCTCGATGGAGTGGCAGTTGGTGACCGCCAGACCGTCCGCCGTGATGAAGAAGGCGCTGGCCTCAGCGGTGACCTCGCCCTCCTCCCAGTACTTCTCGGTCTCATAGGTGTCCAGCCGGATCACGGCGGCGGAGCAGCGGTCTGCCGCCTGCCGGGCGGTGAGGACGGGAGTCAGCAGCCCCAGGGCGTTGGCGGCCGCTCGGGAGACGGCCCCCCGGTCCACCAGCCGCCGGGCCACGGTGCCGCTGCCGTCCCGGAAGGAGAAGGAGAGGGCGTCCGCCGCGGTCTCGAACAGGTCGCCCTGGGTGAGGACGCCGGAATAGGCGGCGGAGAACAGGCCCACCCGCTGGGCAAAGGCGGCGGCGTCGGACACCGCGAAGTCCCCGTCCCTGTCGGACCAGCCCAGCATCCGCAGCAGGAAGGCGGCCCAGGCGTTGGCGGTGAGGGGCTCACCGGGCCGGAACTCCACCGTGGTGACGCCGGTGACCCAGCCTTGGTGGGCGGCGTAGTCCACCTCGTCGGTGATGGCGGCGGGCACGTCCCGGAAGCCGGAGATCCAGGTGTCCGCGGCGGCCGCCGCCTCCCCGCCGGCCAGGCGCACCAGCAGCGCGGCGGCCTGGGCGCGGGTGGCGGGGGCGGTCAGATCATATGTACCGTCGATGAGCCCCAGAGTGGCGAGGGTGTCGGCGGCTCTGAGATCCTCCCCCTCCAGGGCGGAGGCGGCGGGCAGGGCGCTCACCGCCAGCAGGAGGGCGCAGAGGATCGCAGCGAGTCTTCTTTTCATGGGAATGGCCTCCATACTTGAAATTGCCCTCATTTTAGCACCGGGCGGCCGGCTTGGCAAGGCCCTCCCGCTGGACAGGCCGGGGAAGTTCTGCTATACTGGCCGGGAGAGAAAGGAGAGATCCCCATGGATGTCAAGGAGATCCTGCACCGCTGCGACCACACCCTGCTGGCCCAGACGGCCACCTGGGAGGAGATCAGGGCCATCTGCGACGACGGCATGAAGTACGGCTGCGCCAGCGTGTGCATCCCGGCGAGCTATGTGAAACAGGCGGCGGAGTATGTGGAGGGCAGGCTGCCCGTCTGCACCGTCATCGGCTTTCCCAACGGGTATGACACCACCGCCGCCAAGTGCTTCATGGCCACGGACGCCGTGGACAACGGCGCCAGCGAGGTGGATATGGTCATCAACCTGGGCTGGGTGAAGGACCGGAGGTGGGACGACCTGCTCGCCGAGATTCGGGCCGTCAAGGCCGCCTGCGGGGGGAAGCTGCTGAAGGTCATCATCGAGTGCTGCTTCCTCACCGACCAGGAGAAGGTCAGGATGTGCGAGATCGTCACCGCTTCCGGCGCGGACTACATCAAGACCTCCACCGGCTTCGGCACCGGCGGCGCCACCCGGGAGGACGTGGCCCTCTTCGCCGCCCATGTGGGCCCCAACGTGAAGATCAAGGCCGCCGGCGGCATCGCCGACCTGAAGGACGCCGAGGACTTCATACGGCTGGGAGCCTCCCGCCTGGGCACCAGCCGCATCGTCAAAGCCGTCAAGGCCATGGAACAGGCCCGGGGGTGACCCCGGCGGAGAAAAGGGCCCCGGAACTTCCAAGAAGTTCCGGGGCCCTTCGTCACGGAAGGGCGTATCCGGCCAGGACCGCCGCCAGAGCCAGGGAGAAGCCCGCCTGGACGGCCTTGCCCAGAAGGCAGTTCCGGGGGGACAGGCCGCTGCCCTCCAGTACCGCCAGAGTCTGGCACAGGACGGAGAAGCCGCCCCAGCCCGACGCCCCCGCCGCCAGGAGGAAGCCGGCCCGGTCCGGCGCCAGCAGGGGCGTTAGAGAGAAGAGCTCCGTAAAGCCCACCAGGACCGCGCCCGGCAGCCCGCCAACGGCGGCCAGAGGCCGGGCCAGCACATAGAAAACGATCACGAACGCACAGACGGAGAGCATCCCCGCCAGGGAGGACCGGACGGCCTCCACAAGGGCCGGCGCCAGACCGACGGCCCGGAAGGCGGGGCGCCTTTCCGGCTGCCGCCGGGGGGCGGTCCCCCCGTGCCCCCGGAACACCAGCCCCGTCAGGAGGGCGGAGAGCACGTGGATCAGCCACAGCCACACCCCGGTCCGGACGCTGCCGAACACCCCGACCCCCAGCACGCTGATGAGGAACCCCGGGTTGGAGCTGTTGCAGAAGGACAGCAGCCGCTCCGCCTCCTGCCGGGTGAGGAGCCCCTGGCGGTACAGGTCCGCCGCGGTCTTTGCCCCCACCGGGTAACCGCCCGCCAGCCCCAGCAGCAGCGCGGCGCTGCCGGCGCCGGGGACCCGGAAGAGCGGCTCCATCAGCCCCGCCAGCCAGGGGGCGGCCAGCTCCCCGAATCCCAGGGTCAGCAGTGCCGAGGACACCACCAGGAGCGGGAACAGGGCCGGGACCACGGACCGGGCGCACAGAGACAGCGCCTCCTCCGCCGAGCTTCGCACGCCGGCGCTGTCCGCCAGGAGCCACACCAGCAGGACCAGCAGGCCCCCGCAGGCCGTGAGACGCCTCAGATGCATCGCCTATCACCTCTCCACACCCTATGCCCCGGCGGGGCGGGATATGCGGGTAGGCGGAAACGCCCCGGCCGTCTGCGGCCGGGACAGGCAAGTCCGGCGCCGGCGGCGCATACAGTCGTGGGAAGGGGTGAACGTATGGGACGAAACCGAAGAGACCGGACCGGCGGCGTTCTGGACACGGTGGCGGAGCTCTTTGACCTGCCCGCCGACCTGGTGGCGGGCCTCCCCCACCTGGAGATGGTGGGGAGCCGCCAGCTGTATGTGGAGCACCATACGGGGCTCCTGTCCTACAGCGGGGAGCAGATCGACGTGAATACCACCGGCGGCGTGTTGCGGGTCCGGGGAGAGGGGCTCTCCCTGCTGGCCATGACGGCGGAGGAGCTGCGGATCGGCGGGTCCATCGCCGCCGTGGAGTGGGTGAGGTGAGGGGATGCTCAATCAGATCGTGAACCGGCTCCGGGGGCAGGTGTGCGTCCGGGTGGAGGCCGCCTTCCCGGAGCGGGTGCTGAACCTGTGCGGCGCCCGGGACCTGGCCTTCTGGGACCTGACCTGGGAGTCGGAGACCGCCTTCACCTGCCGCCTGAGCCGGCGGGACTTTGCCGCTTTGCGGCGGGCGGCGAAAAAGCTGGACTGCACGCTCACCGCGGTGAGGAGGGAGGGGGCGCCCTTCTTTCTGGGGCGGTTCCGCCGCAGACATGCCCTGGCGGCGGGACTGGCGCTGTGCGGGACGCTGCTCTTCCTGGGGTCCTTCTTCATCTGGGATTTCACGGTGGAGGGCAACCAGCGCGTGACGGAGGAGGAGATCCTCCGGGCACTGGAGAAAAACGGCGTGGGGCTGGGGACCTTCGGCATCGCCCTGGACACGGAGGACATCCGCAACCACGTGCTGCTGGACATCCCGGAGCTGGTGTGGATCACGGTGCGGGTGTCCGGCTGCCGGGCCACCGTGGAGGTGCGGGAGCGGGAGGAGGTGCCGGAGCCGGTGAACGAGCGGGCCCCCGCCAACGTGGTGGCCCGCCGGGACGGGCTGGTGCTGGAGGTCCGGGCTCTGGACGGGGTGAAGTGTGTGCTGCCGGGCACCTCCGTAGAGGCCGGGGAGCTGTTGATCTCCGGCGTGGAGGACACGGAGACCGTGGGGGCGCGGCTGCTGGCGGGCATGGGAGAGGTGAGGGCCCGGACCTGGTACTCCCTCACCGCCCGGATGCCCCTGACCCAACTGCAGAAGCGCTACACCGGGGAGGAGCGGCGGCTGCACGCTCTGGTGCTGGGGGGACACCGTGTAAAATTCTTTGCAGACAGTAGCATTCCGGAGGGGAATTATGATAAAATAACCGAAAGGACCCAGTGGTCCCTGCTGGGCATCCCCCTGCCGGTCACCACCGTGACGGAGACGTACCGGATCTGCGAGACGGTCCCCGCCGAGGTCCCCGCCGCCCGGGCGGAGGCGCAGGGAGAGGCCATCCTCACCGATTATCTCCACACCCTGGTGGACCCTTACGGCACCGTCAGCTCTACTCTGTGCACCTCCCGCCGGGAGGGAGACACCCTGGTGGTGACCCTGACGGCGGAGTGCGTGGAGCAGATCGGCGCGTCCGTGCCCATCTACACTGGGCAGGAGCATACGGAAGAAACAGGCGTCTGACGCCTGAGAGACATTGGGAGTGATACGTTGGAACAGCGAATCAGCATCGAGCGGCTGGAACAGGCCGTGAACATCTTCGGATCCTTTGACAGCAACATCCGCCTGCTGGAACAGGAATTCCACGTGACCGTGGTGAACCGGGACGGGGAGATCCGGGTGGAGGGGGAGCCGGAGGAGACTCTGCTGGCCACGAAGGCCATCCAGGCCCTGCTGACCCTCTCCTCCCGGGGAGAGCCCATCGGAGAACAGAACGTCCGCTATATCATCGGCCTGGTCCGCAGCGGCAAAGAGGCCCAGATCACGGAGCTGGCGGGGGATGTGCTGTGCATCAGCGCCAAGGGTCGGCCCATCAAGCCCAAGACCATCGGCCAGAAGGAATATATCAAATCCGTCCTCACCAATACCGTCACCATCGGCGTGGGCCCGGCGGGCACCGGCAAGACGTATCTGGCCGTGGCCGCCGCCGTCCAGGCCTTCCGGGACAAGCAGGTGAACCGGATCATCCTCACCCGCCCGGCGGTGGAGGCCGGCGAGCGGCTGGGCTTCCTGCCCGGCGACCTGCAGAGCAAGGTGGACCCCTACCTGCGGCCCCTGTACGACGCCCTTTTCGACATGCTGGGGGCGGAGACCTACCAGAAGTACCTGGAGCGGGGCAACATCGAGGTGGCCCCCCTGGCCTATATGCGGGGCCGGACCCTGGACGATTCCTTCATCATCCTGGACGAGGCCCAGAACACCTCCCGGGAGCAGATGAAGATGTTCCTGACGCGCCTTGGCTTCGGGTCCAAGATCGTCATCACCGGCGACGTGACCCAGATCGACCTGCCGGACGGCAAGCCCTCCGGATTGAAGGAGGCCATGCGGGTGCTGAAAAACGTGGAGGGCATCGGCATCTGCGAGCTGACCAACGCCGACGTGGTCCGCCACGTGATGGTCCAGCGGATCGTGGAGG
>CALWOF010000020.1 GCA_944382995.1 uncultured Oscillospiraceae bacterium | reverse complement strand
GGGGAGCGGACCGCCGCCCAGGACCTGCCCATGCGGGAGGGCGTGGACTTCGAGCCCCTGCTGGGGCTGCTGGTGCCGGGTGATCGCAGTCTGTAAAACAGGAGAGGACGGCATGCGCCGTCCTCGTTTTCTGCCTGGGAAAGGGGCTTGATTTTCCTGGCCGTATCAGTTACACTTGGGACAGGAAACATGAATCGCGGCAGGACAGAGCGGGCTGCCACCCGCCCTGTCCCTGTGAGAGTGTGGTAGCCACTCAACACAACAGCAAGTATGCTGCACCGTAGTTCCCATTATACTGGCGTTGCGCGCTTTTTTCAAGTGCGAAGGTCAAGGTCCGGGAGTTGTGTCGCGCTGGGATCGGAAGATCAGGCGGTGTTGGGTGTTTACACGCAACGCCGCCTTTTGTGTTTCCGGCAGACGCCGGGGGCGGGTCCCCCGCCCCCGGGACTGTCTGTTGGAAAATTTTCAAGGGAGATCGTGGCGCTTCCCTTGGCTTTCCCCTGGTGGAAGGTATCCCCTGCGTCCACAAAGCACGAGCGCCCTTCGGGGCGGGAAAGGAACTGCTTATGAAGACACTGACCACGCGCTGGAGCGCCCTGGTGCTGGCCCTCCTCCTGGCCCTGAGCCTGTCGGTCCCCGCCCTGGCGGCGGACACCGCCGCTCCCGGCGGGACCGCGGAGATCGCCGAGGCCCCGGACCTTCAGACTCTGGCGGACACCGCCGCCGCTTACGCCCTGGAGTACGGCGGGGCCCAGAGCCTCCAGTACGCCCTGTGGCAGGACGGGGAGATCGTCCTCTCCGGCCAGGCCGGCACCTTCTCCCGGACGGAGAACCTGCTGATGACCGGGGACGAGCTCTACGGCATCGGCTCCGTCAGCAAGATCTACACCACCGCCGCCGTGCTGAAGCTGGCGGAGCAGGGCAGGGTCGCCCTGGACGCGCCGGTGACCCGGTATCTCAAGGACTTCACCATGGCGGACGAGCGGTATCGGGACATCACGGTCCGGATGCTGCTGAACCACTCCTCCGGCATCAAGGGCACCGGCCTCTCCGACGCCATGCTCTTCGGCGAGGCCAGCACCAAGGCCCACGACACGCTGCTGGAGAAGATCTCCACCCAAACCCTGGCGGCGGACCCCGGCGCCTTCAGCGTCTACTGCAACGACGGCTTCACCCTGGCGGAGCTGGTGGTGGAGGCCGTCAGCGGCATGGGGTTCATGGACTATGTGGACCGCTATCTCCTGACCCCCGCCGGTCTGGAGGACACCTTCGCCCCCGGCGAGGACCTGGAGGGCCACCGGCTGGCCCCCATCTACCGGGGCACGGACCCCCGGGAGCTGCCTGCGGACACCCTGAACGCCATCGGCGCCGGCGGCATCTACGCCACCGCCTCCGACCTGGCGGCCTTCGGCGGCGCTTTGACGGAGGCCGGCATCCTGCGCCAGTCCAGCCTGGACGCCATGGCCTATCCGGAGTACAGCCGGGGCATCTGGCCCGACAGCGGGGAGCCCGACTCCCTTGCCTACGGCCTGGGCTGGGACAACGTGGAGTGGTATCCCTTCTGCCAGAGCGATATCCAGGCCCTGGTAAAGGGCGGCGACACCCTGTACTACCACGCGGGGCTGGTGGTCCTGCCGGACTATAACATGGCCGCGGCGGTGGTCAGCTCCGGCGGCGTGTCCACCTATGACCAGCTGGCCGCCAACCAGATCCTCATCGCCGCCCTGGAGGCGGAGGGCGTCACCGTGGACCAGACCGTGAAGACCCTGCCCGCCGCGGAGCCCGCCGCCATGCCGGCGGAGCAGCTGGCCAACGCCGGGTACTACGGCACCACCTCCGTCCAGTACAAGGTGGACATCGCCGCCGACGGCACCATGACCCTGTCCACCATGAACTACCCCAGCCTTCCCGCCCAGACCTTCACCTATTGCGGCGACGGCTCCTTCCGGGACGAATACGGCTCCTACATCTCCTTCGTGAAGGAGGACAACGGCCAGACCTACCTGTACCAGCAGGCCGTCTCTCCCCTGCCGGGCCTGGGGGCCCTGCCCGTCGCCAGCTACGCGGCCGTGCAGCTGCCGGAGAATCCCCTCTCCCCCGAGGTGGCCGCTGCCTGGGAAAACGTCGCCACCACGGGCATCCTGCCCATGAACGAGCCCTATAACTCCCAGACCTTCCTGGCCCTGGCGGACTCCGCCTCCACTGCGGAGACACCGGAGGTGATCCCCGGCTACATCGGCGCCTCCCGCATCGTGGACGAGACCACCGCCCGCTCTGAGATCCAGGTGCCCGGCGTGGGCAGCCGGGACGGCGTGGACTACCAGCTGGAGGACCGGGACGGCGTCCTCTGGATCGACGCCAAGGGCAGCCTCTACATGGACGCCGCCGGGGCCCCGGACCTCTTCACCGGCTCCGGCTGGGCCTACTCCACCATCCAGGACGACGGCTACGCCCGCTGGTACCAGGTGGGCGGCGCCGCCGGAAAGACCATGACCGTCCAGGTGCCGGAGGACGCCGGCTTCTGGGTCTACAGCGCGGACGGCCATCTGGCCGCCTCCTCCGTGGTGTGGGACGACACCTCCGTCACCCTGCCGGAGGGCGGGACGATCGTGTTCGCCGGCGACCCCGGCGCCCGGTTCCATCTGCGCTTCCAGTGATCGGATGACAAAACGCGCCCCCGGCCGCAAGGTCGGGGGCGCGTTCTCTCTTTGTCTCTCACCGGTCGGAGTGGGACCAGGAGCCCGGCTGGCTGTAGGGCTTGTAGGCGGAGGTGAGCACCTTCTCGAAGATGGGCGCCTCCGGGTCCTCCACGCGCTTGAGGATCTGTTCCCCGGCTGCCTGCCCCAGCTCCTCCACCGGCTGGATGATGGAGTCCATCTGGTCGGCATAGAGGGTATAGACCTCAGAGTCATAGTCCACAAAGCTCACCAGGTCGATGTCCCGGGAAAGCTGAATGCCCTTTTGATGGAGGTAGATGATGGTCTCCGAGGCCATGAGGCCCTGGCAGACGATGATGGCGTCGCACCCGCGCTCCAGCAGCCGGTCCAGGCAGCCCTGGGCGCTTTTCTCCATGGAGTCGCCGTACTGGATCAGCCCCTCCTCCTCCGGAAGCGCGCAGTCCGCCATGGCCTGACGGTAGGCGCTGATCCGCTCCTTGGTGCTGGAGAGCCGGGGCAGGCCGCCGATAATGCCGATCCGCCGGTCACCCTTTGCCGCAAGGCGGCATACGCTGCGGTAGATGGGCTGGAAGTTGGACACGCAGACGGAGGAGAACTTCTTGGTGTCGAAGATCCGGTCCACCAGCACCACCGGAAAGCCGGTGGGGATCAGGGCATCAAAGCGCTGGAAGTCCTCCATGGTGCTGGCCACCAGCAGCCCGTCCACCATGCCGGCGGTCAGCAGGCGCACATTGGTCTCCTCCCGCTCCATATTCTCCCGGGTGTTGGCGATGATCAGCTGGTAGCCGTTGGCGGAGAGATATTTTTCCACGGACTCGATCATGGTGGCAAAGAATTTATTGGCGATATCGGGCACAATAAAGCCGATGATCTTCTTCTTTCCTGTGCGGAAGCTCCGGGCGGAGGCATCCGGCGTGTAGCCCAGCTCCGCGATGGCCCGGTACACCTTCTCCTTCGTCTCGCTGGAGACGTAGCGGGTATTGTTGATGGTGTGGGACACTGTGGCGGTGGACACCCCCGCCAGCTTGGCCACATCGCTGATGGTCACCTTCATAAGCCAGCCCTCCTTGCGCAAAGGATCATCAATTTACGCAAACAATTAGCTATTTCAGTATAGGACAGCTTTTTCCCGCCGTCAAGTCCCTTTTCTCCCTGTTTCCCGGAAAAATTGTGAAATATGCCATTTTCCCTCGGGATTATCCACAGGCCAGCCGGGAAAATGTTATCTGATTTGACAGTTGCAAAATCCCCCGCTCTGTGATAATATACTGGTGTTCTCAGGAGAAAAACGTTTGCGCAAACGTTTTGTTCAGCAACGGCGTGCCGCTGGCGCGCGCGAACATTGAAAGGAGTCTTTTTTCTATGAAAACCAAGATCGGTATCAATGGTTTCGGGCGCATCGGCCGCCTGGTCCTCCGTGCCGCCCTGACCCACGACGACGTGGAGGTCGTGGCGGTGAACGATCCCTTCATGAACCCCGAGTATATGGCCTATATGATGCGGTACGATTCCGTCCACGGCAAGTTCCCCGGCGAGGTCAGCTGCACCGACCACGAGCTGGTCATCGACGGCAAGGCCATCCAGGTGTTCACCGCTCTGGAGGTCAAGGACATTCCCTGGGCCTCTGTCGGCGCGGAGTATATCTGCGAGTGCACCGGCAAGCACCTGAGCAAGGAGCTGTGCCAGGGCCACATCGACGCCGGCGCCAAGCACGTCGTCATGGGCGCCCCCTCCAAGGATGACACCCCCATGTTCGTCATGGGCGTCAACCACATGAAGTACACCTCCGACATGACCTTCGTGTCCAACGCCTCCTGCACCACCAACTGCCTGGCCCCCATCGCCAAGGTCCTGAACGACAAGTTCGGCATCGTGGAAGGCCTGATGACCACCGTCCACTCCGTCACTCCCACCCAGAAGCTGCTGGACGGCGCCTCCCTGAAGGACTGGCGCGGCGGCCGCGCTGCCACCGGCAACATCATCCCCTCCTCCACCGGCGCCGCCAAGGCCGTGGGCAAGGTCATCCCCGAGCTCAACGGCAAGCTGACCGGCATCTCCATGCGCGTCCCCACTCTGGATGTGTCCGTGGTGGATCTGACCGCCAAGCTGGCCAAGCCCGCCTCCTATGACGATATCTGCAAGGCCATGAAGGAGGCCTCCGAGGGCGAGCTGAAGGGCATCCTGGGCTACACCAACGAGGACGTTGTCTCCTCCGACTTCCTGGGCGACGCCCGTACCTCCATCTTTGATGAGAAGGCCGGCCTGTCCCTGACCGACACCTTCGTGAAGGTGGTCTCCTGGTACGACAACGAGTGCGGCTACTCCAACAAGATGGTGGAGCTGATCCGCCACATGTCCTCTGTGGACCACAAGTAAGACCGATCAAAAAATCCCAGGCCAGTTTGGCCTGGGATTTTTTTGTCTGCCGGGAAGCCTATAATAAAGAGTGAAGAGTGGAGATAGGAGTGGAGGTGTCCGGCAAAGCCGGAGCGATCAAACGTTCCGCCTCCAGCGGAACACAGCAACTCCTACTGATCTCCACTCTTTACTCCTATCTTCTATCTCCTAACACCTATCTGGGCAAAGCACAACCCCCCGCTCGCTCCATTGACGAACGGGGGGCTCACTTCTCGATTGGACTATTCAATTTGTCTACCTCGTGCTTTCTTGGATTTACCGTTCGGGTGCTGGGGTCATTGGGAACTCAGGGGTTTGCCAATCCATAAAACATCGTTACACGCAGACGTCTGCTCTGGTTCCTACCAAAACTCGATTCTCGTGTGTCTCATCATCGTGAGGTGTGTTTCGTCTTTGGGTTCTTCCGGAGTTTCGCTTGTTTTGAGGAATTCCTCGAGGGGGTTCCGAACGGTGCAGGGATTTGATGGAATCTTCTGAGCTTGCTAGCCCATTGGACTCACTCCTTTCCTGTGTCTATAATGTACAATACTTTCCCGCGTTTGTCAATTCCCTTTATGCACTTTTTACGTTTTCACTAAAAGTGGGCGGAAAAGCCGGGCAGACCGCACAAATCCGCTCCGTCACCGGTCCAGCTCCGACCGAAAGCGCCCCAGCGCCAGCCGGCCATCCTCCCAAAACCGGTCCTGCAGGGTGGTCAGGTTTGCCGCGTCGTGCTCGATCTCCCGGCTGAACCGGCCCACGGCCTCCGGCAGTCCGCAGACGGGTGCCAGGCGCTCCGCCGTCAACACCGCCAGCACGCAAAAACCGATCCGGGAGAGCAGGTCTCCGTCGTTCACCGCCTTCAGCCCGTACCGGAACAGGAAATAGGCTGCCGTGCGCTCCAGCAGGGCCGCATCCTGCGGCGCCGGCGGAGCGGTCTTCCCCGCCGCCAGCAGATCCCGCCAATCCGGCTCCAGGACCTCCAGCTCCCCCAGCAGGTCCAGGACCTCCGGGAACAGGCCGGGGCCATCCCCCGGGCCGTCCGCCTCCGCCGGGACCCACGCCTTCGCCAGGGCCGGCAGGTCCTCCGCCCGGTCGCCGTCCAGCAGCTCCTGGGCCTCCAGGGCCAGGGCCAGCCAGTCCCCCAGCCGGCGCCGGAGGGGCCGCGTCCGGTCCGAGAGCAGACCGAACATCCGCTCCCGCACCGCCAGCAGGGGCTCCAGCCAGGGATCCCCCGGCTCCGGCTCCCCCGGCGTCTCCGTCTCCCGGAAGGTCAGAGGCGCCCGTTCTCCCAGCAGCAGCGCCGCGGCCGCCGGGCAGGAGGCCGCCAGACTGATCTCCCGGAAGGGGCCGTACTCCTCGGTGAACCGGGGGTGGGTGCGGCAGGTGGCGCTGGTGGCATCCTCTCCCAGCGTCCGGTGGATCTCGCACAGGTCCTCTCCGTCCAGAAAGGGGCACCGCCCGCCCCGGAGGGGGAAGCAGTCGTCCCCGTCCTCATCGGTCCGAAGGGCGGCGCGGAGCTGCTCTCCCAGAGCGCCTGGCAGAGCGCGGTAGCGTGCGGCGGTGGCAGGGTCGATGACCACCTCCCACCCGATGCAGCAGCTGTGGGGACACGCCCCGGCAAGGCAGGAAAATCTCTCAAAGTAGTCCGGCACCCGCGTCAGCACAGACATCCTCCTCTCATCTGGTCAATCGGCGTCCTCCACCTGCCGCAGCAGGCGGAAGTGGTTTTTCCGGAAGGTGAGCACGCCCTCATCCCGCAGCTTCCCCAGGGCGGCAGACATGGCGCTGCGGTCCACCGCCAGATAGTCCGCCAGCTGCTGCCGGTCCAGGGGGATGTCGAACTCCGGCCGTCCCGCCTGCAGAGCCTGGGCAGACAGGTAGCTGAGCAGCTTGTCCCGGGTGGTGCGGCGGGCCATGTGGCCCATTTTCCGGGTGAGGGCCAGATCCCGGCCCGCCAGCAGCGCCAGCAGGTTCCGGGTGAACCGGTGGCCGCCGGGCCTGTCGCCGGAGAGGGCCCGGGACGGGTCCAGAAACAGCACCTCCGTGTCCGCGTCCGCCAGCACCGTCACCTCCAGGGGCTCACCCCCCAGACAGGCGTAGGCCTCCCCGAACACCTCGCCGGACCGGGCCAGCCCCACGATGGTCCGGTCGCCCCAGAAGTCCTCCTTCACGATGTGGACCGTGCCGGAGAGCACCAGGCCCATCCGGTCTCCCGGCTCCCCCCGGCGGAGCACTGTCTCCCCGCGGGCAAACCGGCGGCGCCGGGCATCCATGGAGGACAGCAAACTGGCCATCTCCTCCTGCGGGATATCCCGGAACAGGGGCGAACACGTCAGCGTGGCGGGAAATTCCATTCGATCCCCTCCGTTTCGTTGGAAAAACAACATACATTTCGGTCCTATTGTACGATACTATGGCACAGAAAGCAAGGTGCGGATTGAAAAGCGCCGAAAGGAGATATACTGCTATGGTAAGACGGATCATTCAGATCGACCGGGAGAAGTGCAACGGCTGCGGCGCCTGCGCCGCGGCCTGCCACGAGGGGGCCATCGGCATGGCGGACGGCAAGGCGGTCCTTCTGCGGGACGACTACTGCGACGGCCTGGGGGACTGCCTGCCCACCTGCCCCACCGGGGCCATCACCTTTGTGGAGCGGGAGGCGGCCGCCTATGACGAGGTAGCCGTGCTGGCCAGGAAGGCGGCGGCCCTGAAGGGCTCCGCCCCCCGGCAGGCGCCGAAGGCCGGCGGCTGCCCCGGCAGCATGGCACAGGCCATCCGGCCCGCTGCCGCCTCCGGCGCCCCGGCGGCGGAGGACGGTGCCCTCTCCCACCTGGCCCAGTGGCCGGTGCAGATCAAGCTGGTGCCGGTGGAGGCGCCGTACTTCGACGGGGCGAAGCTGCTGATCGCCGCCGACTGCACCGCGTACGCGCGCTCGGACTTCCACCGGAGGTTCATGCGGGGCAGGATCACTCTGATCGGCTGCCCCAAGCTGGACGAGGGGGACTACGCGGAGAAGCTGACGGAGATCCTCCGCCGGAACGATATCCGGGAGCTGACGGTGGTCCGCATGGATGTGCCCTGCTGCGGCGGCATCCAGCGGGCGGCGGAGACCGCCCTGCGAAACAGCGGCAAGTTCATCCCCTGGCAGGTGGTGACGCTGGGCCGGGATGGAAATATTCTGGAGTAAAAAGGAGTACCTGATATGAACGCAACGGTCAATGAGAACTGCATCGGCTGCGGCCTGTGCGAGGGCACCTGTCCGGACGTCTTCCACATGGGAGACGACGGCGTGGCCCACGGCAGCGGCATCCCCGAGGGGATGCTGGAGCTGGCGCAGGAGGCCCGGGACGGCTGCCCGGTCAGCGCCATCTCCATCGAGGAATAAGCAGGCGGCCCCGTCCGAAGTGGACGGGGCCGCCGCTTTTCCGCGGAGTCACGTGTTGTCGGCGCTGATGGGCTCCCGCAAGAGGAGCCGGCGCATGGCCTTGGCGTCAAAGGGGATCAGGGGGTAGAGATAGCCCTTCCCCACCAGGGGCTTCGTGGTGGCCAGCAGCACCAGGATGCCTATGAAGCCCGCCACGAACCCCCAGACGCTGAAGGCCGCGGTCAGCAGCAGCAGCGCCACCCGCAGCAGCTTGAAGGCGTATCCCAGCTCGTAGCTGGGCTGGGCGAACCCGGCCACGGACACGAAGGCCATATACACCAGCACCTCCGGCCCCAGCCAGCCTGCCTGGACGGCGAAGTCGCCCAGGATCAGCGCCCCCAGCATGGAGAAGGAGTTGGACAGGGTATCCGGCGTGTTTAAGGACGCCAGCTTCAGCACATCGATGAGGAACTCCACCACCAGCAGCTGGGAGAGCAGCGTCAGCGCCGCCGGCTCCGGGGAGGAGAGGAAGTCCAGCCACCCGGGCAGCAGGTCCGGGGAACTGACCATCAGGTACCAGGCCGGCGTGATGAGCAGGGAGATCAGGAACACCGTCACCCGCAGCACCCGCAGATAGGTGCCCACCAGGGGCGGGAAATAGAAATCGTTGGCCTCCTGGGTGAAGTCGAAAAACGTGGTGGGCAGGATCATCACCGCCGCGGAGTTGTCCACCATCAGGATGATGTTCCCCTCCATGACGCAGGCGGCCGCGGTGTCCGGCCGCTCCGTGTAGCGGACCTTGGGGAAGGGGTTGTACCACTGCCTGGGGCGAATGGCCTCTGCCACGCTCTCCTGAGCCATGGTGAGAGACCGGGCGTCGATGTCCCGGAGCTTTTGCCGCAGCTGCGCCAGCAGGTCCTGGTCCACCCGGTCATCCAGGTAGCAGAGGACCACGTCGTTGTGGGACCGGGTGCCCACTTTCATGCCCTCCATGGTGAGATGGGGATCCCGGATGCGCCGGCGCAGCAGGGCCATGTTGGGCACCACCGCCTCCACGAACCCGTCATGGGAGCCTCGGAGGACCTTGCCGTCCGGCGGCTCGTCCACCCCCCGGCTGGGGTAGCTCTTGGCGTCGATGAGGGCCGCGCCGGTCAGGCCCTCGATCAGCAGGAGGCTCTTGCCCATGAGGACGGAGGTGACGATGTCCGCCCGGTCACGGGAAATATCCACCTCCATGAAGGTGACGCATCGGTCCGCGAAGTCCTGCATGTCCGCCATGCCCTCCAGGGCATCCGCCGGCAGGGAGAGCCAGAAGGCCCCCATCCGCTCCAGGATGGTGTCTCCGCCGAAGCCGTCGATCACCCACAACCGGGCCCGCTTCCCGGCGATGACCAGGTCCCGGCACACCATGTCACAGCTGCGGCCGGCCCCCAGCACCTCGTCAAACTCCGCCGTATTCGCCTGATAGTCATTCCCGATCTCGTCCATAGGCCGCCTCCCTTCTCGGCGTAGTATGGGCATCGGCAGGGCGGGTTATGCTCCGAAAGTCGAATACATCCTGTGATATATTTCGTCACGATTCCCCTCTGTTTTTATTTTTTCGGCAGTTCCCGTGAAAAGTGCCAGAGCAGAAAAAGCCCCGCGTCCAAGTTGGACGCGGGGCGCGGGCGCCGGAGAGCAGGGCCGTCCGGCAGGACCCCTGTGGGTCACAGGTCCTTGTCACCGGGCTTTTCCGGCGGCCTGGGCGGGTCCTGGGGCTTTCCCTTCGGGTGACGGCTCCGCCACAGCAGGCGGAGCACCGCCGCGGCGATCACCGCCAGCAGCAGCACCCACACCCAGCCGTAGGCCAGGGCCACCGCGAAGCTCTCCAGGGCGCTGACAAAGCCGTGCCAGCCGGAGGCGAAGGCGGCGGCGATCCGCTCCCCGAAGGTGGTGGCCGGCTCCTCCACATTGGACAGCTGGTAGACCTCCTGGAGGGAGATGGTGACGGTGGCGAAGTCCACCAGGGCGTCGTAATGGCGCAGGGTCCCGGTGAGCTGCTCGATGGCCAGCTCCGTCTCGGAGATGGCGGACTCGATGGTGATGATGTCCTCCATGGTCTCCGCCTGGGCAAGGAGCGTCTGGAGCCGCTCCAGCTTGGTCTGCTGGGTGACCAGGCGGCTCTCCGTGTCGTAGTAGGCCTCGCTGACGTTATCGCTGTCCTGCTCCTGGTAGGTGACGTGGCACAGCTCTCCCACCTGGGCCAGCAGGTCCTGGAACCGCTCCGCCGGCACCCGGGCGGTGTAGTCCGCGGAGCGGTAGCCGCCGTAGTCGTGGACCGCCGCCCGCTCGAAGTAGCCGCCCATCTCCTCCACCAGCCGCTCCAGACCGGAGACGGCGTCCTCGAAGGCGGTGGTCTCCACCTCCATATGGCCGGTGTAGATCATCTTGGCGTCGGCCAGCCGGTCCTCCCCGCCGGTCGCCCCCTCCTCCGCCGGGGCCGCCGGGGACTCCTCCGGCCAGGCGCCCCAGCTGCCGCCGGCGGCGTCCGAGGCGGTGGACTCCATCGTCTCCCCGGCGGTGGCTTCACTGGCAGCGTTGTCTCCCCCGCTGCCGCCGCAGCCGGTGAGCAGCGTCAGCACCAGCAGCAGCGCCAGGATCCATGCGTATCCTCGTCTCATGCCAAACCCTCCTTTTCATCCTGTCCTCTCATTCGCTTCCAAGCGGCCCTCTCCGGGCCTCTTTATCCATATAGACGAAAACGGTGGGAAAAGGTTGCGCGGCCGCCGAGGATTTTTTCCGCGCTCCCCTCCGCGCCCATGATACCATACCGGCACAGCTGGAATGGCAGCCTGTGTCGCTTTTTCGGCTGCCCTGACGAGGGCGGGAAAAAGGACGTTGAGATCCCAGGTATCGCATCCGTTCCGCATCTATTATACCATACGCCGGACCGGCGGCGGACAATTTTTCCCCAGCAGTTGCCTTTTTCCTCTTTCTGGGGTACAATGTCCCTGTTGAGATCCTCCCTGGCCGCGGGCCCGGGAAATTTTTCGGAGGGGAATACATATGACTTATCAGGAAGTTCTGGAACAAGCCCGGGGCTCTATGGGCCCCTACTGCAAGGCCTGCCCGGTGTGCAACGGCCTGACCTGCAAAAATGCCGTCCCCGGTCCCGGCGCCAAGGGCATCGGCACCGGCTTTATCCGCAACTACCAGAAGTGGCAGGAGCTGTGCGTCAACATGGACACCATCTGCGAGAACAAGCCGGTGGACACCTCCTTCACCCTCTTCGGCCGAACGGTGGATATCCCCGTCTTTGCCGCCCCGGTGGGCGCCCTGACGCTCCACTACGGGGACAAGTACGGCGACCAGGCCTACAATGACATCCTGGTGGCCGCCTGTGCCGAGGCGGGCATCGCCGCCTTCACCGGCGACGGCACGGACCCCTCCGTCATGGAGGGCGCTGTGGCGGCCATCGCCAAGAACGGCGGCTGCGGTGTGCCCACCGTGAAGCCCTGGAATATGGACACCATCCGCGAGAAGATGGACCTGGTGCGCTCCGCCGATCCCTTTGCCGTTGCCATGGACATCGATGCGGCGGGCCTGCCCTTCCTGAAGAACATGACGCCCCCCGCCGGCAGCAAGACCGTGGAAGAGCTGCGGCAGATCGTGGCCATGGCGGGCAAGCCCTTCATCGCCAAGGGCATCATGACCGTGGCCGGGGCGAAAAAGGCCCTGGAGGCCGGCGCCGCCGGCATCGTGGTGTCCAACCACGGCGGCCGGGTGCTGGACCAGTGCCCCGCCACCGCCGAGGTGCTGCCCGCCATCGCCGACGCGGTGGGCGGCAAGATGACCATTCTGGTGGACGGCGGCATCCGCACCGGCATGGACGTGTTCAAGGCCCTGGCCCTGGGCGCGGATGCGGTGCTGATCGGCCGGCCCTTCGTCACCATGGTGTACGGCGCCGGCAACCAGGGCGTGAAGGTCTATGTGGACAAGCTGAAGGCCGAGCTGGCCGACACCATGGCCATGTGCGGTGCCCACTCCCTGGCGGACATCGACCGCTCCATGCTCTACGGGTTCTGATATTCCCGCCCATGCAAACAGCAGCGCCGCCCCGGTTTGTGCCGGGGCGGCGCTTCGTTCTGTTCTTATCCCAGTTCCGCCAGAGCAGCCCGCTGCCAGCGGTCCGCCGCCAGCTGGTCCGGGGTGTGGAACCAGTGCTCCCCCTCCGGCTCCACCGTCAGCCGGCAGGCAAAGCGGCGGGCGAAGGCCTCGATGGCCTCCCGGTCCGTCAGATGGTCCCGTCCGCCGTACAGGATCTCCGTTGGCGCCGGCCAGTGCAGGATCGGATGGGCCCGGACGTACTCCAGATACTCCCAGGAGAGGGTCTGGCCGAAGTCCGTAGGGATGCTCCCCTCCCGGGCCAGCTGCGCCTCGCTGACGCCGGCCCAGCCCATCATCTTTTGGATCAGCCCCTCCATGTCCACCACCGGGGAGAGCAGCAGCGCCCCCGACAGAGATGCGTCCTGATATGCCAGCAGTCCGAACCAGGCCCCCAGGCTGGAGCCGAACAGCCCCACCTGCTCCCAGCTGCCCGGAAGCTCCGCCAGCAGCGCCCGCAGCTCCGGCACGACGCGCCAGGGGACCAGATCCGCCGCCTCGGCGGTCCGCGCTCCGTGGCCGGGCAGATCCACGCTCACGGTCTGCCATCCGGCGTCCGCCGCGGCGGCGGCAAAGGCTGCGGCTTCCTCCTTGCTCCCGCCCTGCCCATGGAGATAGAGAAAGCCCCGCCGGCAGGGCTCCCCCCAGCAGATCGCCGGAGCAGATCCGATCACAAACGCCCGCCTTGTCAGCGCCATCTCAGAATACGCACCGGGCGGAGAAGCAGACCCCCTCCGGGCCCACGCCCTCCACCAGGTATTCGTTGTCCCGCCGGAAGCCCACCAGCCGCAGCTCCTGGCCCAGGGTGGCCTCCTTGCTGTAGTTGATGAAGAACTCCCGCGGCAGCTTCTCCTGGAGGTCGGCGGGGAGATAGTCCCACACGAAGTCCCCGTAGTTGCCGCTGTAGACGTGGCCGTTGCCGTCCAGATCGGACCAGACCACCTTCCGGGTGCCCAGCTCCTCCAGTCCCTCCCGGGGCAGCAGGATCTTCTGGGGCTCCGGGGCGTCAATGGCCTTGGGGCAGGTACCCAGCTTCTTGGCGGTGAAGGTGCCGGGCCGCATGATCCGCCGGGTCACCGGGTCCACCAGGATCCAGTCGCTGCGGATGGAGACCATCACGCCCTCGCTGTCGGCGATCTCATACACCCGCTGCATGTGAGCGCCCTTCACCCCGTCCTCCCAGGTGGTGACGTCCACCGTCTGGAGGGCCCTGGGGTCCCGGTGGATCCGCAGTGCCACCCGGGAGAGGAGGAACACCTCCCGCATCTCGTAGAGTTTATCGTAGGTGAGGCCCCGGGCATCGTAGTCCGCGCCGGCTACGGCGGCGGCGATGCTCAGCAGGGTGCTGACCCTGGCCCGCTGGTACCGGTCGCAGTCGGCGAAGATCAGCTGCTTCTGCCGCAGGTAGCTGTTCTCCTCCAGGACCTCCTTCAAATCGCTCATATGGGTTCGCTCCTTCCGGCGGTCTGTCCGCCCCGCTGTGAATGTTCACGGAAAAGCATACCACAGTTTCCCGGATTTCACAAGCGGCGGCACCGGGCTTTTGTGAAAAAACGGGGCCGGCCCGGGAGGGCCGGCCTCTGTGCAGCTCGCTATGCCTTCTTTTGGAGGATGATCCCCAGGGCGTCGGGGCCGGCGTGGCAGAAGATGGTGCAGCCGGCCTTGGCCTCCAGCACCTCGCCGAACCGACCGTCCTCCCGCAGGATGTCCCGGGCGATGGACGCCAGACGGTCGTCAGCGCAGGTGTCAATCAAAAAAGCCCGGCGGGTATCGATATCCGTGCGGCCGGAGAGCCGCTCCCGGACGTAGTCCGCCACGACCTTCTCGATGGAGCCCCGGTACTTCTTAACGACGGCCATCCTGCCGTCGATGACCTCCACGCAGGGGTGGAGCTTCAGGAGGTTGGCCCCCAGGGCGGTGACGGCGGAGCAGCGGCCTCCCTTTTTCATGTAGTCCAGCCGGTCCAGAACGAAGCTGGTCTCGATGCGGCCCGTCAGCTCCTCCAGCAGGGCGAGGATCTCAGTGACGGACTTCCCGGCCTCGGCGGCCTCCGCAGCGGCAAGGACCAGCATCCCGTGGCCCACGGTCAGGTTGGCGGAGTCCGCCACATACACCCCGTCCACCTCCTCCGCCGCCAGGCGGGCGTTCTGATGGCAGGCGGAAAAGCCGGAGCCGATGTTCAGGTGGATGACCGCGTCGTATTTTTCCCGCAGACTGCGGAACAGCGCCTCGTAGTCCGCGGCGTTGACGGCGTTGGTGGAGCAGATCTCGCCGCCGGCGTCCACATGGGCGGCGATGTCGGCGGTGGTGATGTCCACCCCGTCCCGGTACAGCCGCCCCGCCTTCACAACGCCCAGGGGCAGGACGGAGATGTCGTGCTGCTCCAGCAGCGTCCGGGGCAGGTCGCAGGTGGAGTCGGTGGTGATCTTGATCATGGTCGAAAGCTCCTTTGGTAAGTCGCCCGGCCGGGACCGGGCACAGGATGTTTTATTATAGCACGCCCTGCCGCGGAATGCCAGAGGGAAACAGAGGCGCCTGAAATAAAAGTGAAAAGATCATGGACAAAAGATACCCCGGCAGAGTGAGGAGTGGAGAGACCGGTCCCGCCGCAAAACGGAACGCCTCTCTCCACTCCGTATCTTTTATCTCTTATCTTCTCTCAGAGCCTCACGACGCGGCAGCCCGCCGCGTCGTCGGGATCGTGGGTCACCAGCAGGACGGAGCGGTCCCCGGCGGTCTCCCGGACCGCGGCCAGGGCCCGGTCCCGGTTCTCCCGGTCCAGCCCGGTGAAGGGCTCGTCCAGGAGCAGGGCGTCGAAGGGGGCCAGCAGCGCCCGGGCCAGGGCCAGCCGCCGCCTCATGCCGCCGGAGAACTCCCGCACGATCTGGTCTCCCGTGTCCGGCAGGTCCAGGCGGGCCAGCAGCGCCCGGGCGGCGTCCGGGTCATAGGCCCGCCCCAGCACGAACCGGAGGTTCCCCTCCGCGCTGAGGTGCTCCAGCAGGCGGTCCTCCTGGAACACGGCTGAGAGCTGCTTTCCCGCAAGGCCCTCCACCGTGCCGCTGTCCGCCCTTTCCAGCCCCAGCAGGATCCGCAGCAGGGTGGTCTTGCCGGTCCCCGAGGGCGCCATGACCGCCGTGATCCCCCGCCCGGCGGTGAAGGTCACGTCCCGCAGCACCGCCTTGTCCCCGAAGGACTTGCACAGGTGCCTCACCACAATCTCCATGTCAGCCACCCGCCTTTCTCACCGCCGCGTCCAGCAGCCGGAGCAGCAGCTTCTCCGACAGCACCGACACCGCCACGATCACCGCCGTCCAGGCGAACAGGTCCCCGGTCTGGAAGTACACCTTGGCGGTGTACAGCGCCTCGCCCACGGACCCGGCGGGCAGGCCGATGACCTCCGCCGCGGCGCCGGACTTCCAGCAAAGGCCCAGCCCCAGGGACACGGCGGAGCGGAAATAGGGCAGCACCGCCGGCAGGTAGATGCCCCGCAGCTGCCGCCCCAGGGGCACCCGGAACACCCGTGCCATCTCCAGCAGCTGACGGTCCGCGTGTTCGATCCCCTCCAGCAGGTTCAGGTACACCGGCGGGAACACCATCAGGCCGGAGATCAGGAGGGACAGGTTCTCCGACGAGAGGAAGATCAGCGCCAGGATGATAAAGGACACCACCGGCACCGCCTTCACCACCGCCACCAGGGGCGAGAGCAGCTCCCGCACCCACCGGAGGCGGCAGGCCAGCGCCGAGAGCACCGCCGCCAGGGCGCAGGCCAGGAAAAAGCCCCCCAGGATCCGGGCGGAGGAGAAGGCCACGGACTGCCAGAACGCCCCCGTCCCCGCCAGGGCCAGCAGCCGCCCCAGGGCCTGGACCGGAGACGCCAGCAGCAGCATCCGGCCGCCGGTGGTGCCGGCCAGGGCCATGCTGGCCCCCTGCCACACCAGCAGCCAGAACGCCGCCGCCCACAGCCGCACGGGGCGATTTTTGCGCTTCATCTCCTCCGCCTCCTCTCTCCAGGGATGGACCGCGCCCCGGTGTCAGGCCGGGGCGCGGGTCATTTCACGGCGCTCTCAGGCGCCGTAGTAGAAATCATCGTTGGGCATGGCGCCGCCCACGGACTCCGGGCTCTGCTCCCACAGCACACTGAGGTAGCCGGAGAGCATGTCCATCATCTCCGTGCCGGTGATGCAGACGATGTTGCAGTAGGGCAGGGCCTTCTCCGCCACGGCGGCGTCCACGATGTCATAGCCGCCGATGAGCGCCGCCGCGTCGGCGGTGTTATCGTTGACCCAGTCCACGCTCTCGGCGTAGCTGGTCAGGAACTGCTCCACCGCCGCCGGGTGCTCGGCCACGAAGTCCGCCCGGGCCACCACCACGCCGGTGAGCATGGCGGAGCCGTTGTCCAGGGCGTCCCACTCCTCCGTCAGGTCCAGGGCGATCCGCAGATCCGGCAGCTGGGTCTGGGCCACCGTGACGAAGGGCTGGGGCAGCATGGCCACAGTGGCCGTGCCGGAGGCCAGGGCCGCCACGCACTCGGAGTGTTCGCTCTTCCAGTCGATGGTGAGGCCGGTGTCCGGGTCGATGCCGTTCTCGCTCAAGAGATAGCGCAGGGCGTACTCCGGCGTGGAGGTCTTGCCGGAGGCCGCGATGGTCTTGCCGGCCAGATCCGCCATGGACTGCACGGCGTTGCCGTTCTCCACGATATACAGCACGCCCAGGGTGTTCACCGCCAGGGTGACGATGCCGCCCTCGGTGCGGTTGTAGAGCACGGAGGCCAGGTTGGCCGGTACACAGGCGATGTCCAGCTCCCCCTGCATCAGCTTGGGGGACACCTCATCGGCGGAGGCGGCCAGGGTGAATTCGTACGTGTTGCCGGCGGTGTCTGCCTCGGCGGATTCACTGTCGCTCATCAGCTTCACCATGCCCATGGCGGTGGGCCCCTTCAGGGCGGCCACCCGGACATTGACCGGCTCCTCAGCCGGCGTTTCCTCCGCGGGCGTCTCGTCCGTGGTCTCCTCCTCTGTCCCGCCGCAGGCGGCCAGGGACAGGCACATAGCCAGAGCCAGGCACAGGGCAAGGCCCTTCTTCATCCACTGTTTCATCAGTTCTTCCTCACTTTCCTTGTTCCAGTGCGTCCTCCGGCGCATAGACGGTCTTGGCGGTGACCCCCTCCAGCCGGCCGATCTTCCCCGACAGGGCGGAGATGACATCGGCGGGGGCGTCCAGGGCCACGCTGATGATGTTCACGCCCCGGGCGGGATAGGGCACGCCCATCCGGCCGATGATGCAGTGGGCGTACTGGTGCAGCAGCTGGTTCAGGGCCGGCACCGCGTCCGTGTCCCGGACGATGACGGCCAGCAATGCCACGCGGGTCTCCATCGATGGTTCCTCCCTCCGAAAAAACGATCCCCTCCGCCGCCTTGGCAGAGGGGATCCGTGGTCAGCACAGATCAGCCGGGGAGATGCCCGGCCCGGTCCCCGTCTTGCGGCCGGGGCGCGCCCGGGCCGGTCAGAGCGGCAGGTTCTGGTTTTGGGGTCTCCCGGTCAGAACAGCTTCCCGGGGACAGGGCCATGATACCATGGAACGGCGCCGCCGTCAAGGGTCAGCACCGGCTGTAGGTCCCGGTCAGTGCGCGGATCTCTGCGGCCAGTTCGTCCGCAGCCGCGCCGGGGGCCATCCGCCAGCGCCAGTTGCCCTCTGCCACGCCGGGGACGTTGATCCGCCCCTCGCTGCCAAGGCCCAGGTAGTCCTGCATCTGGGCCACGAACAGCGCCGCCGTGCTGGCCATGCCGCACCGCAGGAGCGCCCGGCCCACGTTCTCCCGGCCGGAGACGGCCAGGTACCGCTCCGCGTAGTCCCGCTCCGCCGCGCCCGCGTGGTCGTACCAGCCCAGGGCGGTGTCGTTGTCGTGGGTGCCGGCGTAGCAGATGCACACCGGGCTGGTGTAGTGGTGGGGCAGATAGGCGTTGTCGGGCCCTGAGAAGGCGAACTCCAGCACCTTCATGCCCGGCAGGCCCGCCCGCTCCCGGAGCTGGTGGACCTCCGGCGTCAGGAGCCCCAGGTCCTCGGCGATATAGGTGATGTTGGGGAACCAGCCGGTGAGGACCCCCAGCAGATCCATGCCGGGCCCCTTCTCCCACCGGCCCTCTTTGGCGCTCTCCGCCCCGGCGGGGACGGACCAGTAGCTCTCAAAGGCCCGGAAGTGGTCGATGCGGATGGCGTCATACAGGTGGGAGGCGCCCTCCACTCTTCGGATCCACCAGCCGAAGCCGTCAGCCTTCATCGCCGCCCAGTCATAGAGGGGGTTGCCCCACAGCTGCCCCTCCTCCGAGAAGTAGTCCGGCGGCACGCCGGCCACCCGGGCCGGCAGACCGTCTCCGTCCAGCAGGAACTCCTTCCGCTCGCTCCAGACGTCGGCGCTGTCCAGGGAGACATAGATGGGCAGATCTCCGATGATCTTCACACCCAGGCCGTTGGCGTACTGCTTCATGGCCTCCCACTGGGAGAAGAACCAGAACTGCACCGCCTCGTGATAGGCGATCTCCTCCGCCAGCTCCCGCCGGGCGGCCTCCACGGCCGCCGCCTCGTGGTCCCGCAGGGCCCTGTCCGGCCAGTCGGTCCAGGCAGCCTCGTGAAAGCGGGCCTTGAGGGCCCGGTACAGCGCGTACTCCCGCAGCCAGGGCCGCTGGACGGCGAAGTTCCGCACCTTCTGTGCCTCCGCCCCGCTCAGGCGGGAGAAGGCCCGCCGCAGCAGCGTCTCCCGCCGCGCATACACGGCGCCGTAGTCCACCGCCGCCGCCCAGGGCAGCTTGGCCGCCGCCAGATCCTCTTTTGTCAGCAGCCCCCGGTCCGCCAGATCCTCCGGGTCGATGAACAGCGGGTTCCCCGCGAAGGTGGACACGCTGGTGTAGGGGGAGTCCCCCGCCCCGGTGGGCCCCACCGGCAGTACCTGCCACCACCGCTGCCCGGCGGTGTGGAGAAAGTCGATGAATGCCCGGGCCTCCCGGCCCAGGGTGCCGATGCCGTACGCCCCCGGCAGGGAGAACACCGGCAGCAGAATGCCTGCGGAACGTTCCATATCAGTCCCACTCCTTTGCGAAGTTCATTTCTGTTCTATTGTATGCGGCGGAGGGGCGGGTGTCAAGCCGGTTGGCCTCCGGCAGGCGGTTTCCCTTGCCTGGGGCGGCGGAGCGCGGCATACTGGGGAAAGCCCCCGCAACCGCCGGTTGACAGGAGGGAAACCCGCCGGTGGTTGCGCATTTCCCCCATCTCTGGTATGGTAGAGGCAGCAAAGGAGATGATGCCATGCAGGAGCAGCAGACGTTGGGCCGCCGCATCCAGGAGGCACGGAAGGCCGCCGGACTCTCCCAGGAGTCCCTGGGGGAGCGGCTGGGCGTCAGCCGTCAGGCGGTGAGCAAGTGGGAGGCGGACGCCGCTGTACCGGAGCTGGAGAACCTCATCGCCATGAGCCGGATCTTCGGCGTCACCATCGGCGCCCTGCTGGGGGTGGAGCCGGCGGCGGAGGAACCAGCCGAGGAAGAGGCCACGGAGACCCCCGGCGAAGAGTCAGGTGACGCTGCCCCGGACAGAGAACTGACGGACCGGGAGCTGGCGGCGGTGGAGGCCATCGTCCGGAAGTATCTGGAGGCGGCCCGGCGGCCCCGGTGGAGCCGGCGGAAAAAGCTCGCCGCGGGGGCCGGGGCCTGTGCCGCCGGGCTTCTGATCGTCCTGGTTCTGAATGGCATCTTCTCCTCTCTGGGGCGCCGGCTGGATCAGGTTCAGGATCAGGTAAACTACGTCCAGAGCAGCGTCAGCAGCCAGATCGGGTCCCTCACCGGCCAGCTCTCCGGCCTGCTGGAGGAGCAGAACAGCCTTATCAGCGACTATACCATCCAGATTCAGGACTATGATCTGGAGAAAGCGGTGTGGTATCTCACTGCCAGTGTGACGCCCAAGGCGTATACGGCGGGCACCGTGGTCACCTTCACCGCCCGGACCGACACCGGCGAGACCTCCTCCGCGGAGGCCCAAAACAACGGCGGTGTCTTTACGGCGGGAAACTGGGCTGTGCCCATGGGAGAGGCCGTGGGCGGAACAGAGGCCGGTGCGGGCGGTGCGGAGGTCCTCATCTCCGTGGCCTTTTCTGACGAAAGCGGCACCATCCGGACCCAGACGCTGGAGACCCTCTATGAAAGTCCGGCGGACTACCGGCTGGACGTGGAGGGGTACTAGAACGCGGACTGGGACAGCGGGCAGCTCACCTTCCAGCAGCTGGACCTGAAAATCGGCAGCGACACCGGCGTCCCGCTGGAGCTGACAGGCGCGGAGCTGGCCCTCTTCCTGAACGGCGAAGCGGAGCCCGTCTGGTCCGCGCCCCTCACCGCCGCCGTAAACCTGTGGGAACAGCAGGGCTACGTGCAGATGTTCTCCCCCGCCGGGCCGGAGACGCCGGTTCGGATCGAGCCCGGGGAGGCCCTGGTGGCGGCCGTCCGCATCGCCGACGACCATGGCCAGGGCTTCTAGTACCTTCTGGGCAGCTGGCTGAACAAGGGCGGTATGTACCGGGAGCACCCGGACAACCTCAACGGCCAGTACGACAGCTGGCAGCCGGGCGACCCGCTGCTGCTGTGGGATTGATCCCTGCAGGAAAGCGCCCCGGAGTGTCAAAACTCCGGGGCGCTTTGCCGTTTTCAATACATCTGAATATAGGAAGATCGCAGCTGCTCTGTCAGTCAGCCCCCGTGTGACGGCCTGGGCGGTGTGTGCTCAGCCCTCCGCCCGGCTGCGGCCGTATTCCTCCAGCTCCATAACGCCGTCAATGAGCATCTGCTGGTCCACGGGATAGGGCCACACCCGCACGTCGATGCCCTTCAGGGCCTTCTCCGTCACGGCGGGCAGGTCCTCCTCCCGGGCGTGGATATCTGCCAGACAGGTGGGCAGGCCGATGGACCTGTTGAAGGCGAAGAGCTTGTCCCGCTCGGCGTACTGCTTGTCCACGGTCAGCATCACCAAGATGCCGTAGGACACTACCTCGCCGTGGAGATGGTGGTTTTCCTCGGTGCTGGGCAGGATGGTGAAGCCGTTGTACATGGCGTGGGCCATGCCGGTGGTGTAGTCCACCTGGACGAAGTTGGACACAAAGCCCGTGGAGACGATGATGGCCAGGATGATCTCCGTCAGCTCCATGGTGACCCGGTGGGCCTCGCAGTCCTCCATGGCCTTTTTGCCCCAGCGGACGATGGGGGCCGCGCACATGGAGCTCAGGGCGATGCCCATGGCGTCGGAGTGGGCGGGGGTGTCGTTCCGGGAGGAGATGGTGCACTCATAGTGCTTGGCCATGGTGTCCCCCATGCCGGCCCACAGATACCGCACCGGCGCGTTGGCGATGATCTCCGTGTCGATGAAGATGTGATTGGGCGGGATCTTGGAGAAGGAGTACTCCCGCAGACTGCCGTCCGGGTGGTACACGATGCCCAGGGACGTGCAGGACGCGCAGGTGGAGGCGATGGTGGGGAAGGTGAAGAAGGGCCGGTGGGTGTCGTGGGCCAGGACCTTGCAGGTGTCGATGGCCTTGCCGCCGCCCACGGCGAAGAGCATGTCCGCCTCCGCCGCCTTGGGCCGCAGCATCTCAATGTTCTCCATGGAGGCCTCGCCGCCGTACCAGAAGACGCCGACGACCTCCAGTCCCGTGCCCTCCATGGCCCTGAGGATCTTGTCCTTGGCGGCGGCCAGGGCCTTCTCGCCGCCGATGATGGCTACCTTTTTTCCATAGGCCGGGCAGACGTTCCCAATGTCCTCATAGGCGTCCGCCCCGATGGTATATCCGGGGAAGAGAGACTTTTCCATCTTTTCAAAACTCCTTTTCTGGTTTCCGTATGATCCTCGCGGGGCCGGTCCCGGGCCCCTCCGGGCTCCGGGACCGGCTGGTTTCTCACTCCGCCTCGGCGGCGGCGCGGGGCGCGGCCGGCCTGGCCTTCCGGACGGGAGCCGCCTCCTCCCGGGGCGCTTCGGCAAAGGCGCCGTCATGCGCCTTCAGGTACTTGCGGTTCTTGTACACGCCCACGGTCAGGAAGGGGATCACCACCACGGCGATGCCCAGATAGCCGCAGTAGCCGTAGCCGTACTTGATGATGTTGCTCAGTCCCACCATGGAGATGGACATGGAGAGGATGATGATGAAGGCCGAGACGATGGCGCTGCGCACCGGCGCGGACTTGATGCCCCGGAATACCGGGAGCTTCTCAAACCGGGCCACGAAGCCGAAGATGGTGGTGACGCCGGTGGAGATCAGGCACAGCAGCAGGCAGATGCCGTAGATGACGGTGAGGCCCTGGATGCCCATGGTGTTGCAGACCGTGAGGGTGGGGATGGTGGTGCCGCCCTCCACGCCGGTGTAGACGTTCTCCCAGCACAGGAGCATAAACACGGAGAGGACCAGGGACACGGCGTTCATGATGAAGGAGAGCCACATGGCCTTGGCGCAGCCCTGCTTGTTCCGCATGGTGGTGCCGCAGGCCACCATGGTGGGCAGCGTCACGCACTGGAAGCCGGCGTAGGTGAAGGCGTTGAGGATGGCGGTGGGCACGTCGGCGAAGCCGGTGGTCTCAAAGTCCGCAGCCAGCACGTCCATGATGGTCCGCTCGCTGTTGAAGATGCCCACGGCGTAGATGGTGATGGCGGTGACCAGAATGGCGATGCCCATGTAGGTGGAGGCCGCCCGGACGATGCCGGCGCCGAAGATGGTCAGCACCAGGACCAGGGCGCCCACGGCCACCACGCCGATGTAGTAGTTCATGCCGAAGTAGGTGGTCAGGGCGGAGGCGGCGCCGGAGATGGCGGCGGCCACCGCCATCAGCACCATGATGTAGAAGAAGATCTCAAAGAGCCAGACCAGCTTGTCAAAGGGGTGGTACAGCGTCTCGAACAGCTCCTTGTGGCCGGTGAGGCCCCGGGAGTTGTACATGATCATGGCCTCCCGCATGGTCAGCGTCAGCAGCAGCATGGCCACGATGGCGGACGCCACGCCGGCCCAGCCCAGGCCCACGTAATAGGTGTTGGCCTGGTTGCCGGTGGCGAAGCCGCCGCCGGCGTGGGCGGAGAACAGCACCGCGCCCACGGAGAAGGCGGCAAGGAACGGAGTCTTCGCGTACTTGGTCTTCATGTTTCTTTCCTCCTGCAAAAAAGATGGGTGATGGTCTGGCAGGAGAAACAAAAAATCCCTTCGTCGCTCCTGCCCTTTGGCAGAAGAGACGAAAGGATGAAAACCTTCCGCGGTACCACTCTTCTTCGCCCCCGAAACGGGGACACACTCAACGGGATACCATCATATCCCCGCCCTGTAACGGGAGCGCCCGTCCCCGCCTACTGAAATTCAGCGGAGTCGCTCGTGCAGCCAGTTCGGCAGTTCCGTCGACTCTGTGCCTCGCACCACCCGGCACTTCTCTGAGAGCGCGTCGCTGCTTACTACTCTGCGTCATCGCGTTTGATGTGTTGAATGATAACAGGCGGAGGCCGGAAAGTCAAGTAAAAGAATTTGGGTCCGGACCGGCGCATTTTTGTGAAATCCGCACATTGCCAGGGGCCCGGCTGGGACCGGGCCCCTGAGATGCGGGGGATCTTCAGGTGGAGGACAGGGCCGGGCGGTGATACCGTCCCCGTGACTTTTTCGCCGCCGGGACCGCCTCTGCCGCAGGGGCCGCGGCCTCCGCGGTCTGGTTCATGATGAGCATCTGCAGCCGGTTCTCCACATTGGCGTAGCTGGTGTCCGGGTCCAGGTCCAGAGGCAGGATCTGCACGCCGGGGAAGGCCTCCTTGAGCCGTTTGGTGACGCCCCGGCCGCACACGTGGTTGGGCAGGCACCCGAAGGGCTGGAGGATGATGAAGGACCGGACGCCCTCGGCCGCGTAGTGGGCGATCTCTCCGGCCATCAGCCACCCTTCGCCGCAGGTGAGGGTCTTGGGGATGATGTCCCCCACCCCGCTGTGGAGCTCCTGGGGCCGGGCCGCGGGCCGGTACAGGGGATGGGCGCAGGCGATGCGCTCCAGGAAGCGCTGGATGAACTCCACCGCCCCGTCCAGGGCGAAGGGGTAGGGCGCCAGGTGGGCGCCGAAGTCCCGGATCTCGCTGATGGCAGCCTGGAAGTCCTTGCGAAACTGGTAGGTGATCCGGGGCAGGATCACCTCCATGCCGTTGCGTTCCAGATACTCCTCCACGTGGAAGTTGGTGCCGGGGTGGAAGGTCACCAGCAGCTCGCCGGTGACCAGCACCCGGGGCTTCCGGCGGGAGCGGTCCCACCGCAGCGCCCGGAAGGCGGCGATGGACCGGCGGAAGGCGGCGATGGTCCTCCCCAGCCCCTGCTTGACGCCCCCGGCGATGTCCTCCACACAGTCGCTGAACACCCGGTCAGTCTCGCCGGGAGTGCGCTCATAGGGCCGGATCTTCCGGACGAGCTCCTCCAGGATGTCCAGCATGGAGAAGGCCCACGCCGCCAGCAGCACGGACCGGGCCCCCAGCATGGACACGCCGGGGTGGATGCCCTTGGTGTCGCCGGGGTCTGTGGTGAGGATGGGGACGTTTGCAAACCCCGCGCTGTCCAGGGCCTTCCGGAGGATGGGAGTGTAGTTGGCCATGCGGCAGTCGCAGCTGAGCTTGGCCATGCCCACGGCCACGGAGCCCTCCGGGTAATTTCCCTTCCGGAGCGCGTCGATGAGCTCCCCCACCACCATCTGGCAGGGGAAGCAGATGTCGTTGTGGGTGTACTTCTTCCCCACCCGGATCTGCTCCACGCCGCCCACCGGCAGGCTCACCGCTCGGATGCCCTCCCGGTCCATCAGGGCCGTCAAAAGGGTGGACACCGGCGCGGAGATGTTGGGCACCAGCACGGTCCGCAGCTTCCGGTCCTCCTTGTGATACTTCACCGCATAGGGTTCCGGCAGCTGCCCGGGCTGGGCGGTCCACTCTGCCTGGGCGGAGCGGCGCAGCTGCACCGTCTCGATAAAGGACTGGACCCGAATGCCCAGGGACCCGGCGGCCTCGCTCTCGTCCACCTTCAAAATCAGAGGCGGCTTGCCGCTGTCCTCTCCCAGCAGGCGGATGATCTCGTCGGACAAAATGGCGTCATGGCCGCAGCCGAAGCTGACAATTTGCACGTACTCCAGACAGGGCTGCTCCGCCGCCACCATGGCACCGGAGAGCATCCGGGCGTGGAAGTCGTTGGTAATCTCCACCCGGGACTTCCGTAGGTTGGCGTTCTCCAGCCCCGGCAGGCTGTCTACCGTCAGCACCGGGATGCCCCGGCGGGTGAACATCCGGGACAGGTCGTGGTTAATGAGGGGGTCCGTGTGATAGGGCCGTCCCGCCAGCACTACCGCAAAGCCGCCGGTTTTCTCGGCGTCGGCGATGACCCGTTTCCCCTCCTCCACCAGCTGATGGCGGAACGAGGAGATGGCGACCGCCCCCTGGCGGTAGGCCTCCTCCGCCTGCTGACGGGTGGCACCGCAGTGGTCCACGGCATACTGGCAGATCTGCCGCTTCCGGTCCGCCTCGGTGAACCAGTGGAACACCGGCGTCTCAAAGGACACGGGGAAGTGGTCCTCCGGGGACTGGAAGTTCCGCACCACCAT
>CALWOF010000019.1 GCA_944382995.1 uncultured Oscillospiraceae bacterium | reverse complement strand
GGGCAGAAGGACGCCGCCCAGGCGGAGCTGGACGCCCTGTACGAAAGGTGGGAGCAGCTCAGTGAAGAGGCAGAGGGGTAAAGCGAGGTCCCTGTACAGATGCGGCCGCTACCGGGGCCGTCGGAGCGGGGAGATCCGCCTGACCGCCGCGGCGGTGTGCGCCGCGCTGGGGCTGGTGCTGGTGGTGATCCGGGGCCTCGGCATCCGGTTCTCCGGTTTTCTGCTGCTGGGCGCGGCGGCGCTTCTGGTCCTCTCCTGGCTGCTGGACCGTCTGGCCGCCGGGAATGACCGCTGGCGGCTGGTCCGCCGGTGCTTCCGCGGCTGTGTGGCTGCGGGCCTGGCATTGCTGATCGGGCTGGAAGTGGTCATCATCAACCGGGGGCGCAGCGACATGACGCCCCTGCCGGCGGACGCCGTCATCGTCCTGGGGGCCGGGGTCAACGGCACGGAGCCGTCGTTGTCCCTGCGGACCCGGCTGGACGCGGCCCTGGACTATCTGGAGGCCCACCCGGACATTCCGGCGGTGCTCACCGGCGGCACCGGCTACGGCGAGGAGATCAGCGAGGCCCAATGTATGTACAATTATCTCACCGAGCGGGGCGTGGACCCGGACCGGCTGCTCCTGGAGGACCAGGCGTCCAACACGGCGGAGAACTTCGCCCTCTCCAAGCCCCTGCTCTATGAGGCGGGGGTGGATGTGGCCCGGGACACGGTGGCAGTGGTCACCAACGACTTCCACATCGCCCGGTCGGAGCTCATCGCCGCCCGGGAGGGCTATGGGGACACGGCCGGCATCCCGGCATCTCTGCCTTGGGCGCATCTGGAGATCAACTACTATCTGCGGGAGGCATTCGCCCTCGTAAAGACCTTTCTGTTTGACTGAGCACACCGGAGGAGACAAATGAGCGATATCTTGTGTATCTATTACTCCCGGACAGGGAACACCAAGAAGGCCATGGAGGAGATCGCCGCCGCCCTGGATGCGGAGCTTGTGGAGCTCCGGGACGGCGCGGACCGGAGCGGCTGGAAGGGCTGGCTCCGCTGCGGACTGGACGCCGTGCGGAAGAACACCCGTCCGACGGACCCGGTGGAGACATCCCGCCCGCTGGACGCGTACCGGCTGGTGATCCTGGGGACCCCGGTGTGGGCCGGACGGGAGAGCGCCGTCATGCGGGCATTCCTCCAGGCCCACGGGGCGGAGCTGAAGAACGCCGCTTACGTCCTGACCCGCAGCAGCGGCGCCCAGTACCAGGAGGTGTTCCGCCAGATGGACAGGGATGTACCCGCCGGCCATCGCGCAGCGGTGTCCCTGCGGAGCGGGGATGTGGGCTGGGCCTTCTGGCAGGAGGAGTTCCTGCGGCAGGTCCGGGCCTTCCTGGCGGAGGGGTAGGAGACGGCCTTCTCTGAAGAGCTTTGGAGAGGAGCGTTGTCATGCGGGAAAAACTCAAGGAGCTGATCTTGCGGTATGAGGATCTCCAGGCCCAGCTGGCGGATCCGTCCGTCTATGCGGATGCCGGGCGGCTGCGGGATGTGAACCGGGAGCTGAAGGACCTGGCCCCTGTGGCAGAGGCCTGCCGGGCCTATGAGCAGGCCGCAGCGGCCGCTGCCGCGGCGGAGGACCTGCTCTCCGACCCGGAGCTGCGGGAGCTGGCGCAGGAGGAGCGAGCCGCTGCCCGGGCGGAGATGGACCGGCTGCGGGAGGAGATCAGGGTCCTGCTGCTGCCCAAGGACCCCAACGACCAGCGAAGCGTCATCCTGGAGGTCCGAAGCGGCGTCGGCGGCGAGGAGGGAGCGCTGTTCGCGGCTGCCATCCTGCGGATGTACACCATGTATGCCCAGCGTCGGGGCTGGCGGACCGAGATGCTGAATCTCAATGAGACGGAGCTGGGCGGCATCAAGGAGTGCAGTGTTCTCATCGAGGGGGAGGGCGTCTGGTCCCGGCTGAAGTTCGAGAGCGGCGTCCACCGGGTCCAGCGGGTCCCGGTGACGGAGAGCAGCGGCCGCATCCAGACCAGTGCCGCCACGGTGGCGGTGCTGCCGGAGGCGGAGGAGGTGGACGTGGCCATCGATCCCAAGGACCTGCAGATCGACACGTACCGCTCCTCCGGCGCCGGGGGACAGCACGTGAACAAGACCGAGTCCGCCATCCGCATCACCCATCTGCCCACAGGCCTTGTGGTGGAGTGTCAGGATGAGCGGAGCCAGTACAAGAACAAGGACAAGGCCATGCGGGTGCTGCGTTCCCGGCTGTATGACATGGAGCGGGAGCGGCAGGCGGCCGCCACGGCGGCGGAGCGCCGCAGTCAGGTGGGCAGCGGCGACCGGAGCGAGCGCATCCGCACCTACAACTTCCCCCAGGGGCGGGTGACGGACCACAGGATCGGCCTGACCCTGTACAAGATCGACGCGGTGATGGACGGCGACCTGGACGAACTGGTGGACGCCCTTGTCACCGCAGACCAGGCGGAAAAGCTGAAGGCCGGCGAGACCGGATGAGGCCGGACGGGAACATGATCGGCAGAGACTGCCGGGGCCAGCCCCGGCAAAGAGAGATAGAGGCGAAGAGATATGCAGACACGATATTTTGACTTGCGGGACACCAAGGGCCAGCAGAAAGAGATCGAGGACAAGATCTCCGCGGCGGCCAAGATCCTGCGGGAGGGGGGCCTTGTGGGCATCCCCACGGAGACGGTGTACGGCCTGGGCGCCAACGCCATGGACGGCGAGGCGGTGCGGCGGATCTTCGAGGCCAAGGGCCGTCCCCAGGACAACCCCCTCATCATCCATGTGGCCGGGGCCCAGTGGCTGCCCCGCTACTGCGCGGATGTGCCGCCCCTGGCCTATGTGCTGGCCCGGAAGTTCTGGCCCGGCCCCCTGACCATGATCCTGAAGCGGCGGCCCATCATCCCGGATGAGACCACCGCCGGACTGGACACCGTGGGCGTCCGCTGCCCCAACCACCCGGTGACGCTGGCCATCATCCGGGAGGCGGGGGTGCCCATCGCGGCGCCCAGCGCCAATACCTCCGGCCGGCCCAGCTGCACCACGGCCCAGGATGTGCTGGAGGATATGGACGGCCGCATCAGCGGCGTGGTGGACGGAGGCCCCTGCGCGGTGGGCGTGGAGTCCACCATCCTGGATCTGACCTGCGACCCGCCCCGGCTGCTGCGGCCCGGCGGACTGCCGCTGGAGGATCTGGAGCGGCTCATCGGCAAGATCGACGTGGACAAGGCCGTCAACGGCGCCCTGGCGGAGGGGGAGAAGCCCAAGGCCCCAGGCATGAAGTACCGCCACTACGCCCCCAAGGCGCCGGTCACCGTGGTCACCGGCGCGCCGGAGAAGTCCGCCCGGGAGATCCTGCGGCGGGTCGGTCCGACCTCCGGCGTCATCTGCTTTGACGAGTTCGCGGAGCTGTTTCCGGAGCAGGAGGTCCACACCCTGGGCCCCTCGGGCGACAAGCTGATCCAGGCCCAGCGGGTGTTCGACGCCCTGCGGACCTTTGATGCCAGTCCCGTCACGGAGATCTTCACCCAGTGCCCGGACAACCGCGGCCTCGGCCTGGCCATCGGCAACCGGCTGAAAAAGGCCGCCGGCTTCCATGTGGTGGAGGCGGACAGCGAGCGGGTGGTGGTGGGCCTCACCGGCGGTACCGGCGCGGGCAAGTCCAGCGCCCTGCGGGCCATCCGCTCCCTGGGAGGAGAGGTCATCGACTGCGACGCCCTGTACCACGACCTGCTGGAGACCAGCGCCCCCCTGCGGGATGATATCGGCGCGTCCTTCCCGGGCGCCTTTGACGCCCAGGGCCGTCTGGACCGGAAAAAACTGGGACAGGAGGTCTTCTCCCACAAGGACCGGCTGGAGCAGCTCAACACCATCATCTTCCGGCATCTGGCACCGGAGATCCGGCGGCGGCTGGCCGCGTCGGACAGCAGGCTCTTTGCCATCGACGCCATCAACCTGCTGGAGAGCGGGCTGGACCAGCTGTGCGACCGGACCGTGGCCGTCACCGCCCCACTGGAGCTGCGGGTGCGGCGGATCATGGTCCGGGACAACATCTCCGAGCAGTATGCCCGTCTGCGCATCTCCGCCCAGCAGCCCGACGAGTACTACCGGGGCAAATGCGACTGCGAACTGAACAATGCCGCCGACACCGCCGGCGCCTTTGAGGAGGAGGCCCGGGAGTTCTTCCGGCGGCTGATCGAGACCATCAAGGAGGAAAAAGCACATGGAAAAGCATGAGTTCAAGGAGCTGAAGGAGCGGCTCCTCTCCGCCCGGAAGAACGGCTACGACCGGCTCCCCGACGGAGAACTCGCAGCCATGGAGACATACTGCGCTGCCTACAAGGCGTTTCTGGATGCCGGAAAGACCGAGCGGCTGTGCGCCGCGGAGGCCATCCGGCTGGCTGAGGCCGCCGGTTACCGCCCCTATATCCGGGGGACGGCGCTCTCCGCCGGTGACAAGGTCTACGTCTCCAACCGGGGCAAGAGCGTGCTGCTGGCCCGGATCGGAAAGCGGTCTCTGGCGGAGGGGTGTCAGATCACCGCCGCCCACATCGACTCCCCCCGGCTGGACCTGAAGCCCAATCCCCTGTATGAGGACGGGGAGCTGGCCTACTTCAAGACCCATTACTACGGCGGCATCCGCAAATACCAGTGGGTCACCATCCCCCTGGAGCTCCATGGCGTCGCGGCGCTGCGGGACGGCACCGCCGTGCAGGTGAATATCGGCGCCGACGAGGGAGACCCCCGGCTGGTGATCACGGATCTGCTGCCCCACCTGGGCGCGGAGCAGAACAAAAAGACCCTGGGGGAGGCCATCCCCGGCGAGACGCTGAACCTGCTGCTGGGCAGCCAGCCCATCGGGGACGCGGAGGAGTCCGGCCGGGTGAAGCTGGCTGTGATGAAGCTGCTCCATGACAAGTACGGCATCACCGAGGACGACTTCACCTCCGCGGAGCTGGAGGCGGTGCCGGCTGTGAAGGCCACGGACATCGGCCTGGACCGCAGCATGATCGGCGCCTACGGCCACGATGACCGGGTGTGCGCCTACGCCGCCCTCCGGGCCCTGCTGGACCTGGAGGAGACCCCGGAGAAGACGGCGGTCTGCGTCCTGGCGGACAAGGAGGAGATCGGCTCCGACGGCGTGACGGGCATGCAGTCCGCCGCATTCGACACCTTCCTGGAGGACCTGTGCGAGAGCCAGAACGTGCCGGTGCGGGTCTGCTATGAAGCGTCATTCTGCCTCAGCGCCGACGTGACGGCGGCCTATGATCCCAACTTCTCCGATGTGTATGAAAAGCGCAACGCCGCCTGGCTGAACCACGGCATCGGACTGTGCAAGTACACCGGCGCCAGGGGCAAGTCCGGCGCCTCCGACGCGGACGCGGAGACGGTGGCCTATGCCCGCCGGATCTTCGACGGGGCCGGCGTGATCTGGCAGATCGCGGAGCTGGGCAAGGTGGATGCCGGCGGCGGCGGCACCGTGGCCGTGTATATGGCCAACCGGAACATCACGACGCTGGATGCCGGCGTACCGGTGCTGGCCATGCACGCCCCCTTTGAGACCGTGGCCAAGCTGGACTGCTATGAGACCTACAAAGGCATGAAGGCGGTCTTTCAGGCGGAGAACTGGATCTGACTGCACGAACAGCGCCCCGGCTCTCGCCGGGGCGCTGTTTTCCTGCGGACCCTTCCGGCATTCTGCCGAGGGAGAGGCGGGAGACAGGGAGAAAGATTCGACGCTTTCCCCAAAGGAAATTCGGCGAATTCGGTTGCATCCCCCTCGGAAATATGGTAATATGCTTTGCGTATAAGGACAAATGACCATAGGAGGCGGACGAAATGGCGAGAGAGATCAAATACTATATCGTGGCCGCGAGCGCCCTGCCGGAGATCTTCGTGAAGGTGGCGGAGGCCAAGCGGATGATGCAGACAGGCGAGGCGGACACCGTGGGCGCCGCCACCAGGATGGCGGGCATCAGCCGCAGTGCGTTCTACAAGTACAAGGACGCGGTGCAGCCCTTCAACGACATGAAGGCGGAGCACATCATCACCTTCTACTGCATGCTCAAGGACAACACCGGCGTCCTCTCCAGCGTGCTGGCGGTGTTCGCCGCGTCCGGGGCCAACATCCTCACCATCAACCAGTCCATCCCCACCAACGGCTGCGCGGCGGTGACCATCTCCGCCGAGACCAGCGAGCTGGCGGAGTCTCTGGAGAAGCTGATGGTGGACGTGTCCGCCGTGGACGGCGTGATCCGGGTGGAAGTCCTGGCCGGCTGACAGGAGGGAGGAAGAGAGCATGATCCAGATCGCGATCCTGGGCCTCGGTACCGTGGGCACCGGCGTGGCCAAGGTGGTGGCGGAGAACGCCTCCCAGATCGAGCGCAAGCTGGGAGAGTCCCTTCAGCTGAAGACCGTCCTGGTGCGGCACTTCAAGGACGGGCCCTACCGCCAGCTGATGACGGATGATTTCTCCAGGATCGAGGAGGACGATGCCGTCCGGGTGGTGGTGGAGACCATCGGCGGCGTGGAGGCGGCCTACGAGTACACGAAGCGCGCCCTGAACGCCGGCAAGCATGTGGTCACCGCCAACAAGCAGCTGGTGGCTGAGAAGGGCTGTGAGCTGCTGGCGCTGGCGAAGAAGCGGGGCGTGAACTATCTGTTCGAGGCCAGCGTGGGCGGCGGGATCCCCGTTCTGCACCCGCTGACCCAGTGCATGGCCGCCAACCGCATTGACGAGATCTACGGGATCCTGAACGGCACCAGCAACTACATCCTCACCCGCATGGTCCGCAGCGGCGCCTTTTTCACCGACGCCCTGCGGGAGGCCCAGACCCGCGGCTACGCCGAGGCGGACCCCACGGCCGATGTGGATGGCATCGACGCCGGCCGGAAGATCTGCATCCTGGCGGACCTGGCCTTCGGCAGGCAGGTGGATCCTGCGGAGGTGCCCATGGAGGGGATCCGCCATCTGTCCCTCCGGGATGTGAGGATCGCCCAGCGCGCGGGCTACCGGATCAAGCTGCTGGGCCGCGCGGTCCGGCTGCCCGGCAGCGGCCGCACCGCCTATGTGGCGCCCCATCTGATCCCGGAGGAACACCCCCTCGCCAATGTGGAGGACGTGTTCAACGCCGTGGTGGTCCGCGGCAATGCCACCGGCGAGGTGATGTTCTATGGCCGGGGAGCCGGGGAGATGCCCACCGCCTCCGCCTGCGTGGCGGACGTGATGGAGTGCCTCCAGGCCAGCCCCCGCCGGGAGGAGATCGGCTGGGAGCCGGACGTCCAGGGCTTTGAGGACCCCAGGGCCCTCAGGAGCCGGTACTATTTTCGCATCGAGGGCAGCCTCACCGACGCGGCGTCTGCCTTCGGCCAGGTGGAGGTCCTCAGCGAAGACGGTGAGACCGCCTTCCTGACAGAGACCCTCAGCGGCCGGGAGGCGGAGGAGCGGGCCGGAAGTCTTCAGGTCCTCTCCCGGATGCGGGTGCTGGGATAAGCCCAAAGCCGGCCTGGACCGCGTATCATGGAACAGGCGGGAAACCAATCTGAGAGATCGAAGAAGGAACTATCATGAGCTTGATTGTACAGAAATTCGGCGGCAGCAGCGTGAAGGACGCCCAGCGGATCCGGAACGTGGCCGGCATCATCGCGGAGACCTATCTGGCGGGGAACGACGTGATCGTGGTCCTCTCCGCTCAGGGCGACACCACCGACGACCTCATTGAAAAGGCCAACGAGATCAACCCCCACGCCTCCAAGCGGGAGATGGACATGCTGCTCTCCACCGGCGAGCAGATCTCCGTGGCCCTGTGCGCCATGGCCCTGGAGGCCATGGGCCTGCCCTGCGTGTCCCTGACAGCCTGGCAGGTGGGCATCCAGTCCACTGCTGTCCACTCCGATGCCCGGATCAAGAAGATCGATTCCGAGCGTATCCAGTCCGAGCTGGACCAGCACCGCATCGTCATCGTCACCGGCTTTCAGGGCGTGGACCGCAGCGGCGATGTGACCACTCTGGGCCGGGGCGGCTCCGACACCAGCGCCGTGGCCCTGGCGGCGGCCTTCCGGGCCGACCTCTGCCAGATCTACACGGATGTGGACGGCGTCTACACCACGGACCCCCGCATCGTGCCGGGCGCCCGGAAGCTGGAGGAGATCACCTACGACGAGATGCTGGAGCTGGCCAGCCAGGGCGCCCAGGTCCTCCACAACCGCAGCGTGGAGCTGGCCAAGAAGTTCAGAGTGAATTTGGAAGTCGTGTCCAGCTTGGAGCGCAAGCCCGGCACGAAAGTGAAGGAGGTCACAAAAGTGGAGAAAACCAATATCGCCGGTGTCGCCAAGGACACCAGCATTGCCCGCGTCGCCCTGATCGGCCTGCAGCACAATCCCGGCGTCGCTTTCCAGGTCTTTGACCTGCTGAGCAAGCACAACATCAATGTGGACGTCATCCTCCAGTCCATCGGCCGGGAGGACACCAAGGATATCACGTTCACCGTTCACAAGAAGGATCTGGAGGAGTCCCGCCAGATCCTGGAGGAGCACAGGGAGGCGCTGCGGTTCGACCACATCGAGACTGACGAGAGCATCGGCAAGGTCTCCATCGTGGGCGCCGGTCTCATGAGCAACAGCGGCGTGGCCGCCCGGATGTTCGAGGCCCTCTATGAGGCCGGCATCAACATCCAGATGATCAACACCTCTGAGATCCGGGTCTCCGTCCTGCTGGACGAGGAGGATGTGAACCGGGCCGTCCGGGCCATCCACGACAAGTTCTTCGGCGAGGTCTGAGCGCCGCTCTCCGGGCGGCGGAGCGGGGCGCGCGGCAGCGCGTCCCGCCTGTTCTGCGGAGGGGATTTACATTCCGGCGCCTGTGCGCTATAATACCCCATGATCCGCAAGAGAGTACGGACCGCCGGAGGGCGGTCCCTGAGGAGGAAACACTATGAACGCCATCGTCACCGTCGTGGGGCAGGACAAGGTCGGCATCATCGCCGCTGTCTGCGCCCTGCTGGCAGAGAACAACGTCAACATCCTGGACATCTCCCAGACCATCCTCCAGGGGTCCTTCACCATGGTCATGGCTGTGGATGCCGGGGCGTCCAAGGTCTCCATCGGAGAGCTGCGGGAGCTGCTGGAGCAGCTGGGCAAAAAGATGGAGATCTCCATCCGCATCCAGCGGGAGGAGATCTTTGACGCCATGCATCGCATTTGAGGGAGACGCAGTATGCTGAATCAGAAGGACATCCTGTCCACTATTGAGATGATCGACCAGCAGCATCTGGATATCCGCACCATCACCATGGGGATCTCCCTTTTGAGCTGCTGCGACCCGGATGCCGCCCGGGCCTGTGAGAAGATCTACGACAAGATCACCCGCTGCGCGGAGAAGCTGGTGGCCACCGGCGAGGACATCGAGCGGGAGTTCGGGATCCCCATCGTCAACAAGCGCATCTCCGTCACCCCCATGGCCCTGGTGGCCGGTGCCAGCGGGACGGAGGACTATGTGCCCTTTGCCCTGGCGCTGGACCGGGCGGCCAGGAACTGCGGCGTCAACTTCATCGGCGGCTACTCCGCCCTGGTGCAGAAGGGGATGACGGCGGCGGACGAGAGGCTGATCCGCTCCATCCCGGAGGCGCTGGCCCGGACGGAGCTGGTGTGCTCCTCCGTCAACGTGGGGTCCACCCGGGCGGGCATCAACATGGACGCGGTGGCCCTGATGGGCCGCGTCATAAAGGAGACTGCCGCCGCCACGGCGGACCGGGACGGCCTGGGCTGCGCGAAGCTGGTGGTGTTCTGCAACGCCGTGGAGGACAACCCCTTCATGGCCGGCGCCTTCCACGGCGTGGGCGAGGCGGAGAAGGTCATCAACGTGGGCGTCTCCGGCCCCGGCGTGGTGTACCACGCCCTCCAGAGTGTGAAGGGCGCGCCCTTTGACGTGGTGGCGGAGACCGTGAAGAAGACCGCCTTCCGGGTGACCCGCATGGGCCAACTAGTGGCCCAGGAGGCCAGCCGCCGCCTGGACACCCCCTTTGGCATTGTGGATCTGTCCCTGGCCCCCACTCCGGCCATCGGGGACTCCGTGGCCCGGATCTTGGAGGAGATGGGCCTGGAGGTCTGCGGCACCCACGGCACCACCGCCGCTCTGGCCCTTCTGAACGACGCGGTGAAGAAGGGCGGCGTGATGGCGTCCTCCTCCGTGGGCGGGCTCTCCGGCGCCTTCATCCCCGTCAGCGAGGACGAGGGCATGATCGCCGCCGCCGAGGCGGGCGTCCTGTGCCTGGACAAGCTGGAGGCCATGACCTGCGTGTGCTCCGTGGGACTGGACATGATCGCCGTTCCCGGCGACACCCCGGCGGAGACCATCTCCGCCATCATCGCCGACGAGGCGGCCATCGGCATGGTCAACAACAAGACCACCGCTGTTCGGCTGCTGCCGGCTCCCGGCAAGACCGTCGGGGACCGGATCGAGATGGGCGGGCTCCTGGGCTCCGCCCCGGTGATGCCGGTGCACCCGGAGTCCAGCGGAGACTTCATCGCCCGGGGCGGCCGCATCCCGGCTCCCCTCCACAGCCTGAAGAACTGAAGCGCAGAGAGCGGACCGTCTCCATACGGCCCGCTCTTTCCCTATGTTATGTATGGTTCTCCGCCCGGCGCGGCAGACTGAGGGGCAGGGAGGGATCAGATGGAGTATCTCTTTTATAACGGCGTGGTCCGCACCATGCGTCGGGAACAGCCGGAAGCGCGGGCGCTGCTGGTGCGGAACGGGCGCATCGCCGCCGTGGGCAGCCGGGCGGAGGCCCAGGCCGGCCCGGAGACCCGGAGGGTGGATCTGGCAGGCCGGGCGCTGCTGCCGGGGTTTCTGGACGCCCACAGCCACTTTGCGGCAACGGCCAATCAGTTTTTGCAGGTCTCCCTGGCGGGCTGCACCTCCTGGACGGAGATCCGGGACCGCATCCGGGACCATATCCGCCAGGAGCGGATCCCCGCCGGACAGTGGGTTGCGGCACAGGGATACGACCACAACCAGCTCTCAGAGCGCCGTCATCCGGACCGGAGCTGTCTGGATGCGGCGGCGCCGGAGAACCCGGTGGTCGTCTGTCACCAGTCCGGACACATGGGCGCGTTCAATACAGCGGCCCTGGAGCGGCTGGGTGTCACCGGAGACACGCCCTGCCCGGAGGGCGGGGAGATGGAGCGGGCGGAGGGCGCACTCACAGGTGTGATGAAGGAGAACGCGTTCCTCCTGTATCAGAGGCGGGTGCCGCTGCCACCGGCAGACCGCCTTCTCACAGCCTGCCGGAGGGCCCAGGCCCTCTATGCCGCCCACGGTATCACCACGGTCCAGGAGGGGATGCTGGACCGGGCGCTGCTGCCGTTGTACCAAGCGCTGCTGGCGGACGGGTCCCTGGCGCTGGACGTGGTGGCTTACGGGGACACCGGGGGTGTGGAGGCGGCCCGGCGGGCCTTTCCGAAAAGCGTCCGGCGGTATCAGGGGCACTTCAAGCTGGGCGGGTACAAGATGTTCCTGGACGGCTCCCCCCAGGGCCGCACCGCCTGGCTGCGGCGGCCCTATGCGGGGGAGACGGACTACCGGGGCTACGGCACCCTGACGGACGGACAGGTGCTGGATATGGTCCGTCGGGCCGGGGCGGAGCACATGCAGTTGCTGGCCCACTGCAACGGAGACGCCGCCTGCGCACAGTATCTGGCGGCGCTGGAGACCGCGGCCCGGGAGGGTGTGGATCTGACAGCCATGCGGCCGGTGATGATCCACGCCCAGCTGCTGGGCCGGGACCAAGTGCCGGAGGTGCGGCGGCTGGGGGTGATCCCCTCCTTTTTCGCGGGCCATGTGTACCACTGGGGCGACATCCATCTGGAGAACCTGGGGCCGGAGCGGGCGGCGCGCATCAGCCCCGCAGGCTCCGCGGCGGCGCTGGGGATCCCCTTCACCCTCCACACCGACGCGCCGGTGCTCCCGCCGGACATTCTGGAGACCGTCTGGTGTGCTGTGATCCGGGTGACCCGGTCCGGCCGTGTCCTGGGCCCGAAGGAGCGGGTGGACGTGTCCGCCGCTTTGGCGGCTGTGACGGCAAATGCCGCGTACCAGTATTTCGAGGAGGGAGACAAGGGCACCCTGGCGCGGGGACTGCGGGCGGACCTGGTGGTCCTGGACCGGGACCCCCTGGCGGCCCCGCCGGAGGAGCTCCGCGAAATCCGGGTGCTGGAGACCTGGAAGGATGGCCGTCCGGTATTCCGCATGGGAGATGGCTGGCTGGCCGGCGGAGAAACGGACCCTTGCAATTTCCGAAAAGAGGGTTAAAATAGAAGCCAGAATATCAGCGGGTCTGGAGGAGAGAGAAATGGAGAAAAAGAGCAAGCTGGTACTGGCCGTCCTGCAGGGCAGCGACTGTGACAACACCATCCGCAATCTGAATGAACGGGGATTCATGGTGACGCTGCTGAGCTCCACCGGCGGCTTTTTGAAGAAGAAGAGCACCACGGTGATGATCGGCGTGGAGGAGGACCGTCTGGAGGAGGCCATGGACATCCTGCAGAGGTTTGCCGGCCGCAGGAGGGAGACCGTCTACCAGAGCATGACCATGCCCCACGGAGAGATGTCCACGGTCCCGCCCATGGCCATGGAGGTCATGGCCGGCGGAGCGGCCGTTTTCATTCTGGACCTGGAGGATATCCGCAAGTTCTGACGGAGCGCAGATACAGCCCCGCGCGGCCTATGGCCGCGCGGGGCTGTTCACTGTTTTTCGGGAGGGGAGGGACTTCAGCCCTGCTGCCGGCCTGCCCCCTCGGTCCGGAACCGCGCCAGGTCCCGGTCGATCTGCTTCTGGTAGCGGTCCTGTTCGGAGAACACGCACCCGCAGTACTTCTGCATATAGAAGCCCAGCTCACGGGCCCGCTGGTTGCCGGACCGGAAGTTGGGCCGGAAGTCCCGGTACAGGAACTTCACGCCGTAGACCGTCGCCCAGTGCTCCGCGGCGGCGGCGATGCCCTCGTGGTCCTGGTAGGTGCTGGCCAGCAGGGTGGAGGTGAAGGCGGAAAAGCCGTGCTCCGCGGCGTACCTGGCGGCCCCCTCCAGCCGGTGGGAGTAGCACCAGGCACACCGGTGATCGATGTCACCGGCCACATGGCGGACGAACTCCTTCAATCCGTAGTCCTCCTGCACCCGGACCTCCATGCCGATGGTGGGGGCATAGGTGAGCAGACAGTCCCGCCGGGCCTGATACTCCTTCCAGGGATGGATGTTGGGGTTGTACCAAAACGCCACCGGCTCGATGCCCTCGCTCCGCAGGGGGTCGATGCAGCTCAGCGAGCAGGGGGCACAGCAGGTGTGCATCAAAACGCGGTCCATGATCTTGCCTCATTTCTGTTCTCAGATACCGACAGTATAGCATAGAAGAGAGAAAAGACCAAGCCGTTTTCACAGACGATTTTCTTAACGAAAAATTAACAGTCTTTCAGGATATTGCCGATTGAACATGCGGGGGAAAAAGAGTATGATGTCAACTAATGTGGTATCATGCGGTCAGCGGTCGAAAGCGCCGGCGGCACCGCGTTCCTGCAAGGAGGAAACAGACGTTGAAAGTAGGACTTGACGTTGGCTCCACCACCATCAAATGTGTGGTGATGGACGACGCGGAAAATCTGGTTTACAGTACATATGAGCGGCATTACAGCCATATTCTGGAGAAATCGGAGGAGCTGCTGCGCCGGGCGGCGGAGCGGTATGTCCCCGGCGGACGGGCATTTTTGGCCATCTCCGGCTCCGCCGGCATGGGCATGGCGGAGAGCGTGGGCGTCCCCTTCGTCCAGGAGGTGTTCGCCACCCGCGTGGCCGCCGGCCGGCTGGCCCCGGGCACGGACTGCATCATCGAGCTGGGGGGCGAGGATGCCAAGATCCTCTTCCTCACCGGCGGCATGGAGGTGCGGATGAACGGCTCCTGCGCCGGCGGCACCGGCGCCTTTATCGACCAGATGGCGACGTTGCTGAAAATGAGCGCCGACGAGATGGACGCCGCCGCCCAGAAGGCGGAGAAGACGTACACCATCGCCTCCCGGTGCGGCGTGTTCGCCAAGAGCGACGTGCAGCCCCTCATCAACCAGGGCGCCCGGGCGGAGGACATCTCCGCCAGCATCTACCAGGCGGTGGTGAACCAGACCATCGCGGGCCTGGCCCAGGGCCGCCCCATCAAGGGGAACGTCCTGTATCTGGGCGGGCCGCTGACCTTCTCCCGCTGCCTGCGGGAGAGCTTTGACCACACTCTTGGGGTGCAGGGTACCTGTCCGGAGAACAGCCTCCTGTACGTGGCCCTGGGCGCGGCCTACTACTCCGATCAGACGTTCGATCTCATCCAGGTGGCGGACGATCTCCAAAAGCACGGCGCGGCGGAGACTTACCGCTCCCAGCCCCCCCTGTTCTCCAGCGAGGAGGAGTACGAGGCCTTCCGGGCCCGTCACGCCAAGGCCGCGGTGCCCCGGGTGCCCTTCGGCGCGGACTACGCCGCACCGGTCCACATCGGCATCGACTCCGGCTCCACCACCGTCAAGGTGGTGGTCATCGACCAGGAGGCCCGGATCCTGTTCACGGATTACCGGCCCAACCTGGGCAACCCGGTGCCCCTGATCCGGCAGGTGCTCCAGCAGCTCTACGACGAGCATCTGGCCCTCCATGTGGCGTCGGTCACCACCACCGGCTACGGCGAGGATCTGGCGAAAAACGCCTTCCACGCGGACTACGGCGTGGTGGAGACGGTGGCCCACTTCACCGCCGCCCGCCACTTCCTGCCCAATGTGGACTTCATCATCGACATCGGCGGCCAGGACATGAAGTGCTTCAAGATCGAGGACGGAGCCATCAGCAACATCTTCCTGAACGAGGCCTGCTCCTCCGGCTGCGGCAGCTTTCTGCAGACCTTCGCCCAGGCGCTGGGCTATGACGTGAAGGAGTTCGCGAAGCTGGGCCTCTTCGCTGACCGGCCCGTGGACCTTGGCAGCCGCTGCACGGTGTTCATGAACTCCTCCGTCAAGCAGGCCCAGAAGGACGGGGCCACCATCGAGAACATCTCCGCCGGCCTCTCCATCTCCGTGGTGAAGAACGCCATCTACAAGGTGATCCGGGCCTCCTCCCCCGAGGAGCTGGGCCGGAACATCGTGGTCCAGGGCGGCACCTTCTACAACGAGGCGGTGCTGCGGGCCTTTGAGAAGGAGATGGGCGTGGAGGTCATCCGGCCTGACATCGCCGGCCTTATGGGCGCCTTCGGCGCGGCGCTGTACGGCCGGGGAAAGGCCGTCCCCGGCCAGACCAGCGCCCTGCTGGATCGGGAGGGCCTGGCCGGCTTCCGCCAAGAGACCGAGAGCCGCATCTGCGGCCTGTGCGGCAACAACTGCCAGCTGACCGTCAACACCTTCGCAGACGGGGCCACCTTCATCAGCGGAAACCGCTGTGACCGGCCCGTCACCGGCAAGGCCGACACCGGGGAGCGGAACCTCTACGCCTACAAGCGCAAGCTGATCCTGGGGTACAAGCCCGTCCCCGGAAAGCGGGGCAAGCTCGGCCTGCCCCTGTGCCTGAACTTCTGGGAGCTGCTGCCCTTCTGGCACACCTTCTTCACCAAGCTGGGCTTCGCCGTGTACCACAGCCCTCTGTCCAGCCGGGACCTGTACCTGAAGGGCCAGGGCACCATCCCCAGCGACACCGCCTGCTTCCCGGCCAAGCTGGCCCACGGCCACATCCACTTCCTCTCGAAGCTGGGGCTGGACACCATCTTCTATCCCTGCATGACCTACAACATCGACGAGGGGCTGGGGGACAACCACTACAACTGCCCCGTGGTGGCCTATTACCCGGAGGTCATCGCCGGCAACTGCCCGGAGATCAAGGAGACCAGGTTCATCTATGACTACGTGGGCCTCCACCGGCCAAAGGACTTCACCAAGAAGATCTTCACCATCCTGCGGCAGTACTTCCCCGATATCACCAAGGGCGAGGTGAAGGAGGCCAGCGACGCCGCCTACGCCGAGTACGCCCACCACATGTCCCTTGTCCGGAAGGAGGGGGAGCGGATCATCGACCAGGCCCGGGCGGAGGGCCGCCGGATCATCGTCCTGGCGGGCCGCCCCTACCACGTAGACCCGGAGGTGAACCACGGCATCGACACCCTCATCACCCGTGCCGGCGCCGCCGTGGTGACGGAGGACTCCATCTCCAACCGGGTGGAGAAGTTCCCCACCACGGTCCTGAACCAGTGGACCTACCACTCCCGCCTGTACGCGGCGGCCAGGTACTGCTGCTCCCAGCCCGACATGGATCTGGTGCAGCTGGTCTCCTTCGGCTGCGGCGTGGACGCCATCACCTCCGACGAGACGAGGGAGATCCTCCAGGCCGGCGGCAAGCTGTACACCCAGCTGAAGATCGACGAGATCACCAACCTGGGCGCCGTGCGCATCCGCCTGCGGAGCCTGTTCGCCGCCCTGGACGAGCAGGACGAAAAGCGAAATGAACCCCGAAAGGAGGCGTGAGCCATGGAGCTGGAATTCCAGAATTACCCCAAGTTCACCCCCGAGATGAAAAAGACCCACAAGATCCTGATCCCCAACATGGCCCCGGTGCAGTTCCGCATCCTGGCGGCGGTGATGGAGCAGGCTGGCTACACCTGCGAGCTGCTGGAGAACTGCGGCAGCCAGGTGTGCGAGCTGGGATTGAAATACGTCCACAACGACACCTGCTACCCGGCCCTGCTGGTCATCGGCCAGTTCCTGGATGCGCTGAATTCCGGGAAGTACGACCTGGACCACACGGCCCTCATCATCACCCAGACCGGCGGCGGCTGCCGGGCCTCCAACTACATCCACCTGCTGCGCAAGGCCCTGGTGAAGGCCGGCTATCCCCAGGTGCCGGTGGTGAGCCTGAACTTCTCCGGTCTGGAGAAGGACTCCGGCTTCCCCATGACCGTGACCCTCATGCGCAAGCTCCTGGCCTGCATCTACTACGGCGACCTGCTGGTGGCCTGCAAGGCACAGACGGAGCCCTACGAGACCCACAAGGGCGATGCCGCCGCCCTCCAGGAGAAGTGGCTGGACACCATCTGCGGCTGGGTGCTCCAGGACAAGGGCTGGTCCGGCCGGGAGATCAAGGCCGCCATGCCCAGGATCGCCCGGGATTTCGCCGCCATCCCCGTCCGACGGGTGCCCAAGGTGAAGGTGGGCGTGGTGGGGGAGATCTATGTGAAGTACTCCCCCCTGGGCAACAACGACCTGGAGAAGTTCCTGGCCAGCCAGGACTGCGAGGTGAACCTGCCGGGCCTGATGGGCTTCGTGCAGTACTGCGCCTACAACCCCTCCGAGACCGCCCGGCTCTATGGCGGGACGTTCCTGGAAAAGCACGTCTCCGGCCTGATCCTCAAGTACATCGAGGGCATGGAGTCCGTGATGATCCAGGTCCTGAAGGACAACGGCTTCCATGCGCCCCTGCCCTTCCGGGAGCTGGTGAAGCTCACCGACGGCTTCATCTCCACCGGCGACAAGATGGGAGAGGGCTGGCTCCTCACCGCCGAGATGATCGAGCTGGTCCGGGCCGGGTACGAGAACATCGTCTGCGCCCAGCCCTTTGGGTGCCTGCCCAACCACATCTGCGGCAAGGGCATGATCAACAAGATCCGGGAGATCTATCCCCAGGCCAACATCACCCCCATCGACTACGACCCCAGCGCCACCCGCGTCAACCAGGAGAACCGCATCAAGCTGATGATCGCGGTGGCCCGGGAGCGCCTGGCGGAGAAGGCCGCCGGCGCGGCTGCGCCTGTCTCCGCCGATGCGCAGCCTGCGGCGGAGCCCCGTGAGCCGGCTGCGGTGTGACCGGTTCCTCTGCAAGACCTGCCGAAGAGGCGGACCCATTGGGTCCGCCTCTCTTTTTCTGCTTCCGCTTCCAGAACTTGTGCCTTGAGGTCTTACGGCCCTGTCCGGTACAATGGAAGGGAGAAACGGGCCGGCAGCCGGCCGAACGACAGAAAAGGAGACCATTCAACGTGCGGAACATCAGACGGATCTGCGCCGCCGGGCTGGCCGCTTTGTGCCTGTGCCTTGGCCTCAGCGCCCCCGCCGGCGCCGGGACAGAGACGGCGGATACATACGGAACAGGGCGTGCAGCCGCCGGCGAGGCGGTGGGCTACTATGCCGGCTGGGCGGCGTACCAGGGGCATACTCCGGACAAGATCCCGGCGGAGCACCTGACCCGGATCAACTACGCCTTCGCCCGGATCGACCCGGAGACATTGACCCTCGACCTGGAGGACCCGGCCCGCGACAAAAAGAACCTCGCCGCCCTGCGGGAGCTCCGGCAGGAGCACCCCCACCTGAAGCTCATCATCTCCGTGGGCGGGTGGTCGGACTCCCGGTATTTCTCCGACGCCGCGTCCACGGCTGTCAGACGGGAGAGGTTCGCCGACAGCTGCGTGGACTTCATCGCGGAGCACGGTCTGGACGGGGTGGACCTGGACTGGGAGTATCCGGTGTCCGGCGGAGCGGCGGGAAACATCCACCGGCCGGAGGACAGACAGAATTTCACAAAGCTCCTCCGGGAGCTGCGGGCCCGGCTTGACCGGCAGGGCCGCCGGGACGGAAAGGACTACTCCCTCACCATTGCCGGCGCGGCCGGCAGCTGGTATCTGGATCAGATCGAGGCGGTGAAGGTGGCGGACATCGTGGACCACATCTTCCTGATGGGCTACGACTTCCACGGCCCCTGGGAGCGGTATGCGGACTTCAACGCGCCCCTGTACGCCCCCTCCGGCGCATCTCCCCAGGGAAGGACCGGTGTCGGCGCCTCTTTGGAGGCGTATCTGAAAAAGGGCGTCCCGGCGGAAAAGATCGTCCTGGGCATGCCATTGTACGGCTACGCCTACCAGGGCGTAAGCAGTAAAAGTAATGGACTTTACAGTACTTATACCTCAGTGAGATCCGTCAGCTATCGAACGCTGAAAAGGAGCTATTTGTCCAACGCCGCCTACCGGCAGCTCCGGCATGGGGAGGCCCAGGTGCCGTACCTCTACGGGGAACGCACCTTCATCTCCTACGACGACGAGACATCACTTGCCGCCAAGGCCGGTCTTGCCCGAGAGCTGGGGCTGGGGGGGATCGGGTTCTGGGAGATCTCCCAGGACGACGGCGGAACGCTGATGGCTGCAGCCGGCGCGGCGTTCCGGTCCGGAGCGGGCAAGACCCCCTTTACCGATGTGCCCGCCGGCGCCTGGTACGAGGACGCGGCGGCCTTTGTCTATGAGGCGGGGCTGATGCAAGGCACCTCCGGAACCGCGTTCTCCCCGGACCGGGTCACCACCCGGGGCCAGATCGCCGCCATCCTCCACCGGCTGGAGGGAGAGCCCGGCGCGGGCGCGGCGCCCTTCTCCGATGTGGAGCCGGAGAGCTACTGTGCCGCGGCGGCGGCCTGGGCGGCAAAGGAGGGCATTGCCCTGGGCTATGGAGACGGTACCTTCCGGCCGGACGTCCCAATCACCCGCCAGCAGCTGGCGGCTATCCTGTTCCGGTACATGGGTCACCGGGGCGCGGATACATCGGATCGGGCGGACCTGACCGATTTCCGGGACAGCGGCGATGCGGCGGCCTATGCCCGGGAGCCTCTCGCCTGGGCGGTGTCCGCCGGGCTGATCCAGGGCCGGTCCGGCGGGATTTTGGATCCTTACGGCTCCGCCACCCGGGCCCAGACGGCGGTGCTGCTCCAGCGGCTGGACGGACTGCTGGAAGAGAGCTGAGACAGGCCGGGGCGATCTGCCCCGGCCTGTCCCCATTGACGGACCGGCGCATTCCCGGTAAAATAGCGGGAGAGACAGGAAAGAGGGGGAGAGGCCGTGAAGATCCTCATTCTGATGGGAAGTCCCCGGAAACAGGGGAACACCGCCGCGCTGCTGGGGCCATTTCGGGAGGAGCTGGAGCGGCTGGGCGCGGAGACGGAGACGATCTGGCTTTACGACCGGGAGATCCTGCCCTGCGTGGCCTGCCGGACCTGCCAGCGGGACTGGACCGTGTTCGGCTGCGCCCGGCGGGACGATGTGCAGGGCATCTTTGATCGGGTGCTGGGAAGCGACCTGATCGTCCTGGCCTCGCCCATCTACTCCTGGTACTGTACGCCGCCCATGAAGGCGCTGCTGGACCGGCTGGTATACGGCATGAACAAGTACTACGGCGAAAAGCGGGGACCGTCCCTTTGGGCGGGGAAGGCCGTGGCCCTGCTGCTGACCTGCGGCTACCGGCCGGAGCAGGGCTGCGATCTGTTCGAGGAGGGGATGCGCCGATACTGCAGGCATTCCCAGCTGCGGTATATCGGCAGTCACGCGGAGCGGCACCTGGGCTATGACGTGCCCTTCCTGGACGCGGACAAGGAGTCGCGCACCCGGGCCTTTGCCCGGCAGCTGCGGGAGACGATGAGAGCTTGAGAAGGGAGAGGCGCCAGGCCTCTCTTTTTTTCACGGGTTTTCCCGGGGCGGATGCCGCAAAGCCTGCTGAAACGGTTGACGCGCACCCCCTTGCGGCGGTATAATAACATGATTTACTATGTGAAAACGGAGGGCGGACGTATGTGGATCGCGGATCGATGGCGGGACTATGAGCTGCTGGACTGCGGCGGAGGAGAGAAGCTGGAGCGCTGGGGGGAGCAGGTCCTGGTGCGGCCGGACCCCCAGGCCATCTGGGCCAGCCCCCGGAAAAATCCCGCCTGGAGACGGGCGGGCGGCCGGTATCTCCGCTCCCAGACCGGCGGCGGCCACTGGGAGAAAAAGGCGCTGCCGGAGAGCTGGAAGATCCGCTATCGGGACCTGACCTTCCAGGTCAAGCCCATGAACTTCAAGCACACGGGGCTTTTTCCCGAGCAGGCGGTGAACTGGGACTTCGCCATGGAGAAGATCAAAAACGCCGGCCGCCCCATCAGTGTGCTGAACCTGTTCGCCTACACCGGCGGCGCCACGGTGGCCTGTGCCAAGGCGGGGGCCAGCGTCTGCCATGTGGACGCGGCCCGGGGCATGGTGGCCTGGGGCCGGGAGAACGCGAAGCTCTCCGGCCTGGAGGGCGCCCCCATCCGCTGGATCGTGGACGACTGCGGCAAGTTCGTGGAGCGGGAGATCCGCCGGGGCCGGCGGTACGATGCCATCATCATGGACCCGCCCAGCTACGGCCGTGGCCCCGGCGGCGAGGTGTGGAAGCTGGAGGACAACCTCTGGGACTTCGTGAAGCTCTGCGCCGGAGTCCTGTCGGACAGGCCCCTCTTCGTGCTCATCAACTCCTACACCACGGGCCTGGCTCCGTCGGTGCTGGGGTACCTGCTGCATCTGCTGGTGGGGTCGAAGTACGGCGGCACCGTCACCTGGGACGAGCTGGGCCTGCCGGTGACGGAGACGGGGCTGGCATTACCGTGTGGAGCGACAGGCAGATGGACTTCGGAGAATTAGGAATTAGGAGTTAGGAATTAGGAATGGAGGTGTTTCGCCTGCGGCGAAACGATTGGAATTTGTCCGGCGGAGCCGGACACCAAAATTCCTAATTTCTCATTCCTAATTCCTCATTGAAGTAAAGGGAACTGCTATGGAAGACGCAATCATTGAGACAAAGGACCTGACCTTCTCCTACCCCGCCGACGAGGGGGAGGAGCCGGTGCCTGCCCTGCGGGGCGTGGATCTGGCCATCGAGCGGGGCAGCTTCGTGGTGGTGCTGGGCCACAACGGCTCCGGCAAGTCCACCCTGGCCAAGACCTTCAACGGGGTGCTGCTGCCCACCGGCGGCCACGTGTACGTGGACGGCATGGACACCGCCGACGAGGACAAGCTGCTCGCCATCCGGCGGACGGTGGGCATGGTGTTCCAGAACCCGGACAACCAGATCGTGGCCAATGTGGTGGAGGAGGATGTGGCCTTCGCCCCCGAGAACCTGGGGGTCCCAACCGAGGAGATCCGCCGCCGGGTGGACGAGGCGCTGCGGCTGGTGGACATGTCCGCCTTCGTCCGCCACGCGCCCCATCTGCTCTCCGGCGGCCAAAAGCAGCGCATCGCCATCGCCGGCGTCATCGCCATGGAGCCGGCGTGCATCGTGCTGGACGAGGCCACCGCCATGCTGGACCCGGTGGGCCGGCGGGAGGTGCTCACCGCCGTCCACCGCCTCAACCGGGAGCGGGGCACCACGGTGGTACTCATCACCCACCACATGAACGAGGCGGAGGACGCCGACCGCGTCATCGTTATGGACGACGGCCGGGTGGCCATGGACGGCACCCCCCGGGAGATCTTCACCCGGGTGGAGGAGCTCCGCGCCATGGGGCTGACGGTACCGGACACTGTGGACCTGCTGGACCGCCTGCGCAGGGACGGCTGGGACGTGCCCCTGGACGCCCTGACGGCGGAGGCCTGCGCCGATGCCGTCTTCGCGGCCGCCAACAAATGACCGGAGGGGAAGAAGATTGGAACCGATCCTGCAAATACAGCATCTGACCCACACCTACGGGGTGGGCACCCCCTTCCAGCGCAGCGCGGTGGAGGATATGAGCTTCGACGTCCGGGACGGGGAGTTCTTAGGCGTCATCGGCCACACCGGGTCCGGGAAGTCTACCCTGATCCAGCACCTGAACGGGCTGCTGCGGCCCACGTCTGGAAGGGTCCTGCTCCGCGGGAAGGACATCTGGGCGGAGCCGAAGAAGATCCGGGACGTGCGGTTCCAGGTGGGACTGGTGTTCCAGTATCCGGAGTATCAGCTCTTTGAGGAGACCGTCTACAAGGACATCGCCTTCGGCCCCACCAATCAGGGGCTGACTGGGGCGGAGCTGGACCGCCGCGTCCGGGAGGCCGCCCGCCTGGTGGGCGTCCGGGACGACCAGCTGGACAAGTCCCCCTTCGAGCTCTCCGGCGGGCAGAAGCGCCGGGTGGCCCTGGCGGGGGTCATGGCCATGGAGCCGGAGGTGCTGGTGCTGGACGAGCCCACGGCGGGTCTGGACCCGGCGGGCCGGGAGAACCTGATGGCCAACATCCGGGACTACCACCGGAACAAAAAACGCACCATCATCCTGGTGAGCCACAGCATGGACGAGATCGCCCGGAACGTGGACCGGATCCTGGTGCTGAAATCCGGCCACGTGCTGCTGCAGGGGACGCCTGCGGAGGTGTTCGCCCGGGCGGAGGAGCTGCTCTCCGCCGGATTGGACGTGCCCCAGGTGACCCGGGTGGCCAGGGCCCTCCGGGAGAGGGGCCTCGCCATCGACCCGGCGGTCTACACCGTGGAGGCGCTGGAGCGGGAGCTCACAGCTCTGAGAGAGGGGGGCGCCTCATGCTGAAGGACATCACCCTGGGCCAGTATTTCCCCGGCGATACCCTGGCCCACAAGCTGGACCCCCGGACAAAAATTTTGCTGGTGGTCTTTTACATCGTGGCGCTGTTCTGCGCCAAAAGCCTGCTGGCATACGGCATTTTAGCCCTGGTGCTGGCGGTGTGCGTCCGCATCTCCAAAGTGGGGCTCAAGTCCCTGGTGCGGGGATTGAAGCCGGTGGTGTTCATCCTGATCTTCACCGGCGTGCTGAACCTGTTTTTCACCCCCGGCGGCCACACGCTGGTCCAGTGGGGCGTGGTGCGGATCTCGGCGGAGGGCCTGCGGAACGCCGTGTTCATGGTGCTGCGGATCATGCTGCTGATCATGGGCACCTTCCTGATGACCTACACCACCAGCCCCATCAGCCTCACCGACGGGCTGGAGCGGCTGCTGAACGGCCTGAAGAAGCTTCATGTCCCGGTCCACGAGCTGGCCATGATCATGTCCATCGCCCTGCGGTTCATCCCCACTCTCATCGAGGAGACGGACAAGATCATGTCCGCCCAGAAGGCCCGGGGCGCGGACTTCGAGAGCGGGAACGTGATCCAGAAGGCCAGGGCCCTGATCCCCATTCTGGTGCCCCTGTTCGTCAGCGCCATCCGCCGGGCGGAGGAGCTGGCGGTGGCCATGGAGTGCCGCTGCTACCACGGCGGCGAGGGGAGAACGAAGCTCCATGTGCTCAAATACGAGGGGCGGGATCTCATCGCATTGACGCTGGGAGTCCTCATCACCGCCGGGATCATCGCCCTGCGGCAGTTCACGGTATAAAGGATCGTCGCCGCCTTCGGCGGGAAAGGAGCGCGGACCATGAAAAGGAACTGGATCGCCCTTGCGTCCCTTGTGCTGGACCTGGTCTTGGTTGCCTTGCTCCTCTGGCAGGGGAGCCGGCTGGACACCCTGGAGCAATCTCTCTGGAACGTTCAGGACAATCTGATGGACCGACAGGATCAGGTGATGGACGAGATGGGCGCCCTGCGGCAGGATGTGCAGGAGGGGGAGCGGCTGATCGCCGACTGCGCCCTGGAGCCCGCCGGGCTGGACCCGGAGACCCGCTCCGTCCTGCTGAACGCCTCTGTGACGCTGAAGGCGTGGAGCGCTGACACCGACGCTACGCTGCTGCTGGAGCTGGAAGGGCAGACCACGGAGGCGTCTCTGACCCACGGGGGGAACGGCGTGTTCACCGGAGAGGCGGCTGTGCCGGTGGAGGAAAACGGCAGTCTGACCGTGACGCTGCTGGCGGACACCGGCGGCACCGTCACCCGGGAGCAGGCGGAGTTTGTCTATCAGCTCTCGGACTTGCTGCCTGTCACGGACGGCGCGACGGGGACGTCCACTCCCTATTGGGTGGAGGACACCCTGCTGCTGAACAGCGGGTTCTTCTTCTGCCCCTATGACCGGGACCACGACTATGTGGAGGTCCGGGACCCGGAGTTCCGGCTGTACCGCAACGGAGAGCTGATCCTGGAGGAGGCGGCAGTATACCATCCGATGAGCGATGACATCCCCTACTGCTACTATTTGCGGGAGGTGAACGAGGACGGACTGGGGCAGACCATCCCGGTGGACGTCCAGCCAGGCGACACACTACGGCTGGCATTTGCCTGCCAGGATCAGTTCGGCCTTGCCTATGAGTTCACCGTGGACCACTGGCAGGTCCTGAAGGATGACGCGGTGCACGTGAGCCTGGATGAGGACTTTTATCCCACCCTCACCTGGCCGGCGTGAGGCCGGCCTTGCGGACCGATCAGATCCGCCGGCCCCGCCAGCCTGCTGCGGGGGCCCGTGCGGAAAACGAATACAGTTGGAGGGATCACTATGCTGAAGCGTCATTGGAAGCTGTCCGTCACCCTGGCCCTGGTCCTGCTGGCGGTCCTGTCGGTCGTGGGATACCAGATCTTCGTCACAGGGCGGGAGACCCATGTCTGGCTGGAGCCCACCGGACTGGACCCGGCGGCGGGCACCGTCTCCGGCGATCTGGTGGTGGACCCGGGCTGGCAGTACGGAGAGGTGCTCCAGGCGGACCTCCACGCGGACAATGAGGCCTACCCGGTGCCCCTTGCCCGGCGGGAGGATGGGACCTATACCGGCCCGGTCACCCTGCCGCTGGGCGCGTGGCCCATCTGGATGGTCCTCCAGACGGACAGGGGAGACGCGCCGCCGGACCTGAGCCCACTGCTGGAGGCGGCGGCGGACACCTATGCCCTGCTTCCGGTGCAGAGACGGACCTGGAGCGGCGTGACCCCCGTCTGTGAGGGCGGGACCTTTGGCGTTGGCGGCGAGCTGGAGTTCGGCCTCCGGAACTGGGAGGCCCCCGGCATCCAGGTACAGGCGCCGGAGTTCCGGCTCTACCGGAACGACGCGCGGGCGGAGGTTGTTCCCGCCCGGGAGCAGCGCCAGGGCCGGACATACAGCTATGCGGCGGACCTGGAGGAGCCGCTCACGGTGTCCTGTGCCCCCGGCGACGAGATGCGCCTGACCTTCGCCTGCCGGGACGACTTCGGCCTGGCCTATGAGTTCGCCTATGCCTGCTGGCAGGTGACGGCGGACGGCGCGGAGGGGCAGGACGTCTTCGCTGCGGACCCAGTCCTCACTTGGCCGGAATGAGAGGCCTTGCCCTGCGGGACTGGGAAGCGGCAGCGGGGGAGAGAAGCTGGGGTTCGAATTTTTTTGAAAGATCTGACACCTGGGCGGCGAAACCGCCAGAGGAGAATGTATGCGCAACATCGCCCTGAAACTCATGTACAACGGCACCGCCTACCACGGCTGGCAGGTGCAGAAAAACGCGGTCACCGTCTGCGGGACGCTGGAGAAGGCCATCGCCGCCATCTGCGGCGGGCCGGTCCACCTGACCGGCTGCGGCCGGACCGACGCCGGCGTCCACGCGGAGCACTACATCGCCAACTTCCGCACCGAGAGCCGCATCCCCCTGGACCGGCTGCC
>CALWOF010000018.1 GCA_944382995.1 uncultured Oscillospiraceae bacterium | reverse complement strand
CCTTCTATGTGATGGCGTCGCTGCCGGTGGACGACGCGGAGAAGCTCCAGTACTTCCTGCTGGAGGAGTTCGAGGACAACGGCGAGACCGTCATGTATGCGCCCGGCGAGGGCTTTTACAGCGAGCCGGGCAAGGGCCGCAACGAGGTCCGCATCGCCTATGTGACCAAGTCCGAGGATCTGACGCGGGCCATCGAGCTGCTGGGCCTTGGCATCCAGGCCTACAACAGCCGCAAGTGAGCCGCTGAAAAACAAAGAGCGGGAGAGAGGCGATACCTCTCTCCCGCGTCAGTCTGTCGGAAAGGTCCACGGACTTTTCCGACAGACTGCAAAAATGCCGTTACTTTCCCGCCGCGCGGCGGCGGAAAAGTCCTCGTTGCACTCGCTGAATGCCCGCAGAGCATTCAGGGCATTTGATCCCACCCGAGGCGGGCTGCCGCCCCCTCGGGCTCCCCCGCCAAGGTTCGGGCAGGCCTGCCTTGACGGAGGTTATTCGGCAAGCTGACACAGGGCGGTCACAGCCCCTCCGGGTCCCATTGACACCGGCCCAGGTCCACCGTCCCGTCCGGACGGAAGGGGACGCCCTCCGCCTCCAGCAACGCCCGCTGCGTGCCGGGGGCCAGGCGGTCAAAGGCGGCCTTGGTGCCGCCGAACCGGTCCACCACCCGGTGGCAGGGGACGGCGGGATCTGAGCAGGCCGCCATGGCGTATCCCACCAGACGGGCGCACCGGGGCATCCCGGCAAGGCGGGCGATCTGGCCGTAGGTGGCCACGGTCCCGGCGGGGATTTGCCGGACCACATCGCAGAAGGCCCCGAAGATCGCTCCGCTCATCGCTCCCGCACCTCATACAGGTCTGTCCGCCGGGCGGAGAGGATGGGCAGCTGTTTCCGCACCGCCTCCAGACGGGCCATGTCCAGATCCGCGTACAGGACCGTCTCCTCTCCGCCGGCCCGGCAGAGGACCGTGCCCCAGGGGTCCACGGCGATGGAGTTGCCATAGGCCACATAGGGCCCCGCCTCGTCCCGGGCGGGGGAGACCCCCACGGTGAAGCACTGGTTGTCCACCGCCCGCTGGCGGAACAGCAGCTCCCAGTGGGCGGGGCCGGTGGTCATGTTGAAGGCCGCCGGCACGAAGATCACCTTCGCGCCCCGCAGGCACATGCACCGGGCGAGCTCCTCGAACCGCAGGTCGAAGCAGACGCAGAGCCCCATGGTGCCGAAGCCAGTGGCAAAGGTGGTGACGGCGCCTCCCGGGGAGAGGGTGTCGGACTCCCGGAACCGCTGGCCGCCCTCCACATCGATGTCGAACAGGTGAGCCTTCCGGTGCTTTGCCAGCAGGCGGCCGTCGGGACCGTAGACATAGCAGGTGTTGTAGACCCGCTCTCCCGCCAGCTCCGGCACCGTGCCGCCGACGATGACGATGCCCAGCTCCGCCGCCAGGGCGGACAGGGCCCTCTGCGCCTCGCCGCCCTCCGGCTCCCCGTAGGGGCGGAAGCAGTCGTTCTGATAGGGACAGCAGAACATCTCCGGCAGCACGGCGAAGTCCGCGCCGTTCCGGGCGGCCTCCCGGACCCTGCCGCAGGCGGTCTCGATGTTCTTCCGCCTGTCTGCGGTCACCCTCATCTGGATCAGTGCCACGCGCATGGGCGCACCTCCTTGCTCATCTCCCGCGGAGCGCGGGAATACCTGCCCCCATTGTAACACGGGCGGAACTGTGTTACAATGCAAAAAACAAAGGAGGTATGGAAGATGGCGGTCTATACAGAGCAGAAGACATATCACACCAGGGCCAATATGGGCATGATCGACGTGACGGAGGATTTCCAGCACGCGGTGACAGAGGCCTGCCGGCAGAAGGGGATCTCCGACGGCGTCATCACCGGCTTCACCACCGGCGGCGTGGCGGGGCTGACCACGCTGGAGTTCGAGCCCGGCATCGTCAACCACGACCTGAAGGCGGCGCTGGACGTGTTCTCCCCCTATCTGGACGAGAGGGGGCGGGTGGTGCCCTACTGGCACCACGAGACCTGGCACGACGACAACGGCTCCTCCCACATCAAGGCGGCGCTGCTGTCCCCCTTCATCACGGTGCCCTTCGTGAACGGGAAGATCACCGTGGGCCCCTGGCAGAACCTGACCCTCATCGAGTGCGACACCCGGGACCGGGTGCGGGACATCGTGTTCCAGGTGATGGGGGAGTGACGAGGGCACGTCCCGCCGGGAGTCCGGCGTACAAGCGTCCCGGCGGAGCCGGGACCTTGGAGCGGGCGGGCTCTGCCTGACCGCTCAGGTAAAATGCGGGGTCCCCGGCCGCCTCCGGCGGCTGGGGCATGCGACACCCGGGACCGGGTGCGGGACATCGTGTTCCAGGTGATGGGGGAGTGAGCGGACGGCGGTCCGCTCCCGGAGAAGAACAGAAGAAGGCGCTCCCCCGCTCCGGGGAGCGCCTTTCTGTATGCCGCCGGCGAAAACAGCAGAAAATAGATTGAAATTTGCACAGGGGTGTGGTATCCTTCTTCCAACGTCCTTTAAGAGTATAGCACAAAAAAGCTTTAAAGAGGAAAAGAGGTCAGGCATGGGAAAAAAGTACGGCCTTCCCACCGCCATCTGCATGGTGGTGGGGATCGTGATCGGTTCCGGAGTGTTTTTCAAGGCGGAGAAGGTGCTCCAGGCCACCGGCGGCAACATGCCGCTGGGCATCCTGGCATGGCTGATCGTGGGGGCCATCATGATCATCTGCTCCTACGTGTTCGCCACGCTGGCCACCCGCTATGAGAAGGTCAGCGGTCTGGTGGATTATGCGGAGGCCACCATGGGCCGCGGGTACGCCTATTACATGGGCTGGTTCATGGCGGTCATCTACACGCCCTGCCTGGTGTCGGCCCTGGCCTGGATCTCCGCCCGGTACTTCTGCGTGCTGCTGGGATGGGACATCACCGGCGGCGCCTGCATGACCATCGCCGGGGTCATGCTGTGCCTGGACCATGTGCTCAACGCCCTGGCGCCCCGGCTGGCGGGAAAGCTCCAGGTCTCCGCCACGGTCATCAAGATGATCCCCCTGGCGCTGATGGCCGTGTTCGGCGCGGCCTCCGGCCTGATGAACGGCCGCCTGCTGGAGAATTTCGCCACCGGGGCGATCACCTCCGGCACCGCCGGCGGCAGCGGATTGATGGCCTCCACCGTGGCGGTGGCCTTTGCCTACGAGGGGTGGATCCTGGCCACCTCCATCAACGCCGAGCTCAAAGACGCCAAGCGGACGCTGCCAAAGGCGCTGGTGGTCGGAGCTTTGATCGTGGTGGCCACCTATATCCTCTATTATATCGGCCTCAACGGCGCCGTCACCACCGAGGAGCTGATGGCCAGCGGCGAGGCCGCGGCCAAGATGGCCTTCCAGCGGGTGTTCGGCACGGCGGCGGGCACGGCGGTGTTCGTGCTGATCGTCATCTCCTGCCTGGGGACGCTGAACGGCCTGACCCTCTCCTGCTGCAGGGGGCTGTACGCCCTGGCGGTCCGGGGAGAGGGGCCGGCACCGGCGCTGTTCCGCCAGGTGGACCCGGTGACGGACATGTCCGCCAACTCCTCCATGGCGAGCCTGGGGATCTGCGCCCTCTGGCTGGTGTACTTCTACGGTGCCAACGTGGGCGGCCCCTGGTTCGGCCCCTTCAGCTTTGACTCCTCGGAGCTGCCCATCATCACCCTCTACGGCATGTATGTGCCCCTGTTCATCCAGCTGATGCGCAAGAGCGCGGATCTGAGCCCCTTCCGGCGGTATGTGATGCCGGCCCTGGCCCTGTGCGGCTGCGGCTTTATGATATACGCGGCCTTCGCCGCCTACGGCGTGACGGTGTTCTGCTATCTGGCGGTGTTCGCCGTCATCATGGGGATCGGATATCTGTTCCGGCGGAGGGGATGAAAAATTTGCCTGGATTCCCTGTTGACAAACGGGGAAAAATCAGGTATAGTGCCCTCAGAACCAAAAGGGAGTAGCTGGCACATCTGTATGTGTACCCAACAGCGTCAGTACGGGCATGGCCCCGCTTTGGGTTGAAACGGCGAGACTTTTGTATCAATGCGAAGGCATTGGCACAAAAGCCTCGCTTTTTTGTGTCTTGCCGGAAAGGGGAACGCGCAATGAGCAAAGAGATTTGGCAGAAGAGCCGGGTGGAGCTGTTCCGGGATCTGGACTGCGGTGAGGAGGGCCTCACCTCCGCCCAGGCGGCGGAGCGGCAGGCCAGGTACGGCCCGAATGAGCTCCAGGAGGGCGGGAAGAAGAGCACCCTGCGGATCTTCCTGGAGCAGTTCGCGGATTTTATCGTCATCATCCTGATCCTGGCGGCCATCGTGTCCGCCTTCACGGGGGAGCTGGAGAGCACCATCGTCATCCTGGCGGTCATCACCATGAACGCCATCCTGGGCACGGTGCAGACCGTGAAGGCCGCCGCCTCCCTGGAGAGCCTCAAGCAGATGTCCGCCCCCACCGCCAAGGTGCTGCGGGACGGACAGGTGGTCCAGATCCCCGGCCGTGAGGTCACTGTGGGCGACGTGGTGGTGCTGGAGGCCGGCGACTCCGTCTGCGCCGACGGCCGCCTGCTGGAGTGCGCCAGCCTCAAGTGCGCCGAGGCTGCCCTCACCGGCGAGAGCCTGCCGGTGGAGAAGGAGCTGGGGGAGATCGCCGGCGATGTGCCCCTGGGCGACCGGAAGAACATGGTCTTCTCCGGGTGCTTCGTCACCTACGGCCGGGGCCGCTTCCTGGTGACGTCCACCGGCATGCACACGGAGATGGGCAAGATCGCCTCCCTGCTCAAGAGCACGGAGGAGAAGAAGACTCCCCTCCAGGTGAGCCTGGACCAGTTCGGCAAGAAGCTCTCCGTCGGCATCCTGATCCTCTGCGCCCTGATCTTCGCCGTCAGCGTGTTCCTGCGGCAGGAGAACGTGATGGACGCCTTCATCTTCGCCGTGGCCCTGGCCGTGGCGGCGGTGCCGGAGGCGCTGAGCTCCATCGTCACCATCGTCCTCTCCTTCGGCACCCAGAAGATGGCCAAGGAGAACGCCATCATCCGCAAGCTCCAGGCGGTGGAGGGCCTGGGCAGCGTGTCCGTCATCTGCTCCGACAAGACCGGCACCCTGACCCAGAACAAGATGACCGTCAAGAAGCTCTACACCGGCGGCAGGATCATCTCCGCCGAGGACGCGGACTTCCACGACCCCCTGCAGGAGCCCCTGCTGCGCACGGCCCTGCTGTGCTCGGACGCCACCATCAACGAAGCCGGCGAGGTGGGCGATCCCACGGAGACCGCCCTGGTCCGCCTGGGCGAGCAGTACGGCTTTGACGAGGAGGTCACTCGGAACAAATTCCCCCGCCTGACGGAGATCCCCTTCGACTCCGACCGCAAGCTCATGAGCACGGTCCACCAGCTCTCCGGCGGACTGGTGATGGTCACCAAGGGCGCCGTGGACGTGCTGATGGACCGCTGCGACATCACGCCGGAGGAGCGCTCCGAGGTGGAGCGGGTGAACGAGGAGTTCTCCTCCCAGGGCCTGCGGGTCCTGGCCTTTGCCTGCCGCACCGTGCCGGACACCGCCATCAGTCTGGCGGATGAGGATCACCTGAACTTCCTGGGCCTCATCGCCATGATGGATCCGCCCCGGGAGGAGTCCAAGGCCGCCGTGGCGGAGTGCATCGCCGCCGGCATCCGGCCCATCATGATCACCGGCGACCACCGGGTCACCGCCGCCGCCATCGCAAGGGAGATCGGCATCCTCACCCCCGGCACCGAGGCCGTGGAGGGCGCCGTCATCGAGTCCATGAGCGACGAGGAGCTCCGGGAGTTCGTGCCGAAGGTCAGCGTGTACGCCCGGGTGTCCCCGGAGCACAAGATCCGCATCGTCCGGGCCTGGCAGGACCGGGGGTGCCTGGTGGCCATGACCGGCGACGGCGTCAACGACGCGCCGGCCCTGAAGCAGGCGGACATCGGCGTGGCCATGGGCATCACCGGCACGGAGGTGGCCAAGGACGCCGCCGGCATGGTGCTGGCGGACGACAACTTCGCCACCATCGTCCAGGCGGTGAAGAACGGCCGGAACGTGTACGCCAATATCAAGAAGGCCATCCAGTTCCTGCTCTCCGGCAACGCCGCCGGCATCCTGACGGTGCTCTACGCCTCCATCGCCGGACTGCCGGTGCCTTTCGCGGCGGTGCACCTGCTGTTCATCAACCTGCTGACGGACTCCCTGCCCGCCATCGCCCTGGGCCTGGAGCCCCACTCCGACGCGGTGATGCGCGAGGCGCCCCGCCCCCGGAACGAGGGCATCCTGACGAAGCCCTTCCTCACCAGCGTGGGGCTGGAGGGCCTGGTGATCGCCCTGGCCACCATCACCGCCTTCCACCTGGGGCTCTCCGCCGGCGGCGCGGAGACGGGCAGCACCATGGCCTTTGCAACGCTGTGCCTCTCCCGCCTGTTCCACGGCTTCAACTGCAAGGCGGGCCGGCCGGTGATCCTCACCCGGTCCTTCTGGAACAACAAGTTCCTGCTGGGGGCCTTCGCCATCGGCGCGGTGCTGCTCTCTGCGGTGCTGCTGATCCCGCCCCTGGAGCCCCTGTTCGACGTGGCGGAGCTATCCGCCGGCCTGGTGGGCGCCATCGTGGGCCTGGCCTTCGCCTCCATGGTGGTCATCCAGATCCTCAAGGCCATCCGCACCCACGGCAAAAAATGACCGCCTCCCCAAACACGCAGAGGGCCGCCCGGAAACGGGCGGCCCTGTTTTTGCGCCGGGCCCCCGGCGGGCGCAGAGACTGCCGGACCCACAGAAATGTACCCTTCCACTTTCCGGGAAGATGGGCTATAATGGGACCAAAGAGACCGCCGCCGGCGGAGAGGAGGCCTGCGCATGCGCAACACCACCCTGTGCTATCTGGAGCGGGGGGACGAATACCTGATGCTCCACCGGGTGAAAAAGGAAAACGACCTGAACCGCGACAAGTGGATCGGCGTGGGCGGCAAGTTCCGGGAGGGGGAGAGCCCCGAGGACTGCATCCTCCGGGAGACATGGGAGGAGACGGGCCTGACGCTGACGGACTACCGCTACCGGGGGCTGGTGACGTTCGTGTCCGATGAGGCCCCCACGGAGTATATGCATCTCTTCACTGCCGACGGCTGGACCGGCACGCCCCACCCCTGCGACGAGGGGGATCTGGCCTGGATCAAAAAGGCGGAGCTGCTGGACCTGCCCATGTGGGAGGGGGACAGGATCTTCCTCCGGCTGCTGGAGGAGGACGTCCCCTTCTTCTCCCTGAAGCTCTGCTATCAGGGGGACGCCCTGGTCCGGGCGGTGCTGAACGGGAGGCAGATCGTATGACAGCTCCCCTGACGCTGGAGCCGCTGTCCCAGGCACATCTGCCGGATGTGTCGGCCCTGTGGGCCGATCCGGCGGTGATCCGCTACACCAACATCGCCGCCCCCTGCACGGCGGCAGCGTCCGCGGACCGCCTGGACGGCCTGCTGAACGGCCAGCGGGATCTGCCGGCGCCCACCATCTTCGCCGTTCTGGAGGGGGCGAGCTTCCGGGGGCTGGCCGGCTGTCCGCCGGTGGACACGGCCGCCAGGACCTACGGCCTCTTCTACCAGCTGGTGCCCGCCTGCTGGGGACGGGGCCTGGGGCTTGCCGCCGCCCGGGCGGCGCTGCGGCAGCTGGAGCAGCTGACGCCGTCTCTGGTGCTGGCGGACGCTGCGGCGGAAAATACCGCCAGCATCCGCATTTTGACGCGGCTGGGCTTTGTCCGGACCGCCGTCCATCCGGGCGCCCTCTGCCGGGCGGGGCGGAGGCTGGACATCTGGGACTATGCCCTCCGCCTGGACAGGGGGTAGGGCATCCGCGGGCTGGACCGGGGGCGGCCGCGCGCCGTCCCGCACATCTCGGAGAAATGAGGAATGACCATGAGCGGAAAACTGCTGCTGTTCGGCTTTGAGGAGCTGCCCGCCATCCTGGCGGCGGCCGCCGCCGCGGGACCCTTTGGGGCGGATGTGGTGCCGGTGGCCCGGCAGGATCTCAACAAGTCCCTGGCCGTTTTGGCGGGGCTGGACGAAGGCCCGGGCACCGTCCTGCCCTATGCCGGGGGGCCTCTGGGCGGCCGGATGGTGGTGCTGTGCGGGCTGGAGGACCAGATGGACCAGCTGCTGCCTGCCCTGGCCCGGGCGGGCATCGGGCGGGAGTGTCTGAAGGCGGTGCTGACGCCCCATAACCGGGGCTGGTCCGCCGTGAAGCTCTACGGCGAGCTCCTGCGGGAGCACCGGGCCATGAACGGACGGTGAGAGGGATGCGCATTCTGATCTCCGCGTGTCTGCTGGGCTGCCGGTGCCGGTACGACGGGGCCTCCAAGCCCCTGGACCGGGCGGCGGAGCTGGCGGAGCGCCATACACTGGTGCCCGTCTGCCCGGAGCAGCTGGGAGGACTGGCCACGCCCCGCCCGCCTGCGGAGCGGCAGGGGGACCGGGTGGTGACAAGGGAGGGGGCCGACGTGACGGCCCAGTATCGCCGCGGCGCGGAGGAGGCTCTGCGGCTGTGCCGCCTCTTCGACTGCCAGGCGGCGGTCCTGAAGGAGCGGAGCCCCTCCTGCGGCTGCGGCGCCGTCTATGACGGCACGTTTACCGGCACCCTGACGGCGGGGGACGGCGTCACGGCGGAGCTGCTGCGGGCCGCGGGGATTCCGGTGTACGGGGAGTCCCGGCTGGATGAGCTGCCGGAATAGAGAGCGAGATCGTGAGACGGACGGCGCGGCGCCCGCGAAAGTGGGCGGCGCCGGCTTTTTCTGCCTGCGAAAAGGTTTACAGCCGGGGAAAAACGTGGTAGACTCGAAGCCGTGAGACAACGGGAGAGGAGAGAGGCGCATGAGCCGACAGGCTGTTCTGGCCCTCCTGCGGGAGCGGGAGGGAGACTTTGTCTCCGGCGGAGAGATCGGCCGCCGACTGGGCCTGAGCCGCGCCGCCGTCTGGAAGGCGGTGGAGGGCCTGCGGCAGGACGGCTACACCGTGGAGGCCCGGACGGGGCTGGGATACCGGCTGGAGGCCGCTCCCGACGCCATGACGGAGCCGGAGATCCGCCGCTTCCTGGAGCAGACGGCCGTGGTGGGCCGGAGGCTCATATGCCTGGAGTCGGTGGACTCCACCAATCTCTATGCCAGGCAGCTGGCCATGGCCGGTGCGGCGGACGGCACCGTGGTGACGGCGGACCGCCAGACGGCGGGCCGGGGCCGCCTGGGCCGGGACTTCCAGTCCCCCGGCGGACTGGGCATCTACCTCACCGCCCTGCTGCGGCCGGACCTGCCGCCGGAGAGGCTCTCCCCACTGACGGCCATGGCCGGCGTGGGGGTGTGCCGGGCGGTGGAGCGGGTGTGCGGGCTGAGCCCCGGCCTGAAGTGGCCCAACGACCCGGTGCTGGACGGCCGGAAGCTCTGCGGCATCCTGACGGAGCTGTCCCTGGAGGGGGAGACGGGCCGGGTGGACCATGTGGCCCTGGGCATCGGTGTCAATGTGCTCCAGCGGCCGGAGGACTTCGGCCCGGAGGTCCGGGAGATGGCCACGTCCCTGGCCCAGGCGCTGGGCAGGCCCGTGTCCCGGCCCGCCCTGGCGGCGGAGCTCATCCGGGAGACGGACCGGCTCTACGCCGCCCTGCGGGGCGGAGCGCTGGAGCCGTATCTGGCGGAGTACCGCCGGCGGTGCGTGAACCTGGGGAGGACCGTGCGTCTGCTCTCCCCCGGCGGAGCAGCGGGGGAGACCGCGGAGGCCCTGGATATCGACGGGGACTTCGGCCTGGTGGTGCGCGCCGCGGACGGAGGTGTGCGGACGGTCCGGTCCGGCGAGGTGTCGGTCCGGGGGATGTACGGATATACAGAGTAAAGACGGGAGGAAACGGATCTTGAAGGAGCTTTGGACACTGTTTTGGACCTTCGCGAAAATGGGGGTCATGACCTTCGGCGGCGGCATGGCCATGCTGCCCATCCTGCAGCGGGAGGTGGTGGAGAACAAGCACTGGGCCACCGAGGAGGAGCTGACGGACTACTATGCCATCGGCCAGTGCACGCCGGGCATCATCGCCGTGAACACGGCCACGTTCATCGGCCAGAAGTTCAAGGGCATCCCCGGCGGCATCGTGGCGACGCTGGGCGTGGTGTTCCCGTCTCTGGTGATCATCACCATCCTGGCGGGGCTCATCAACAACTTCGCAGACCTGGCCTGGGTGCAGAACGCCTTTGCCGGCATCCAGGTGTGCGTGTGCGTGCTGATCTTCAACGCCACGGTGAAGCTGCTGAAGAAGTCCGTGGTGGACAAGCCCACGGCGGTGATCTTTGCCGCCGTGCTCATCTGCAGCGTGGTCATGGACCTGTCCCCGGTGTGGTTCATCCTGGTGGCGGCGGTGCTGGGCATCCTGCTGAAGAACTGGGAGGTGAAGCGGGCATGATCTATCTGCGGCTTTTTTACGAGTTCTTCAAGACCGGCCTGTTCGCCATCGGCGGCGGCATGGCCACCCTGCCCTTCCTCCACGACATGGGGGAGGCCACCGGCTGGTTCACCCAGGCCCAGCTGATGAACATGCTGGCGGTGTCGGAGTCCACCCCCGGCCCCATCGGCATCAACATGGCTACCTATGTGGGCTACACCATCGCCGGCATCCCCGGCGGCATCATCGCCACGCTGGGCGAGGTGACCCCCTCCATCATCGTCATCCTCATCATCGCCGCCCTGCTGCGGAGCTTCCGGGAAAACCGGTATGTGGACCGGGCCTTCTACGGCCTGCGGCCCGCCTCCACGGGGCTGATCGGCGCGGCCTGCGTCTCCGTGGTGCTGGAGGTGCTGACCAATATCACCGTCACCGCCCCGGAGAGCGGGATCATCAACCGCTTCCAGCTGGGGGAGGGCGGCCTGGCGCAGCTCATCAGCTGGCCGGGCCTGGTGCTGGCGGTGATCCTGCTGGCGCTGACCAACTGGGTAAAGCCCACCAAGGGGCTCCACCCCATCGTGTTCATCGGGCTGTCCGCCGTGGTGGGCGTGGTGTTCCGCTTTGCCGGCGTGTGATCCCCAATCAAAAAGAAGAGCCCGGCCGCCGGATGTCCGGCGGCCGGGCTTTTTCCGTATCCCGACAGGTCAGGCGCGGTCGATATGGCCCTGGATGCGCTGCATGATCATGTCCAGCGCCACCAGGTTGCGTCCGCCGCCCAGCACCACGATGTCCGCGTATTTCCGGGTGGGCTCCACATACATCTCGTGCATGGGCTTCACGGTGGCGAGATACTGCTCCGCCACGGACTGGAGGGTGCGCCCGCGCTCCTCCACGTCCCGCAGGCAGCGGCGGAGGATGCGCTCGTCCGCATCCGTCTCCACGAAGATCTTGATATCGAACATATCCCGCAGGGCGGCATCCTGAAAGATCAGGATGCCCTCCACCACGATGACCCGGGAGGGGAGGATCTCCACCGTCCGGTCGGTGCGGTTGTGGTCCGCGTAGGAGTAGACCGGGCACTGGATGGGCCGGCCCGCCTTCAGCTCCTTCAGGTGCCGGATCAGCAGATCGGTGTCGAAGGCGTCGGGGTGGTCGTAGTTGACTCTGGACCGCTCCTCGAAGGTCCGGCCCTCCTGACGCTTGTAGTAGCTGTCGTGGCCGATGACGGTGACCGCATCGCCGAAGTGCTCCTTCAGATGCCGCGTCAGGGTGGTCTTGCCGGAGCCGGTGCCGCCCGCGACGCCGATCAGCATGGTGTTCACGGCCCTGTCCCCCTTTCCGGCGGCCGTGCGGAGGCGGGCCGCCCTTCTTCCTGACCTGATTATAGGAGCGGCCGGAGGCAAAAGCAAGCGCCCCGGCGGAAAAATGCAAATTTCCCGGGAAATCGACGGTTCCGGACTTGACGGCTCACACAAAAGCCGATATTATGTAAATTGTGAAAAATGATCGCTGGAGGGTGACCTATGGCCATGAAGCAGTGCCCCGTCTGCGGGGAGAAATATTCCGACACCTACAAGAAGTGCCCCTTCTGCGAGGAGGAAGAGGCGCTGCAGAGCGGCGGCCAGATCCGCCGGGGGAACGCCGGCCGGGGCGGCCGGCGGGCGGCTCGCAGCCGCCAGCCCAATCTGCTCAGCCCCATCCTGGTGGTGCTGATCCTCATCATGGCGGGGCTGCTGGTATACCTGCTCTTCGGCGACAAGATCGCGGACCGGCTGTTCCCGGAGGAGCAGACGCCGCCGGTGGAGGATGTGACGCCGGAGACGCCGGACACGGACACAGCGCTTCCGGAAGAGGGGGACGATGTGACCATGCCGGAGGACGGCGAACTGGCGGGGGAGACCGGCGGCGAGGAGACCGGGACGCCCGCGGGGGAGCCTGCTGACCCCTCCACCCTGCCGGAGACCCTGACCATCGCCTACCTGGGCTCGCCCAGGACGGAGTTCACCATGTCTGTGGGAGATGAGCCCATCCCGCTGACCGCCTCCGGCGGGAACGGCACCTACACCTGGAGCAGCAGCGACGACGGGATCGCCTCTGTGGATGCTGACGGCCATGTCACGGCAGTCTCCCAGGGGCGGGCCACCCTCACCGTGACGGACGGCACCGGCCGGGGGACCTGCGTGGTCCTGGTGAGGGGCGGCAGCACTGCCGGGACCTCCTCGTCCGGAGGGACCTCCTCCGGCGGGAGCCTCTCCGCCGGGGCCGCCAAGGTGGTCAATGCCGGAAACGGCGTGCGGGTCCGGTCCCAGCCCAACACCAGCAGCGAGATCCTGGCCACTCTGGTCAACGGCGACACCGTCCGCATCCTGCAGAGCGCCGGGAACAGCTGGTATCAGATCAGCTACGTGGATGCCGGCGGGCAGAGCGCCACCGGCTACATGATGGGCGACTACCTGTCCAACACCTGAATGCCGCGTTAAAAATATCCCCGGATGTCTCGGACATCCGGGGATATCTCATTGCGCCCGGGAGAAAAGTGTGCTATGATTTTCTGGATATGAATCGAGAGCAAGAGGAGAGTGCCATGACGACCCGACAGTTTCAGGAGAGCTCCGCCCTGCGGATCTTCCTGTCCTACTTCAAGCCCCACCGGAAGCTGTTCATCCTGGACATGTGCTGCGCCCTGATGATCGCCCTGATCGATCTGGCGTTTCCCTATGTCTCCAGGTGGTGTATGTACCAGCTGCTGCCGAGAAGCGCCTACCGGACCTTCTTCGTGGTGATGGCGGTGGTGTTCTGCGCCTATCTCCTGCGGTCGGTGTTCACCTACATCATCTGCTACTACGGCCATACCTTTGGCATCCTGGTGGAGGCGGACATCCGGCGGGACCTGTTCCGCCACATGCAGGAGCTGAGCTTTGACTACTACGACCGCAACCGCACCGGCCAGCTGATGAGCCGCCTGACGGCGGACCTGTTCGACATCACGGAGCTGGCCCACCACGGCCCGGAGGACATCTTCATCTCCTGTGTCACCATTCTGGGGGCGCTGGTCATCATGTTCACCATCCAGTGGCAGCTGGCCCTGGTGATCGCCTGTATCATCCCGGTGTTCCTGCTGGTGGTGTGGAGGTGCCGGTCCTCCATGCAGACGGCCTCCATCAAGGTCAAGCAGCGGACGGCCACCATCAACGCCGACATCGAGTCCGGCCTCTCCGGCATCAAGACCGCCAAGGCCTTTGCCAACGAGGAGGCGGAGCTGGAGAAGTTCGACGCGTCCAACGACAGCTTCAAGACCTCCAAGCGGGCCTTCCACCGGGCCATGGGCCGGTTCAACGCGGTGATGGAGTTCTTTTTGTGCATCCTCTCCGTGGCGGTGATCTCCGTGGGCGGCGCGCTCATCATGCGGGGCGACATGGATACGGTGGACCTCATCACCTTCAGCCTGTATATCACCACCTTCGTCAACCCCGTCCGCAAGCTCTCCACCTTTGCGGAGCTGTTCGCCAACGGCACCGCCGGCTTTGCCCGGTTCGTGGAGCTCATGCGTGAGGAGCCCGCCATGCAGGACGCGGCCGACGCCGTCACCCTCTCCCGGGTGGAGGGGCGGATCGATGTGGACCACGTGTCCTTCGCCTATCAGGACGATCTGGACGTGCTCCACGACGTGGACCTCCACATCCGGCCCGGGGAGACGGTGGCAGTGGTGGGACCCTCCGGCGGCGGCAAGTCCACCCTCTGCCAGCTGATCCCCCGGTTCTACGACGTGACGGACGGCGCCGTCCGCATCGACGGCCGCGACGTCCGGGAGGTGACCCAGGAGTCCCTGCGGCAGAACGTGGGCGTGGTGCAGCAGGACGTGTTTTTGTTCGCCGCCAGCATTCTGGAGAACATCCGCTACGGCAAGCCCGGCGCCTCCGAGGAGGAGGTGGCCCGGGCGGCGAAGCTGGCGGAGATCTACGATGACATCGTGGCCCTGCCCGAGGGCTTCAACACCTACGTGGGGGAGCGGGGCACCCTCCTCTCCGGCGGGCAGAAGCAGCGCATCTCCATCGCCCGCATCTTCCTGAAGGACCCGCCGGTGCTGATCCTGGACGAGGCCACCTCCGCCCTGGACTCCGTGACGGAGGCCAAGCTGCAGGAGACCTTTGAGAAGCTGGCCCACGGACGGACCACCATCATCATCGCCCACCGGCTCTCCACGGTCCGGAACGCGGACCGGATCGCCGTCATCGAGGACGGCCGCATCACGGAGCTGGGCAGCCACGAGGAGCTGATGGCGAAGAACGGCGCCTACGCGGAGCTGGTGCGGACACAGGAGCTGATCGGCCATGAAAAAGACTGAGCTGCTGGACCGCTGCGGCGCCGCGGGGGAGGACCGGCTGCTGCTGGCCAAGGTCCTGGACCGGGCGGAGCAGGCGGCGGAGCGCAATATCCCGGCCTGGACGGACTTCCTCTCCCCCCAGCAGCAGGCGCAGGCCCAGGACCTTCTCCGCCTGGCCGGCATTTCGGAGACCGCCTGGCTCCGCCAGGGGGGCTACGAGGGCGCGGAGCGGAACATCCTTCTCTTCCTTCCGGACTGGATGGAGCCGGAGATGGCGGAGAGTCCCCTCCGGTGCCTGCGGGCCTCCTTCCGGCCGGAGTACGCGCTGACCCACCGGGACATCCTGGGCAGCCTCATGGGGATGGGCATCGTCCGGGAGAAGGTGGGGGACATCCTGGTCTCCTCGGAGAGCGCGGATCTGATCGTGCTGGACACGGTGGCGGAGTTCCTGCTCTCCAGCTGGGAGGGCGCCGGCCGGGCGAAGCTGACGGTGACGGAGATCCCCGCCGCCCACCTCCACATCCCGGCCGTCCGGTGCGAGGAGGTGCGGGACACGGTCAGCTCCCTGCGGCTGGACGCGGTGTGCTCCACAGGCTTCCGCATGTCCCGGGGAAAGGCGGCGGACCTGATCGCCGCCGGCCATGTCCAGGTGAACTGGCGGGCCTGCACCAAGGCGGACAAGCTGCTCTCGGCGGGTGACACGGTCTCCGCCCGGGGCTTCGGCAAGTTCCAGCTGGCGGAGGTGGGCGGCGTCACGAAAAAGGGCCGCACCGCCATCGTGGTGAAGCGATACGTCTAGGAGGCTGTCATGCTGGAGTACGAGTTTGAGGAAGTTGCCTGCGACGAGGGCGGCGGAGGCTGGAGCCCCTTCGGTGGCTTCGGCCTGGAGACTGCGGCCCATCAGGAGGTCATCCGCCGCCGGGCGGCGGAGGGCTGGCGGTTCGCGGGCTTTGTTCCGAAGCGCCAGCGGGCCGGGGGCTTCATCGAGACCATCGACCTGGTGTTCCTGCGGGAGACACCGGAGACGTGAGGGGAGGATACCATGGACCAAAAGCAGATCGACCGCATCAACGAGCTGGCCCGGAAGGCGAAGACGCCCCAGGGCCTGACGGAGTGGGAGCGGATGGAGCAGGCGGCATTGCGCCGGGAGTATATCGACTCCGTGCTGGGAAACCTGAAAAGCCAGCTGGACCACACCTATGTGGTGGACGAGCAGGGAAACAAGCGCAGGCTGAAGGAGAAGGGGGACTGAGGACCATGGCACAGAAGAAAAAGCAGTCGGAGGGCGTGGGCGCCTGGATCGCCATCGTGGTGCTGTTCGTCATCGGGGCCTGGCCCATCGCGCTGATCATTCTGTTCATCAAGCTCTTCGGCAGCGACAGCCGGAGGAAGCAGCAGACGGTCCCGCCCCTGGAGCCGGAGGCACAGCAGGCAGGCGGCGCTGCCTCCGCCGCCGGCGGCAGCAGAGCCAGAAAGGCCGTGCACAGCGCCATGAAGTCCCCGGCTGTGAAGAGCTCCAACGCCAAGTGGCTGAAGATCGTGGGCGCCGTGCTGACGGTCTGCGGTCTTGCCGCCTGCTGGAGCCCCATCGACATGATGATCTGGCTGGGATACGCGGAGAGCTGGTACATCGAGGAGCTGCTGTGGGCCCTGGCCCTGACGGCGGCGGGCGTGGCCATGGTCTGCAGCGGCGTGTCCATCGACCGCAGCCTGAAGCGGTATGACCGGTATCTGGCGGTGGTGGGCCGTTCCCAGGCCATGGCGGTGGAGCAGCTGTCCCGCACGCTGGGGTATCCCCAGAGCAGGGTGGAGAAGGACCTGCAGAAGATGATCGAAAAGGGCTATTTTGGCCCGGCCGCCTACCTGAATATGGAATTGGGGTATCTGTTCCGCAGCGGCCAGGCGGACGATGCGCTCAAGAAGCAGCGTCAGCAGGAGGCGCAGGAGAAGGCCGCCGCGGCCCCGCCGCCTCCGGAGACGGAGGCGGGCTACTCCGGCATCCTGCGGAGCATCCGCCGGGCCAACGACGCCATCGCCGACGAGGTCCTCTCCGCCAAGATCGACCGGCTGGAGGACATCACCGCCCGCATCTTCCGGGCGGTGGAGGAGGACCCGGACAAGCGGAGCCGGATCGACACCTTCCTGAACTACTACCTGCCCACCACCCAGAAGCTGCTGAACTCCTATGCGGAGTTTGAGGCGGCCGGCGTGGAGGGGGAGAACCTGCGCCAGGCCAAGAGCCGCATCGAGAGCACCATGGACCTCATCATCAAGGGCTTCGAGCACCAGCTGGACGAGCTGTACAAGGCCGATGCCCTGGACGTGGACAGCGATATCCGGGTGATGGAGTCCATGCTGGAGCGGGACACCGCCAGCGTGGAAGAGGACTTCGGCCTGGGCGCCGCCCGGGAGAAGGCGGACAGACCGGAGTGAGACAAAGAGAGCCAGCGCGGAATTTCCGCGCCGGCTCTCTTGCTCTGGCGGTTTACTTCCTCCAGACGTCCTCGGCCATCTGCTTGTACATCCCCACATAGAACAGGGTGTCCATGCCCATGGTGGCGCTGTCGTATCCCTCGGCGAACCGCCGGCGGGAGGCCGCCGCATCCCCGGTGAAGATCATGGACAGCTTGCCGTGCTTCCGGCAGGCCGCCTGTACCCGGAGAATGGCGTCGTGGACCTCCGGCGCGTCGAACTCGCCGGGATGTCCCAGGGCGATGGACAGGTCAAAGGGCCCCACGAAGATACCGTCCACGCCGTCCATGGCGCAGATCTCCTCGATGTGGGCCAGACAGCCGGCGGTCTCGCACTGGGGCAGCAGCAGCGTCTCCCGGTTGCACCGGTCCATATAGGCGGGAATGGACGCGGCCTCGGGCGCATAGCCCCAGCCGCCGTCCCGGGTGGGGCAGAAGCCGCGATTCCCCAGGGGGGCGAACTTGGCCCAGCTGACCAGATCCCGGACCTCGTCCACGGTCTCCACACAGGGGACCACGATGCCCTGGGCCCCCACGTCCAGCAGCCGCAGCACCGCGGTGCGGGAGATCTCGTTGGCCCGGGCCAGGGCCGTCAGCCCGGCCCCCTGGGCCGCCTGGATCTGGAGGGCGGCGGACTCGATGGCGGCGGGGGTGTGCTCCGTGTCCACGATCACATAGTCCAGCCCGGTGTAGCGGAGGCTCTCCACCGCCAGGGGGCTGCCCATGGCCACAAAGGTGCCCAGGGACGGCTGCCCCTCCCGGAATTTTTTCAGAACGGTATTTTCCATGGTCATTGGCTCCTTTTCAGATTTCCTTACCTCTATTATACCGCCTGGGACAGAGGTGTCAATTCCCGCCGGCGGCCGGGCCCGCAAAAAGCCCCCGCGGAAGGACGGACCTTCCGCGGGGGCAGATCATGCCGGGAAAAGGAGAGCGATCACTCGCCGCAGAGCTGGAGGAGCTCCTCCCAGTTGCGGTCCACTTCCTTCTGGACCTCTTCGATCATCCACTCGTTGCCGGGCTTGAACATGTGGGCGAAACGGCCCTGCATCTTCAGATACTCCTCAACGGGCAGCTTGTTCTTGGGCTTGTAGCTGAGGATGTACTTGCCGTCGATGACCTCGTACAGGGGCCACACGCAGGTCTCCACGGCGGCCTTGGTGACCTCCATCAGCTTCTCAGTGGGATAGCGCCAGCCGCGGGGGCAGGGAGCCATCACGTTCAGGAAGGCGGCACCGGGGGTGTAGATGGCCTTGTGGGCCTTCTCAGAGATGTCCTTGAAGTTGCCGATGAAGGTGGTCTGGGCCACATAGGGCACGTTGTGGGCCACCATGATCTTGGTCAGGTTCTTCTTCTGCTGCAGCTTGCCGGGGATCACCTTGCCCGCGGGGGTGGTGGTGGTGTCGGCGAAGTGGGGGGTAGAGGAGGAACGCTGGATACCGGTGTTCATGTAGGCCTCGTTGTCGTAGCAGACGTACACCAGATCGTGGCCGCGCTCCATGGCGCCGGACAGGCTCTGGAAGCCGATGTCGTAGGTGCCGCCGTCGCCGCCGAAGGCGATGAACTTATAGGTGTCGTCCAGCTTGCCCCGCTTCTTCAGGGCGCGATAGGCCGTCTCCACGCCGCTGAGGGTGGCGCCGGCGTTCTCAAAGGCGTTGTGGATCCAGCTGCCCTTCCAGGAGGTGTAGGGATACACGGAGGTGGAGACCTCCAGGCAGCCGGTGGCGTTGCACACGATGGCGTGGTCGCCGGGCTCCACCTGGCGCAGCACGGTCCGCACAGCGATGGGAGAGCCGCAGCCGGCGCACATCCGGTGGCCGCCGGCAAGACGCTCCTCTCTGAGCAGGTTCTCTTTCAGATTGTAACTCATCTCGTTGACCCTCCCTTATTCCCGGACGTCCAGGTAGCGATAGGTCTCGCCCACCTCGCCGGTGGCCGCGACCTTTTCCACTTCCGCGAAGACGTGCTTGATGCTGTCCACACGCACGTCACGGCCGCCCAGGCCGTAGATGTAGTTGATGCCCAGAGGCCGCGTCGGCGCCGTATACAGGGCCGCGCAGGTGTCGGCGTAGATGGGGCCGCACAGGGCGCTGAAGCTGTCCGCCTTGTCCATGACGGCGAAGGCCTTCACCTTGGACAGGCCGGCGATGATCTCCTCCTTGGGGAAGGGACGGAAGGCGCGGATCTTGATGAGGCCCACCTTGTGGCCCTCGGCCCGCAGCTCCTGGATGGCCTCCTTGGCGGTGCCGGCGGAGGAACCCATGATGACGATGGCCACCTCGGCGTCGTCCATCATGTACTCTTCCACCAGGCCGTAGCTCCGGCCGGTCATCTCGCCGAACTCCTTGCCGACCTTGCGGATGACGTCCTTGGCGTCGATCATGGCCTGGGCCTGCTGACGCTTGGCCTCCATGTAATAGGTGGGAACGGCGTAGGGGCCCACGGACACGGGGTGATCCTTGTCCATGATGTTGATGACGGGCTTGTACTCGCCCACGAAGGCCTTCACCTTGTCATCCTCCACCAGCTCGATGTTCTCGATGGCGTGGGAGGTGATAAAGCCGTCCTGGCAGACCATGATGGGCAGGCCCACGGCCTCGCCGATGCGCATGGCCTGGAGATAGTTGTCGTACATCTCCTGGTTGGTCTCGGCGTGCAGCTGGATCCAGCCGGTGTCCCGGACGCCCATGGCGTCGGAGTGGTCGTTGTTGATGTTGATGGGGCCGCTCAGGGCGCGGGTGGAAACCGCCAGCGTGATGGGCAGCCGGTCAGAGGCGGCCACATACAGCATCTCCGTCATGTAGCACAGGCCGCAGGAGGAGGTGGCGGAGATGGCACGGCAGCCGGCGGCCTCCGCGCCGATGCAGGTGGACATGGCGGAGTGCTCGCTCTCCACGGCGATGAACTCCGTGTCGACCTCCCCGTTGTCCACATAGGCCGCGAAATACTGCGGGATCTCCGTGGACGGCGTGATGGGGAACGCGCCCATCACGTCCGGGTTGATCTGCTTCATGGCATAGGCGGTCGCCTCATTGCCGGAAAGTCTTTCTCTGATTCCCATGATCCTCGTCCCTCCTTATTTCTCGTCCTTGACCATTTCAATCGCTCCGAAGGGGCAGGTGTTGGCGCAGATGCCGCAGCCCTTGCAGAAGAAGTAATTGAAATCGCCCCGCTTGCCGTCGGCATTCACGGGAATGGACATGTCGGGACACACAGGCGCGCACAGCAGGCACTGCTTGCACTTGTCCCAGTTGATGACGGGCTTGAGGGTCCGCCAGTCGCCGGTCTCCACCAGCTCGGAGGAGGCCCCCTCAAAGATCGCGCAGCCCGGGGTGATGTCCTTCCAGGTGATATGTTCGTTGATATCCTTAGCCTTCATGAAGCTCATCCTACCTGCACCTCCTCCAGAGATCTCTTCAGCGCCCGCATGTTGCCCTCGATGACCTGGGGCTTGCTGGCGAACTTGTGCTTAAAGGAGCCCTCCATGTCCTTGATGAACTCGTCCTGGCCGATGACGCCGGACACCTTCACGATAGCGGCCAGCATGGGGGTGTTGGGGAAGTTTTTGCCCAGCTCCTCCTCGCTGATCCTGCCGGCATCGATGGTGCACACCCGGCCCTCATAGCCCTTCAGCTTGGGACGCAGCTCGGCGGGGGTCTTGCTGGAGTTGATGACGATGGCGCCCTCCTTCTTCAGGCCGGCGGTCACGTCCACGGCGGAGAGCAGCGTCTCGTCCACCACGACCACATAATCCGGCTCATAGATGTTGGAGTGCACGGTGCTCCGCTCGGAGCTGATCCGGTTGTACGCCGTGATGGGCGCGCCCATCCGCTCCGGGCCGTACTCCGGGAAGCCCTGGACGTACTTGCCGGTGTTGAATGCCGCGTCCGCCAGCAGCAGGGACGCAGTCTTCGCGCCCTGGCCGCCACGACCGTGCCATCGGATCTCTACGATGTCTTTCATGTCTGATCCTCCTCGTTCGGTGGGTCCCCGGCAGGGGGGACCGCGTGGAAATTTGCCGTGTTGGGGTGCTTGTCAGCATATACAGTATAGTCCTTTTTTCAGAGGTATGTCAATTCTGTAACAAATTTGGGCATATAGAAATCTCTGATGGCCTGCGGCCTGTTTTTGTGATAAATGCGCAAACCTGGATGCCTGCGGAGAGGCACTGTTGGCAATTCGGACAAAACCCAGAGGGGCTTTTTGGGGGTTTTGCCCGGAGCTGCCGGCAGCTGGCAGGACACGCTGCGGCGCCGGAGAGCGCCGGACGGCCGGAGACGGGCCGGGCCGCTCCGTCCGGCGGAGAGACTTGCATTTCCCCGGAAAATGTGCTATACTGCATGATCTGAAAATCATTCTCAATTTAAGGAGACTGCCCTGTGAAAAGATTCTGGTGCTGCCTCGGCGCGCTGCTGGCGCTGGGGCTTCTGGCCGGCTGCTCCCGGCCGCCGGAGAGCGACGACGGCCGGCTGCATGTGGTGGCCACGGTGTTCCCGGCCTACGACTTTGCCCGCTCCGCCGGGGGAGAGCTGGCGGATGTGGAGCTGCTGCTGCCGCCGGGGGCTGAGAGCCACTCCTATGAGCCGACTCCCGCGGATATCCTGTCGGTGCAGGAGTGCGATCTCTTCCTGTACCTGGGCGGCGAGTCCGACGCCTGGGTGGATACCATCCTGGAGTCCGTGGAACCGGAGGGCGCCGTCCTGCGGATGGTGGACTGTGTGCCGCTTCTGGAGGAGGAGACGGTGGAGGGTATGGAGAGCTATGAGGCGGGCCACGACCATGACCACGACCACGGACTGGGGGAGGTGGTAGGGTATGACGAGCACGTCTGGACCGCCCCCCGAAACGCCGCCGCCATCACCCGGGCCATCGGGGAAGCACTGGGGGAGATCGACCCCGCCAATGCCGGCGCTTACGCCGCCAACGCGGAGGCCTACGCATCGCAGATCGACGAGCTGGACCAGCGGTTCGCCGACTTCTTCGCCGGAGCGGGGGACCGGACCATGGTGTTCGGCGACCGGTTCCCCCTGCGGTACTTCGCGGAGGAGTTCGACATCGACTACTACGCCGCCTTCCCCGGGTGCAGCACCCAGACAGAGCCGTCGGCGGCCACCATCGCCTTTCTGACGGACAAGGTCCGGCAGGAGGGGATCCCAACCGTGTGGTATATCGAATTTTCCAATCATCTGGTGGCGGACAGCATCGCCGAGGCCGCAGGGGTGGAGACGGCCATGTTCCACACCTGTCACAACGTCTCGCCGGACGATCTGGCGGCGGGGGCCACCTATGTGTCCCTGATGGAGGGGAATCTGGAGGAGCTGCGGGAACACCTGTGAGGCATGAAGCGCCATACGGATCAAGGCGCGGAGGCGAAAAAAGAGGCGCGGGACTCTGACGAGTCCCGCGCCTCTTTTCCATATCGGCCGGACCGGCGCCGTCACCAGGCCGGACGGCGGCACTGGATGGCCCGGAACTGGCGGACCACCTGGGCAGAGAGCGTGTTGTAAAACTGGAGATACTGTTTTTTCGCCTGACGCTGGGCGCTTTGTTCCGCCTGGAACTGCCGCCAGGCGCCGCAGGTCTTGTGGCAGCCCTCGTGATAGGAGGGGCATCCGGATCGACAGGGCAGCATGGTACATCACTCCGTTCGGCAGGATCCCGCCGCCGGGCGGCGGGGCGAGGCCACCGGAGATCCCGGGCAGGTCTCTTTGCTGTCAGTATAGTCTCCCGGCCGCCGCTTTACCACCCCGACCGTGTAAAGAGCTGGTAAAATCCCCGGCGGGCAGCTCCCGCCGGGGATCGTCTGAAGGGGGAGGACCTCAGTAGGCGGCCTCCATCTGCTGCACCTGGTCATAGAGCCAGTCGTTGACGGGAACGGGGATGCCATGCTTTTTTGCCAGGCGGCGGATGGTGCCGGCGAACAGCTCCACCTCGCTCTTCCGGTGCTGCTTGCTGTCCTGGCGCATGGAGGGCTCGCCGTCGTCGGGCAGGGCGTCGATGATGCCGACCCACTCTGTCACGTCCCGCTCGGAGAGGGGAACGCCCTCCGCGTTGGCCACGGCCGCCACCTCACGCATGGCGCCGATCATGGTGTCCCTGGCCCTGCCGGGGCGGTGGAGGAGGCTGTAGTCGCACTGGAACACCATGGCCGCCTGGTTGCAGCCGGTGTTGCACAGCAGCTTGCTCCACTGGTGGACCCGGATGTCCGCCGGCAGACTGTAGGCAAAGCCGATGCGGTCGAAAAAGGCGGTGAGACGGCGGAGGGGGGCGTCATCCATGCCGGCGGGGACCCCCAGGGCCAGCTCTCCGGAGGGGCCGTAGGTGACGGCGTTCCCCTCCTTCTTGGCGGACATCTTCTGGGCCACGCACCAGACCACCTTCTCCGGGCCGTAGGCCGCGCCCAGGATCTCCTCACTGGAGATGCCGTTGAGGACGGAGATGACCACCGTGTCCGGCCCCACCAGATGGCGGCAGGTCTCCACCGCGCCCTCCAGTCCGCCGAACTTCACGGCGAAGAGCAGCAGGTCCACCGGCTCCGCCAGCTCCCCGGCGTCCACATAGCGGAAGTCCCGAAGCCGGCCGTTGCACAGGGTCCCCTCCCGGCGGTAGCGCTCCGTCCGGCCGCGGTCCGCCAGGACCAGGACCCGCTCCCGCCCCAGGGCCTGGGTGAACAGGTCCGCGTACATGGCGCCCAGGGCGCCCAGCCCGATGATGCCGACGGTTTGGATGGGCCGCATAGAAATACCTCCTCTGAAAAAGGGCGGCGGATGTCCCGCCGCCCGAAGTCCGCTGTTTACGCCGTCTTCTTCAGCCACTTGAGATCATAGGGCTCGAAGACCACCTTCTCATAGGCGTCCACATCCATGACGGTGCCGTCCCAATCGGAGTGGATATCGCCGTTCTGCTTGATGAGGATGTCGTAGAGGATGTCGTAGGTCACCCCGTCCGCCGGGTCCTTTTCCACGATGGTGGAGTAGGGCAGGGTCTTGTGATAGGTCAGCTCCATGCCCTTGTAGTCGAAGTGGAAGCCGCAGCGCATCCGGCAGCCGTCCAGTCCCGTGTACCGGGCTACCTGCTTCAGGTCCTGGAGGATCTGGTCGTTGTCCTCGTCGTACAGGTTCTCCGGCGTGGTGGCGGTGTAGTCGAACCGGAACTGGATGGAGGCGCCGGGGATCCTCCGGAACCGCTCCATATAAGGCACCAGCTGGTCGGCGGGATAATTCTTGTACAGCACGCAGTTCACCCGGAAGGGCACCGGCAGCTTGGAGAGCAGGGAGTCGTTGGACTCCACCACATAGTGCTGCATATGACGGGAGACGTTGATGCAGGTGATCTTGTGCTTGTTGCGCTCTGCAAACGCCAGGATATCCGCCTCAGTCTGGTGCTCGGACACCGGCAGGGTGGTGTTGATATAGACCTTGTGGGTGGCGGGGATCTGGTCCAGCATCACCTGGAGGGACTCCAGATTGGAGAAGGGCTCGCCGCCGGTGAAGACGAAGTCGCAGCGGGGCGTGATGGCGTCCATCCGCCGGATGCTCTCGCAGATCTTCTCCAGAGAGAAGCCCGTGGTATCCGCGTACTCGCCTTTGTTGATGCAGAACGGGCAGTGGTTCTTGCAGTCGTAGGGGACGAAGATCGTCACCGTGGCTCCGCCCTCCCGCGTCTTGTAGGGATGCTTCATATCGATCGGCCTTTCAGAGTAAAATGAAAATCCGGGACACAGCAGATGAGCTCTGCTGTGGAAGTCTCGCAGACCAATATATTTTAATGGATTTTTTACGGAAGGTCAAGAGCAAACCGAAAATAATCCGTGGAAAACTTCCGAAAAACAGACATCCGGCAGGGAAAAGCGCACGCATCCGGCGCCCGGAAAGACCGGACCCGCCCGCCGGAGGTCTGTACATTTTCCGCGGAGGATGCTATAATGGCCCAGATCACACCGAAAGCCGGGAAAGGAGGCGGAGCGCCATGGAGACGCTGCTCATGCCGGTACAGACATTGCTGGACGGCCTGACGGGGCTGCTGGCGGCATATCCCCTGGCGGGGGAGTGGTATATGGCCTTCGTGCGGTTCCTGTTCCCGGCGCTGGCCGTTCTGATCCTGTACCGGGCGGTCCGGTCCCTGCTGCAGATCCCCCACACGCCGGAGAACTGGGGCCAGCTGAGCCTGCCCAACGGCACCGCGCTGCCCCTGACCCACTGGGAGAATATCCTGGGCCGCAGCAAGACCGCGGACATCTATCTGAACTATCCCAGCATCTCCCGCCAGCACGCGGCCCTCTGCCGGGGCGAGAGCGAGGAGTGGACCCTGTACGACCTGGGCTCCAAGGGCGGCACCGAGGTGAACGGAGAGCGGGTGGAGGCCTCGGCCCCCGTGAAGCTGGGAGACACCATCACCCTGGGGGGCGTGCCGCTGATCTTTCTGCCCCAGACCGTGGCGGAGCGGGAGGCCCAGGAGGCCAAACGCCGTGCGGAGCGCCCGGCGGCCATCTGGCCCTCCTTTTTGTGGCTGACGGTGTTCCAGGTCCTGGCCTGTCTGCAGCTGATCGTCTCCGCCGGCCAGGCGGCCACCGCCGCCATCCCCCTGGCCTTTCTGGGCCTGACGGCGGTGATGTGGATCTACTACGCCGTCCTGCGGGCCACCCGCTGCGTGGGCTTTGAGATGGAGACCATCGCCTTCTTCCTCTCCACCCTGTCCCTGTCCGTCACCGCCTCCAGCGCCCAGGGGAGCCTGTTCAAGCAGTTTCTGGCCATCCTGCTGGGCCTCGCGCTGTTCCTGGTGCTGGGGCTGTTCCTCCGGGACCTCTCCCGGGTCCAGAAGAACCGCTGGCTCATGGCGGCCGGGGCCATCGGCCTTTTGGGCATCACACTGGTGCTGGGACACTCCAAGTACGGCGCCGTCAACTGGATCTCCATCGGCGGCATGTCCTTCCAGCCGTCGGAGATCGCCAAGATCTGCTATATCTTCGCCGGGGCCGCCACGCTGGAGCGGCTGTTCCACAAGCGGAACCTGACCCTCTTTATCGTGCTGACGGGCCTTTGCATCGGCCTGCTGGGGCTGATGAGCGACTTCGGCACCGCGGCCATCTTCTTCGTCACCTTCCTGGTGATCGCCTACATGCGCTCCGGGGACTTTGCAACGCTGTCCCTCATCTGCGGCGCCGCGGTGTTCGGGGCGGGCATCATATTGAAGTTCAAGCCCTATATCCTCAGCCGCTTCGCCTCCTGGGGCCACGCCTGGGAGGCCGCCTCCACCACCGGCTAC
>CALWOF010000017.1 GCA_944382995.1 uncultured Oscillospiraceae bacterium | reverse complement strand
GCGTTGCAGCCCCGGGACAGGTCGTTGATGGGGGCGTTCAGGCCCTGCAGGATGGGGCCGTAGGCGTCAAAGGAGCCCAGGCGCTGGGCGATCTTGTAGCCGATGTTGCCGGCGTTGATGTCCGGGAAGATGAAGGTGTTGGCATGGCCGGCCACCTTGGAGTTGGGGCACTTGGTGTGGGCCACGCGGGGGGAGACGGCAGCGTCGAACTGCAGCTCGCCGTCCACGTCCAGATCGGGGGCCAGGGCCTTGAGCTTGTTGCAGGCATTGCGCATCTTGTCCACGTCCTCGCCCTTGCCGGAGCCCAGGGTGGAGTAGCTGAGGTAGGCCACCTTGGGGTCGATGCCGAAGATCTTGGCGGTCTGGGCGGTCTCCATGCCGATCTCCACCAGCTCGTCCTCGGTGGGCTTGATGTTGATGGCGCAGTCGCCCATGGCCAGGACCTCGTTCTCGCCGACGCCGGCGGCGCGGACCAGAATGAAGCAGGAGGAGACGATCTTGTTGCCGGGCTTGGTCTTGATGATCTGCAGGGCGGGACGGACCGTGTCGGCGGTGGAGTAGGTGGCGCCGCCCAGCAGGGCGTCGGCATAGCCCATCTTCACCAGCATGGTGCCGAAGTAGTTGGGCTGCTTGAGGAGCTTGCGGCACTCCTCCTCGGTCATCTTGCCCTTGCGCAGCTCCACCAGCAGGGTGACCATCTTCTCCATGTCGTCAAAGGCCTCGGGATCGATGATCTCGGCGCCCCGGATGTTGAAGCCCGCCTCCTCGGCGGCGGCCTGGATCGCGTCGGGGTTGCCCACCAGCACGGGGGTCAGGAAGGTACCGGACAGCAGACGGGCGGATGCCTCCAGAATGCGGGGATCGGTGCCCTCGGTGAAGACGATCCGGCGGGGATGGGCCTTCAGCTTCTTGATCAAAAATTCAAACATCTCTGATTCCCTCCAAAATATGTAGAAATTTGGGCTGAAATTCAACTACCACCATTATACACGACTCTTCGGCGGGGTCAATCGGAAAATTCGCGCCGCCGGAAAAATTTCCCCCGCCCCAGCCGGAGGCGGCAAGGGAGGCCCGCAAGGAGATCCTACATCCTGTGGTTTGGAAATTGCCGGAAACACAAGAAATAGACGAAAATTTTTAACAATTTTGGACTTGACGGGAGAGGGAAAAAAGGGTATGATTACAAACGGTAACAAATTGTAACTATTTTGCCTGCGTTTACGGAGACGATATGAGCGAACAGAGAAGACATCCGCATACTAAGAGTGCCGCCCGCCGGGGCGGCAAACATCTGGCCGGCCGTCAGGCGGAGCTCCGGGAGCCCGCGGCGGAGGAGACCGCCGTCCGGACGGCGGTGAAGCCCCTGATCCCCGAGTGGGAGGAGGCCCCTGCCGAGACCGCTCACGGGCCCCGGCGGAGCGTGCGGGACGCAGTGCGCACCTGGCAGGACACCGAGGGGGAGATCAGCCCCGCGGTGACGGCCTGGCAGACCCTGCGGGAGAAGGGCAAGTCCCTGCGCCGCCACTGGCGGCGCTTGGTGCGGGAGAAAAAGGCCAAGCGCTTTCCGGAGTCCGAGCGGCTCCCGGTGCAGCTGCTGCTGCTGGCGTGGGGCCTGATCCCCATGCTGGGCGGCCTGCTGGGCGAGCGGCTGCGGCTGCGGCGCAAGCAGCGGGGCGAGCGGGTCTGGGCCCTGCGGGACCGGCTGAGCCGGCTGCGCATCCACCCGCTGGCGTTTTTGGGCGGCGGCTGCGCACTGGCGGCCATCGTCGTGCTGTGCTCCCTCTACACCTTCGGCACCACGGTCCGCTACGACGGCGAGGTGGTGGCCGCTGTCAGCTCCCAGGCCGCGGCGGAGGAGGCCGCGTCGGAGCTGGAGGCCCTCACCGCCCGGACGCTGGGCCAGACCTATACCATCGACGAGAATCTCCTCCAGTACTCCTCCGGGCTGCTGCGCCGGCAGGATCTGGTGGATGAGACCACGCTGGAGGAGGATCTGTCTCAGGAGATCGGCCTGGTGACCGAGGCCTACAGCCTGTACGTGGATGGGGAGCTCATCGGCGCCACCCCCTATGAGGGCGCGCTGGAGGAGCTGCTGGGCCAGCTCCAGAGCAGCACGGCGGACGAGAACACCATCTCCTGCGAGTTCGCGGAGGACGTGGAGATCAGACAGGAGTATGTCCCCACGGAGAAGGTGGTGAACCTGGGGTATCTGGCGGAGACGCTGTACAGCACCAAGACCGCCGAGGTCACCTACACCGTGAAGGCGGGAGACACCTGGTCCGAGATCGCCGAGGACCACGGCATGACCTCCAAGGAGCTGCTGGAGCTGAACCCCGGCTACAACATCGACAAGATCCAGATCGGCGAGGTGCTGACCCTTTCCGAGGCCGTCCCCTACCTGACGGTGACGGTGAAGCAGCGGGAGTACTACGTGGAGGACGTCATGTACGACGTGGAGTACACCGACTCCGCGTACCTTTACAAGGGCGACTATGAGGTGACCTCCCCCGGTGAGTACGGCGCCGCCGATGTGGTGGCCAACGTCACCTATGTCAACGGCGTGGAGACGGAGCGGACCGTGCTCTCCTCCGTCCTGCTGAAGGAGCCCGTGACGGAGCAGCGGCTCCAGGGCACCAAGGAGCGGCCCACCTGGCTGCCCACCGGCACCTTCCGCTGGCCCATCAGCGGCCGGATCACCTCCACCTTCGGCGGGCGGTCCTCTCCCGGCGGCATCGGCTCCACCAACCACAAGGGCATCGACATCGCCGGCAGCTACGGCATCCCGGTGTACGCCTCCGATGGCGGCACCGTCAGCTACGCCGGCTGGATGGGCGGCTACGGCTATCTGGTGGAGATCGACCACGGCAACGGCTATGTGACCCGGTACGGCCACAACTCCAGCCTGACGGTCTCTGTGGGCGAGCACGTCTACAAAGGCCAGCAGATCGCCCGGGTGGGCTCCACCGGCAACTCCACCGGCAACCACTGCCACTTCGAGATCCGGTACAACGGCGTGGCGAAAAACCCGCTGACCTACCTGCCCTGAGCGGAAAGCAGCAAAGACCAGCGCCCCCGGCATCCGCCGGGGGCGCGTTTTTGCCTTCCGCGGGCGAAAAAACGCCGCCCCTGCCCTTGGGCAGAGGCGGCGGATCGCTGCGGTGAATGGGATCACAGGAACTTCTGCATCCCGTCGGTGGCCTGGGAGATATCGGCGCTGATGGTGACGGTGAACTTGATGCCGTTCTTCTCGCCGAAAGCGTCCAGCCAGTTCAGGAAGGCCTCGGTGTCCTTGTCCACATCCCGGCCGATGGCGCGGCACAGGCTGTCGATGAACACGTGGGAGATGTCATAGTTGCCGGCGTACAGACCGCTGATGAAGCCGCGGAACATATCGTAGCTGTTCAGCTTGTACTCTGCCGCGTCGATGAGGCGGATGTGGTAATGGATATCGTATGTCAAGTTGCGGTTGGCCTCGACGCAAACCACGTTGCCGGGCTCGTCCTTCGCCGCGTTGTTGATCAGTTCAATGAGCTGCTTGGTCTTGCCGGACCCCTTGGTGCCCATAATCAGTCTGACCATATGAAATCACTCCTGTCAAATAAAGTCGCTGGGGGGAGATCTGGTATGTTAAGCATACCACAAGATCCCGCGAAAAACAATGCAGAAATCAAGATTCAAACTTTGTTCATAATGGAGATTGACAGCGGCGCCCGTTTTTGCCCGGGAAAAGGGCCCGCAGACAGACCTTATTTTCCCAGCTTGCTCTCCAGCTGGGCCCGGCGGTCCTCGTAGCCGGGCTTGCCCAGCAGGGCGAACATGTTCTTCTTATAGGCCTCCACGCCCGGCTGGTCAAAGGGGTTCACGTCCAGCAGGTAGCCGGACAGGCCGCAGGCGTATTCGAAGAAGTAGATCAGCTCGCCCAGGTCTCCCGGCGTCCGGCCGGCGGTCTCCACGATCAGATTGGGCACGCCGCCCTCGGTGTGGGCCAGGAGCGTTCCCTCCATGGCCCGGTCCCGGATAAAATCCATGGTCTTGCCGGCCAGGAAGTTCAGGCCGTCTCCGTCGGTCTCGTCCGCGGGGACCGCCAGCTGGCGGTCGGAGGGGCCCAGCCGCACCACGGTCTCGAACATCAGGCGCTTGCCCTCCTGGATGTACTGGCCCATGGAGTGCAGGTCCGCCGTGAACTCCACGCTGGCGGGGAACAGGCCCTTGCCCTCCTTGCCCTCGCTCTCGCCGTAGAGCTGCTTCCACCACTCGGCCATGAACCGGAAGGCCGGGTCGTAGCAGGCCAGCAGCTCGATGGAGCGGCCCGCCCGGTAAAGCTCATAGCGCATGGCGGCATAGCGCCAGGCGGGGCTCTGGAAGGAGCCGTCGGCGCAGACGTCCATCATCCGGGCGGCGCCGGCCATCAGCTCTGCGATGTCCACGCCGGCCACGGCGATGGGCAGCAGGCCCACGGCGGTCAGCACGCTGTAGCGGCCGCCCACATCGTCGGGGACCACAAAGGTCTCCCACCCCTCGGCATCCGCCAGGGACTTCAGGGCGCCCCGGGCCTTGTCGGTGGTGGCGTAGATGCGCTCCTTCGCGCCCTCCCGGCCGTACTTCTTCTCCAGGGCCTCCCGGAAGAAGCGGAAGGCCACCGCCGGCTCTGTGGTGGTGCCGGACTTGGAGATCACGTTGACGGAGAAGTCCACGCCCTCCAGCAGATCCAGCACCTCCCCCATGGCATCGGAGGACAGGCCGTTGCCCACGAAGTAGATGTTGGGGGTGTTCTTCTTTTTCAGGTTGTAGTTGGGGGAGCACAGGCAGTCGATGACGCCCCGGGCTCCCAGATAGGACCCGCCGATGCCGATGACCACCAGCGCCTGGGAGTTGGACTGGATGCGGGCGGCGGCCGCCTGGATGCGGGCGAACTCCTCCTTGTCATAGTCCCGGGGCAGATGGACCCAGCCGGTGAACTCGCCGCCGGCGCCGGTGCCGGTCTGGAGCTTCTCCTGCGCCCGCTTCAGACGGGGAGACAGGACCTCCTCATAAGGCAGGGGCAGGAAGGATTGCAGTTGAAATGATCTGACGTCCAGCATGGTGACAGGCCTCTCTTTCGTAAAACTGCGGGGATCGATGATGCATGTGTCAGTATTATATCATACCAAAAGATGGCAGACAAGAGAAAGTGGTCGCAATCCGCGAAGAGAGGCGCCGGCGGACGTCAGGCGGAGAGAAACGCCGCCTGAAGCACCCGCAGGAGCATCTGGACAAAGGTGATGCGCGGGACCTCCTCTCCCGCCAGCAGGGGCAGCTCCGCCACTGTCTCCCCCGATCCGGAGGTGACGATGAGGGTGCCGATGGGCTCCCCGGCGGCCACCGGGGCCTCCAGGGACTCCGGCAGGGAGACGGCCTGGCGGAGATCCCCGGCCAGGGCCTTTTCCAGCAGCAGGTGTGTGTCCTCCCCCAGCACCGGCTGGACCGTGGCCTGGGTCCCCAGGGACACGGACACGGGCGGAAGCACCGCCTCCGGCACCACGTCCTTCAGGGCGTAGGAGGAAAAGCCGTAGTTCAGCAGGGTCTGGGCGTCCGTGAACCGCTGGGCGGAGGTGGCGCCCTTCATGATGACGGCGATCAGCTCCATGCCGTCCCGCTCCGCCGTGGCGGAGAGGCAGTAGAGGGCGCTGTCGGTGGAGCCGGTCTTGAGGCCGGTGGCCCCCTCATAGGTGCGGATCAGGCGGTTGGTGTTCACCAGCGAGGATGCCCCGCCCCGCAGGGAGTCCATCCAGATGGTGGTGTACTGGCGGATGTCCGGGTGGCTTTGGATTAGCTCACGGCTCATCAGGGCGATATCATAGGCGGAGGTGACGTGCCCCTCCGCCGGCAGGCCCGTGGCGTTGCAGAAGTGGGTGTCCGCCATGCCCAGCTCCGCCGCCCGCTGGTTCATCCGCTCCACAAAGGCCTCCTCGCTGCCGGCCACCGCCTCCGCCAGGGCCACGGCACAGTCGTTGGCGGAAACCACGCACACCGCCTTGAGCATGTCGTCCACGGTCATCTGCTCCCCCTCCTCCAGCCAGATCTGGCTGCCGCCCATGGAGCAGGCGTGGGCGGAGGCGGTGAGCACGTCGTCATAGGCCAGCGCCCCGGCGTCGATGGCCTCCATGGTCAGCAGCAGCGTCATCACCTTGGTGACGCTGGCCGGCTCCAGCTTCGCGTGTTCGTCTTTGGCGAAGAGGACGGTGCCCGTCTCCTTCTCCATCAGCACCGCCGAGGGCGCGGACACCTCCAGGGCCCGGGCGCTGGTCCCAAGGACCAGCAGGGCGCACAGCAGCACGGCGAGTTTCTTCATGGTGATCCCCCTTTGCTTCATTGCTGCCATTCTATGTCCGGCGGGGCGGCTTCATGCAGCCGACAATTTTCAGCTTGCAAAATGGAAACAGGTCTGGTATAATGGTCCTCGACTTCCAGATGCAGCTGTAGTTCATCGGTAGAACGGCAGCTTCCCAAGCTGCATAGGTGGGTTCGACTCCCATCAGCTGCTCCAAAGCGAAAGGCACGACGAAAGTCGTGCCTTTCGCTTTGGGTTCCGCCGCCCAGCGGGCGGCTCCACCCTCCGGTGATTCAAATACTCGGGGTCGGCAAAGCCGCCCCTGCGCAATTCTCCACCGCCTCCGGCGGCTCCGAATTTACGGCGCAAAAGCGCCGCCGGCCAGAAGGCCGATAAGGGTGATCCTTTCGAAGTGCTGTCGTAAATCGAAAATATCGATTTTAACCGTCCCTTCCAAAAAGAAAGACACGACGTAAGTCGTGTCTTTCTTTTTGGAAACCGTTAGAAATTAAAATGCTCGGGGCAAGTGAATGGCCCAGGCCACCCTCTCTTGCCGCTTTGCGGCAATTCACCTTGTTGCCCCTGCGCCAAGGTTTTGGCGCAGGCCAAAACGCTTGTACGGCGCAAAAGCGCCGCCGGCCCAAAAGGGCCGTTGGGCGGTTTTCCTGTTAGCAGCCCCAAAGCAGAGAATATCGATTTTAATCGTCCCTGCCAAAAAGAAGGACATGACCGCAGGTCATGTCCTTCTTTTTGGGTTCCGCCGCCCAGAGGGCGGCTCCACCCTTCGGTATTTCAATGCGCGGGGTCGGCAAAGCCGCCCCATCTCCGCGCCAAGTGCCGCCCTTCGGGCGGTTGCGCTCCGAAACGCCGCTGCGGCGGCAGTGCACGATTTCCGGCCGCAGACCGGGAATTTACCCGTTGCTCGGCGCGCGGCCGCATTTGGAAGGCAGCCTGCCCCGGCCGCCGGGGGACTTTTTGCCGGCACAGGATAAAAGGAGGCATCCGCTTTTGTCGGATGCCTCCTTTTGCACATGGGTTCTCGCTCCGCGGCGGGAGGCCGCGGGACACGGCTGTCAGGGCTCCGTCCTGTCCGCCGCGCCCAGGCCCACCTCCAGGAAGTATGTGCCGTTGATCTTCTCCTCCAGGTGGTCCAGGTTCCGGTCCTGGAGCATCCGGTACAGCGTCCGGTGGGCATCCACCAGCTCCTCCGCCCGGCCGGTGGTCACCATGGTCTCCACGGTCTGGTAGCGCATGGCGTGGGTCAGCACCCGCACCACCCGGTTGATCTTGTCCGCGATGGGGTTCTGGCACAGCAGGGAGACGGTGTCATGGAATTCGTTGTCCGCCTGGAACAGCGCCTGGACGTCTCGCCCTTTTGCCACGGTCTCCATGGCGTCCAGCTTCTCCGCCAGCAGCCGCAGACCGTCCTCGTCCCGCTTCTGGATGGCCAGGCGCATCATGCCGGCCTCCATCAGCTGCCGCAGCTCGATCAGATTTTGGAAATCCTCCGTGCCCTGGTTCAATATCACACCGTATACCATGGGGTCGATCATGCTCTCCTGAAACCCGCTGGTCACGAAGGTCCCCTCGGAACGGCGGCTCTCCAGAACGCCCAGATAGGTGAGGATCTTCGTGGCCTCACGGACAGAGGACCGCGCAACGCCCAGTGCCGCCGACAGCTCCGGCTCCGTGGGGATCTGGTCGCCGGGTCTCAGCTGGCCGGATACCATGGCATCTGTCAGGCAGTTGATCACCTGCTGGACGACGGATTCACTTTTCAGGCTCTTCAGATAGCCGGCTGAATTTGCCATAGCGCACCTCATTTCTGTTGTAGGACATAAATATGTATTGTATCTAACATAAGCTATTTTTGCGATCCTGTCAAGAGCGGGCTGAAGCGGGGTGGCCCAGCGAAAAACGACGCGGTCCTCCCCGGACAGAGCCGGAGAGGGCCGCATCCGCGGGGTCTTGTGTGAAGGGAGTGTGGGTGTGAAATACAGCTATGACAGCCGGTCAGTCACCGGCCCAGATAGAGGGACTGCTTGGCCAGGACCAGCTGGAGCAGCAGGTCGTTGCAGGGGGTGGGGATGCCGTGCTCCCGGCCCAGGCGGCAGACAGCGCCGGTGATGATGCGGATCTCCGTCTCCCGGTGGTGCTGCACATCCTGCACCATGGAGCTGATGGTCTCATCGGTGTTTCGGGACACCTCATAGGCGTGTTCCAGCTCCGCGTCGTGGTCCAGGGTGCAGCCGCAGGCGTTGGCCACCTGGATGGCTTCCTCCACCAGCAGCCGTGCCGCCTCGTGGGCGTAGGGGTTGGCGTCCACGAAGCCGTTCTTGGTCTCCAGCAGGGCGCTCATGCCGTTGATGGCCACGTTGGCCACCAGCTTGTGCCAGATGGTGTTCATGACGTTCTCATGAACTGTGACCTCCAGGCCGGAGCTGCGCAGGCCGGCGGCGATCTGCTGGACCTTTTCCATGGGCGCCTTCAAAGAGCCCATGTTGGTGACGCCCACGCCCGTGTGCTTCACGTGGCCGGGGGCCACCGGCGTGGCGCCGAAGGCGGTGTTGCCGATGATGATCTGCTCCTCGGGGACCACCTTGGCGATCTCGTCGTAGTTGCCAAGGCCGTTCTGGAGGCACAGGATCATGGTGTGGGAGTCGATCATGGGCAGGGCGTTCCGGACAGCCGCCTCCAGGTACTGGTAGTGGACAAACACCACCAGCAGGTCCACCACGCCGATTTCCTTGGGATCGGTGGTGGCCATGGCGGGGCGGACGGAAACCGTCTCGCCGTTCCCGACGCCGGGAACGCAGTTGTCCACCAGGATGCCGTTCTTGCGGACGGCCTCGATCACCGGGACGGACGTGTCCATCACGCAGACCTCGTGGTTTTTGGTCAGATAGCTTGCATAGCAGCTGCCGATGGCACCGCAGCCGACGAATCCGATCTTCATGGTTCAAAACCCTCCTGTATGGTTCGATTTCTGCCGCGGCCGGTCACTTGGCCAGCTCTTCGGCGATGCGCACGATGTTCTCCACAGTGATGCCGTTCATGGCCAGCAGACGGTCATAGGGGGCGGACATGCCGAACTGATCCTGAATGCCCACCCGGCGGAGGACGGCCTTGCCGCTCTCGGCCACCACGTCGGCCACGGCGCTGCCCAGGCCGTTGAGGATGTTGTGGTCCTCCACGGTGATGATCCGGCCGATGTCGTCGATGCAGGCGCACACCGCCTCCACATCCAGGGGCTTGATGGTGTGCATATCCAGCACACGGGCGGAGATGCCGGCGGCGGAGAGGGCCTCGGCGGCCTCCAGGGCCAGGCGGACCGTGTCGCCGTTGGCGATGATGGCCACGTCCTTGCCGTCTCTGAGCTGCTTGGCCTTGCCGATTTCGAAGGTGTCGTTCTCGCCGTAGATCACGGGGATGGCGTCCCGGGTGAAGCGCAGGTACACGGGGCCGTCGAACTCGGCGGCGGCGCGGACCAGCTTCCGGGCGGCCCAGTAGTCGGCGGGCATGATGACGGTCATGTTGGGGATGGTGCGCAGGATGCCCATATCCTCGATGCTCTGGTGGCTGGCGCCGTCGTTGGCGGGGGTGACGCCGCCGTGGGAGCAGGCGATCTTCACGTTCAGATGGGGATAGCAGATCTCCTGGCGGATCATCTCGCACATCCGCATGGAGCCGAAGGCGGCGTAGGTGACCACGAAGGGGATCTTTCCGCAGGTGGCGAGGCCCGCGGCCACGCCGGCGGCGTTCTGCTCGGCGATGCCCACGTTCAGGTACTGCTCCGGCAGGGCCTTGCGGAAGGCGCCGGTCTTGCAGGACTTGCCGATGTCCACGTCCACCACAAGGATGCTGCTGTTTTCCTTGCCCAGCTCCACGATCTCGTCGCCGAACCCGTCACGGGTCGCTTTTTTCACAGTTTCGCTCATCTTCAGTCCCTCCTTCAGCACTTCACATACTGCTCTTCCAGCTCGGCCATGGCCTGGCTGTACTCCTCGTCATTGGGGGCCACGCCGTGCCAGCCGCACTGGTTCTCCATGTAGGAGACGCCCTTGCCCTTCACCGTGTGGCCGAAGATGCACTTGGGTCTCCCGTTCTTTGTGGTCACAGCCAGATCCAGCGCGGCCACCATCTCGGCCATGTCGTTGCCGTTGATCTCGTAGACGTCGAAGCCGAAGGCGCGGAACTTGGCGCCCAGGTCGATGGGGGGCATGATCTCATCGCAGGTGCCGTCCAGCTGGAGGTTGTTGTAGTCCACGAAGACCACCAGATTGTCCAGCTGATACTTGTAGGCGGTCTGGCAGGCCTCCCAGATCTCGCCCTCGTTGCACTCGCCGTCGCCCACGGCCGCGAAGACCCGGTAGTCCTTCTTGTCCAGCTTGGCGGCGATGGCCATGCCCACGCCGCAGGCCAGGCCCTGGCCCAGGGAGCCGGTGGAGATGTCGATGCCGGGGCACTTCTTCATGTCGGGGTGGCCCTGGAGGATGGAGCCCTCCTTGCGCAGGGTGTCCAGCACCTCCATGGGGAAGTAGCCCTTCATGGCGAGGGCTGCGTACTGGGCCGGGCACACATGGCCCTTGGAGAGGACGAACCGGTCCCGGTCAGCCCACTTGGGGTCCTTGGGGTCGATGTTCATCTCCCGGAAGTAGCAGGCGGTGATGAACTCCGCCACGGACAGAGAGCCGCCGGGGTGGCCGGACTGGGCCTTGTGGATCATGGAGATGATGTTTTTCTTCAGGTCGATGCAGATGTTCTGCAGCTGCGCGACGCTCACAGTTTCTTTCATGATACCTCACCTTTCTTCAGACAGAGATCAGGACGTGAACACGGTGGAAATGCCGGGGATGTACGTGACGATCAGTAGCACGATGATGGAGGCGATCAGCAGCGGCACCACGGCCCTGGAGATCTGCTTCAGATTGACCTTTGCGACGCCGCAGGCCACATACAGGTTGACGCCCACGGGGGGAGTGTACAGGCCGATGGCCAGGTTCACGATCATCACCACGCCCAAGTGGATGAGGTCGATGCCCAGGGCCTGGGCCACGGGGACGAACAGGGGCGTGAAGATGTACAGGGCCGAGGTGGAGTCCAGGAAGCACCCGGCGATCAGCAGGATGATGTTGACGATCAGGAAGAAGATGATGGTGGAGCCGCCGGTGATGCTCTCCAGTGCGCCGCTGATAGCCACGTCCAGCCGGGCCCGGGTGAGCACGTAGGCAAACATGCTGGCCGCGGCGGTGATGAACATGACGGTGGCGGTGGTGCTGGCCGAGTCGATGATGATGGCCCACATCTCCTTGAGGCGGACGGTCTTGTAGATGAACACGCCCACGAACAATCCGTACACCACGGAGACGGCAGCCGCCTCGGTGGGGGTGAAGATGCCGCCGTAGATGCCGCCCAGGATGATGACCGGCATCAGCAGTCCCCAGAAGGCCTCCTTGAAGGCGATCCAGCGGTCATGCCAGCTGGCCTTGGGCAGGGACTCCAGCTTCAGCTTCCGGCCGATGAGCAGCGCCGCGATGATGAGGGCCGCGCCCATGATCAGGCCGGGGATGACGCCCGCCTTGAACAGGTCGCCGATGGAGGTGTCCGCGATGGAGCCGTACACCACGAAGGTGATGGAGGGCGGGATGATGACGCCGATGGCGCCGGCGCAGCCCATGAGGGCGGCGGAGAAGGAGGGGCTGTAGCCGGAGCGGATCATGCCGGGGATCATCACCAGGCCCAGGGCGGCCACGGTGGCCGGGCCGGAGCCGGAGATGGCGGCGAAGAAGCAGGAGACGATGACGCACACGATGGCCAGGCCGCCCCGCAGGTGGCCCACGCAGGTCTCCGCCAGACGGATCAGGCGCTTGGAGATCTGGGCCTTGTCCATGATGTTGCCGGCCAGGATGAAGAAGGGGATGGCCAGCAGCACGAACTTGCTGGTGGACGAGGAAAACAGCTGGGGCAGGCTGCTCATGACGGTGTCCAGAGGACGGCCCGCGCCCTGGATGAGCATGGAGATGACGCTGGAGACGCCCAGGCAGACGGCGATGGGCGCGCCGATCAGCAGCAGAACGGCGAAACTGATAAACAGGACAGCGGCGATCATGTATCAGACGCCTCCTTTCCTTCCTCGATCTTCTGTTCCGTCTCCGGACAGGCCTTCAGCTCCTGGACGAGGGCCTGGGCGAAGCGGATGGTGATAAAGAACGCGCCGAAGGGGATGAACGTGGCATAGATCCACTCGGGCCACTGCATGGCGGAGGTCTGCATCCCCAGGTTGTACTGGTTCATCACCATCAGGATGCCGTAGTAGAACAGGGCGGCGGAGAAGACGGTGGCGATGCCGAAGCCAATGGCCATCAGGGCCTTGTGGACCTTGGGCCCAACGGCGTCGGTGATGATGGACAGCCCCAGGTGGGCCCGGCGCTTGGCGGCGATGGCTGTGCCCATCATGCTCAGCAGCACGAAGAGGTAGGTGGTGATCTCCTCGGAGAAGGACAGGGAGCTGTGGAGCACGTACCGGGAGATCACGTTGGCAAAGACCAGCGCGGTCATGACAATGGTGCAGATGACGCAGATGATCTCTTCGATCCAGTCTAAGATTTTCAGCATGGCAGATACCTCCTCCCGTCAGCCTGTGATGCCGAACGCGGCGCAGGCGTCGGCACCGAAGTACTCGATCATCTCGGCCTTGAAGGGGGCGATGGCCTCGTCAAAGGCGGCCTGCTCCTCTTCCGTGAGGTAGGTGATGGTCATGCCGCCGGCCTCGAATTCCTCCAGGATCTCGGCCTCCTCGGCCTCCAGCGCATCCCGGCCCCACTCGCAGGCCTCGGTGGCGCACGCCTGGAGCAGCTCCTGGGTCTCGGGCTCCAGGCTGTTCCACACCTCGGTGTTGGCCACGAACAGGTCGTTTTCATAGGAGTAGTTCCACATGGTCAGGTAGTCCTGGACCTCCTGCATCTTGGAGGTGGAGGTGATGCTCACGCCGTTCTCCTGGCCATCGATGGTGCCCTGCTGGATGGCAGTGAACACCTCGCTCCAGTTCATGGAGGTGGGGTCGGCTCCCAGGGCCCGGAAGAAGCCCATGTACACCACGCTGCCCGGGACGCGGATCTTCAGGTCCGTCATATCCTCGGGGCCGTCGACCTCGTGCTTGGAGTTGGTGATCTGCCGGAAGCCGTTGTGGAAGGAGCCCAGGTACGTCATGTTCTTCATAGCCAGGCGCTGGGCGTAGTACTCTCCGCCGGTGGTGTCGATGACCTCCCGGGCCTGGGCGTAGCCGTCAAAAATCCAGGGGATGGTGGCCACCGGCAGCTTCTCATCGACCACCGCCAGGGTGCAGGTGGCATAGGCGGCCAGGTCCACGCTGCCGGAGGCGATCATCTCGATGCCCCGGGAGGCGTTGCCATTGGCCAGCTGGTCGTTGGGGAAGACGGCGACGGTGACGTTGCCGCCGGAGCGCTCCGACACCAGTTGGGCGAAGTAGTCGCCCACCCGGGCGTCGATCTGATTGTCCGTGCCGTTGACGGCCATGGTCAGCTCGATGGTCTGGTAGGTGCCGTCCCCGCCTTCCGCGGCGGCCGGCCCGCCGCAGGCGGTGAGGAAAGTCGACATTGCGAGCAGGATACAAACAGCAAAGATGCGTTTCATGTTTACGCAAGACCCCCCTTTTTGTTTTCCCAAGCTTGGTTATGGTTTTCTGGTATTTACCATATGTCTGACATAACTATGTTATACTTATTACAAAAGAGAAAGTCAATCCCTCTCATGCGCTTTCTCCCTTTTGCAAAAAAAGAAGTTGTGAATTTGGCCAATTTCACAATCCAACACTCAAAAATGAGGGTACTGCAGTGCGATCTCCGTGGTTCTGCCCAAAGCGGCCCCGGGGAAGCGCAAAAAAAAGAAGCCGTCCCGGCCCTGCAAAACAGGACCGGGACGGCTTCTTCGTCTATGGAGCTTCAGCCCGGCGGGAACGTGCGCCGCCCCCGCAGGGATCCGCGCCTGCGGCAAAACGTCCGTACGGCACCAGCGCGTTGCCGGCCCGCCGGGTCACCGCCCGGCGGGGAGAAGGGACCGGCAGGAGCTCCGCTCCACCAGCCGGGGGGTGATGAGCTTGAGGGTATAGGAGGGGGGAGCGTCCTCCTCCACCAGCTCCAGCAGGAGCTGCACGGCGCTCCGGGCCAGGGCGCCGGTGGGCTGGGCCAGGGTGCTGAGGCGGATCTTGGGCAGGGCGGCATATTCGATGTCGTCGTATCCCAGCAGAGAGAGGCGGCCGGGGACGGACACGCCCAGCTCGTCCGCCGCCTGGAGAACGCCCAGCGCCATGGCGTCAGAGGGGGCGAACACCGCCGTCTGCGGGAAATCGCCGGCAAGCATCTGCCGGGCCAGACGGTAGCCGTTGGCGGCAGAAGAGGCCGCGCCAAGGTCGTTGTAGACCACCTGCGCCTCCATCTGCCAGGCGGCGGCGGTGTCCAGGAAGCCCTGAAGGCGGAGGGCGTGGGTGACGCTGTCCCGCCGGGGGCCCAGATACAGCACCTGTCGGTGGCCCAGCCGATGGAGATACGCGGCCGCCGTGGCGCCGCCCACGTAATTGTCGGTGCTGACGGCGTTGATCCGGCGGCAGGAGGCCTCCGGCGGCACATCCCCCAGCAGCACGGAGGGGATGCCCTGGGCCCGGCTGGGCAGCAGCTCCTGCGCGGCGCTGCTGGCGCTGACCAGCAGGATGCCGTCCACCCGCTGGCTCACCAGGAAGGCGAAGAGGTCGTCGATCCGGTCGTCGCCGGGGCGGCCGCAGCACAGGAGGATCTGGTAGCCCCGCTCCCGGGCATACCGCTCCAGGTGCAGGGAGAGGGCGGCGTGGAAGGGACCGGAGAGATCCGGCAGCACCACGCCCAGCACATGGGTCCGGCTGGAGACCAGGCTCCGGGCCAGGTAGTTGATGCGAAAGCCCTGCTCCCGGCAGATGCGGAGGATCCTCTCCCGGGTCTCCGGGCGGATCTCCGGCGCGTCGTTCAGGGCGCGGGAGACCGTGGTGACGGAGACCCCGGCGATCCGTGCGATATCCTTGATGGTGGTGCGGGCCATGGTCCACCTCCCGATTGCCGCCGCTCCGGCGGCGGTGATCTTGTTTTTTCTATTATACCAGAACCGGCGGCGGGAGGATACTGGGGAAAACTGCCAGAAAGACGGGGTTTTCCTCGCCGAAACGCACGAAAACCTTGACAGTCCCGCCGGGAGAATGATATGTTTAACCATAGGAGCCGGAAACGTTTGCAGAAAAAGGAGGTGCCGCCATGCGGCGTACGACCATCCGGGATGTGGCGGCACTGGCGGGCGTCAGTCCGGCCACGGTGTCCCGGGCGCTGGATGACCGGCCGGAGATCCGCCCGGAGACCCGGGAGCGGGTCCGGGAGGCCTGCCGGCAGCTGGGATATGTGCCCAACGCCGCCGCCAAGGGCCTGGCGGGCCAGGCCACCCATGTGCTGGGCGTTGTGGTGCCGGACGTGTCCAATCCCTACTTCGCGGGCATCGCCAACGCCATCGAGGAGACGGCGGCGGAGAACGGCTACCGGGTGCTGCTGAGCAACTCCCTCCAGGAGGAGGAGCGGGAGCTCCAGGCCATCGAGAATTTTGTGGCCCGCCGGATCGACGGGGTGGTGATCTCCGCCCTGTCCCGGGAGACCCAGGCGCGGCACGCCCCTCTGCTGGAGGGGATGCCCTGCGTCTATCTGGGGGTCAACCACGGCGAGGGCTGCAGTTATGTGGCGGCGGACAATGAGCGGGGCGCCTGGCTGGCCGCCCGGCATCTGCTGGACCTGGGCCACCGGGACCTGGTGTTCCTGGGCGGGCACGCTGACTCCCTGACCCGGGTGCAGCGGGCGGCGGGGTTTCGGCGGGCCCTGGAGGAACAGGGGCTCACCGGCCGGGTGCTCCCCGCCCCGACAGACGCCCGGGACATGCGCCAGTGGGCCTATGACCAGGCGCTGGAGCTGTTCCGGCGGAGACCGCTGCCCCACGCCATCGCGGCGTTTTCGGACATGACGGCCCTGAAGATCCTGGAGGCGGCGGAGGAGGCCGGCGTCCGGGTGCCGGAGGATGTCTCCCTGGTGGGGTATGACAACATCGAGTACGCCGCTCTGCCCCGCATCCACCTGACCACCGTGTCCCAGCACAAGCTGCGGCAGGGACGCCTGGCTGTGGAGCGGGTACTGCGTCAGATCCGGGGGGACCGGGAGGCTGCGGCAGAGCTGATCGAGCCGGAGCTGATCGTCCGGTCCACCTGTATTCCCAGAACAGAAGGAGGAACGAGCTTATGAAGGGTATCCCCAACGAAGAGCGTCAGCGCCTGGGGGCGCTGCTGGACCACCAGGATCAGGCCTCGGTCATGGCCATGATCCCCCAGTTCGCGGAGGCGGAGGTGGGCGCGCCGGTACCGCCGCCGGCAGAGGTGCCGGAGCAGCTGGGCCTGCTGGTGTTCAACATGGAGCGGGGCGTCCATCTAGAGGAGCTGGGCGACTTTCTCCGGGACTGCCCGGACATCCGCCCGCTGGACGTGGTGCTGGCCAATGAGCTGGACGACGGCTGCGTCCGCTCCGGCGGGCGAAACACCGCCCGGGAGCTGGCGGAGCGGTTCGGCTGGAACTACGCCTACGGTCTGGAGTTCATCGAGCTGGTGAACGGGGCGGACCCCAAGGGCTTCCACGGAAACGCCGTGTTCTCCCGCTGGCCCATCCGGAGGGCCTGGACCATCCGCCTGCCGGAGCAGTACAACTGGTACTTTGACCGCCAGCGGCGGATCGGCGGCCGGTGCGCGGTGCTGGCGGAGCTGGACGTGGGCGGCCGGCCGTTAGGGGTGGCCTCCATCCATCTGGAGAACCGCACCCACGGAGAGGGGCGCCGCATCCAGCTGGAGACGGTGCTGCGGGCGGCGGAGGAGCTGCTGCCCGGGATGCCGCTGGTGCTGGGCGGAGATCTCAACACCAACACCTTTGACGGCCGGGACAAGGACGCCATCGGCGAGATCGCCGGGAGCCCGGCCCTCCAGCGCCGCTGCCTGGAGGAGGTGGCCCAGTACGAGGCCGCATTGCCGGCGGCGGAGGCCATGGGCTACCGGGCGGTGCCGGAGAAGCCCATCCTCACCCGGCGCAAGCCCCTGCCCGAGGGCGGGAGCCTGGGATTGCGGCTGGACTGGCTGCTGCTGCGGGGAATGGAGCCCGCGGACAGCCGCACCATCTCCACCCGGACGGCGGACTGCACGTTCGCCCGGCCGGATTCCGCCCTGGCCCGGTTCACGGGCGAGGAGCTCTCGGACCACAATGCGGTGTGGGCCGCCTGCCGCATGAAGTGAGATACGGAAGACACGGGCCCCCGGAACTGCGGAAAGCGTTCCGGGGGCCTTTTTCTGTCCGGGAGGAGGGCCGCCGCGGCTCTCTCCGGGACGATAGGAAAATTATGATGGTTTTCTGCGGCGGGGACATCCTATAGGGGAGCGGAATCTGCTATGATAGAGGGACATTCTGAGAGAAAGAGAGGAAATGCCCATGTCCCGAAAGACCATTGAGAAAAACCTTGCCTACGACACGGAGCGGCAGCTGTACTACGCGGTGTTCCGCGAGAACGGCCAGCGCCACACCCGCACCTTCCGGACCCGGGAGGAGGCCCGGGCCGCCCTGGCGGACCGCTCCGGCGCCGGCGGCCGCCTGCCGGCCCGGGGGTGTACCCTGGAGGTGTGGCTGAATTTCTGGCTCAGAGAGGTGGCGGCCCGGGACCGGGCGGCAAGCACCCTGTACGCCTACCGCAACATGGCCCGGTGCCATGTGATCCCGGCACTGGGGCAGACCCCGCTGGCGGATCTGTCGCCCCTGCAGATCCAGAGCTATCTCTATGAGCAGATGGACCAGGGCCTCTCCCCCAACACGGTCATCAAGCACGGCGCCCTGCTGGCCACGGCCCTGGGGCTGGCAGTGCGGCTGGAGCTGCTGGAGCGCAACCCCATGGAGCGGGTGACCCTGCCCAAAAAACGGGAGGCGCCCATCCGCTTCTACTCGCCGGAGCAGCTCCAGGCGCTTTTTGCGGCGGTGGAGGGCAGCTATCTGGAGCTGCCGGTGAAGCTGGCGGCCTACCTGGGCCTGCGCCGCAGCGAGATCTGCGGCCTGCGGTGGGAGAACGTGGATCTGGAGGCGGGCGTGCTGTCTATCCGGGAAGTACGCACAGAGGTGGGCGGTGAGGAGGTGCTCAAGCCGCCCAAGACCCGCACCTCCGCCCGCCGGCTGGGCATCGCCGGGCTCCAGGACCTGCAGCGCGTACTGGGCCGGGCCTGGGAGCAGCGGCGCAGCGACGACCCCAGGGAGTGGGTGGTCCTGGACCGGAACGGCCGGCCCCCCATGCCGGACAAGCTGACCCAGGATGTGAAAGCCCTGGTGCGGCGCAGCCATCTGCCGCGGATCTCCCTCCACGGCCTGCGGCACAGCTTCGCCTCCGTGGCCAACAGCCAGGGGGTGCCCATGTTCGACATCTCCCGGACGCTGGGCCACAGCTCCATGGCCGTTACCAGCAACATCTACACCCATCTCTTTGACGACACGGAGACCCACACCCTGGAGGTGGTGGCAAAAGCCATCGAAAAAGGCTGACTTTACATAGATTTAACCAGACGGCGCTTTTCGATCTGATCTTGCTGTGCCAATCTGGTATCTGTGAAATACCGCGCCCCGGCGGGACCGGGGGGAAGGAGCCGTCGATCCCATGAAGATCGCCATTGTGGACCTGGGGTCCAACACCATCCGCCTGTCAGTCTACAACACCCTGCCGGACGGCGGATTCGAGCTGCTGTTTTCCGAGAAGGAGATGGCCGGCCTGGTCAGCTATGTCCATGGGGGCGTCCTCTCACCGGAGGGCATCCAGCGGGCCTGCCAGGGCATCCGGGACTTCCAGACCCTGCTGCGGCAGTTCGGCCTGGGGATGCCCCACGTGTTCGCCACCGCGTCCCTGCGGAACATCCGCAACACGGAGGAGGCGGTGGCCCAGATCCATGACGCCACCGGCGCGGAGGTGGATGTGATCTCCGGTGAGCTGGAGGCCCGGCTGGGCTACTACGGCACCCGCCTGAGCGCAGACCTGCGGGACGGCGCCGTGTTCGACATCGGCGGCGGCAGCACGGAGATCCTGGACCTGCGGGACGGGGAGATCCGGAAGGCACGGAGCCTGCCCATCGGGTCCCTGGAGCTGTTCAACGAATGCGTGGACGGCATCTGGCCCCGGCGGAAGGAGCTGGAGAAGCTCCGGCGCACCGTGGAGGAGGCTCTGCGCGGCGCCAGGCTGCCCAAGAAGCCGGCGCCCAGGGCCTGCGGCGTGGGCGGGACCGCCCGGGCGGCGCTGAAGATCGCCAACGCGTGGTACGGGCGGCCCGCGTCCAACCGGGTGCTGACGCCGGCGGAGCTGCGGCGGCTGACGAAGCTTCTGCTCAAGCGGGATCACCAGGCCCGCAAACTGATCCTGCGCCACTGTCCGGACCGGGTGCACACCATCCTGCCGGGGCTGGTGCTGATGGAGATGCTGGTGGAGGAGCTGTGTGAGGAGGAGCTGTATATCAGCCCCTACGGCGTTCGGGAGGGATATCTATGTCACAAGCTGCTGGGCACTGGGACCTGAGCTACACCCGGAACCGGGAGCTCAGCTGGCTGGCCTTTGACCGGCGGGTGCTGGAGGAGGCGGCGGACCCCGCCGTGCCCCTGATGGAGCGGCTGCGGTTCCTCTCCATCTTCACCAGCAACCTGGACGAGTTCTTCATGGTCCGGGTGGGGAGCCTGACGGACCTGGCCATCGTGGCCCCCGATTCCCGGGAGAACAAGGGAGGCCTCACCCCGGCGGAGCAGCTGGGGCGGATCTATGACGCCGTGAGACCGCTGGTGGAGCAGCGGGACCGGGTGTACCGGGCGGTCATGGACGCCCTGCGGGAGCGGGGGGTGGAGGAGCTCCCCTACCGGGAGCTGAAGGACGGGGACCGGGAGTATGTGCGGAGCTGGTACAAGGAGACCATGCGCCCGCTGCTGACGGCCCAGATCATCGACCCCAGCCACCCCTTCCCCCATCTGAAGAACAAGGTCCTGTACGCCGCTGCCGTGCTGAAGGACGGGGAGAAGCGGCGCCTTGGCATCGTGGGCGTGCCGGAGGTGATCCCGCCCATCGTGACGCTGCCGGGACGGCCCGGCGCCTTCGTGCGGACGGAGGAGATCCTGGCCCACCACCTGCGGAAGATCTTTCGGATCTACCGGGTGGAGGAGCAGGCGGTGGTATCCGTCACCCGGAACGCGGACCTGAGCTATGACGAGGCCATGGACCAGGAGGACCTGGACCAACGGGCGCAGATGGCGAAGCTCCTGCGCCGGCGGGAGCGGCTGGCCCCGGTGCGGCTGGAGATGCAGGGGGAGGCCCCGGTCCTGCGGGAGATGTTGCTCCGGCGGCTGAGGCTTCGGCCGGAGCAGAGCTATGCCTGCGCCTGCCCCCTGGTTCTGAAATACGCCTACCGGCTGGACAGCCCGGACGCCGGCCTTTTTTACCCGCCCCACACGCCGGCCTACCCCACCTGGCTGGATCGGGAGACGCCCATGTGGGACCAGATCCAGCAGCGGGACGTGCTGCTGTTCTACCCCTATCACGCCATGCAGCCCTTCCTGGACCTGCTGCGCCAGAGCGCCCGGGACCCGGCGGTGGTGTCCATCCAGATGACCATCTACCGGGTGGCGTCCAAGTCCGCCGTGGTGAAGCACCTGTGCGCGGCGGCGGAGAACGGCAAAGAGGTGACGGTCCTGGTGGAGCTGCGGGCTCGGTTCGACGAGGGCAACAACATCACCTGGGCGAAGGAGCTGGAGGAGGCGGGCTGCCATGTGATCTACGGCCCGCCGGGCTACAAGTGCCACGGCAAGATCTGCCTCATCACCCGGAAGGAGAAAGGCGGCCTCTCCTATGTGACCCAGATCGGCACCGGCAACTACAACGAGAAGACCGCCGCCCTGTACACGGACTTCTGCCTGATGACCGCGGACCGGTCCGTCGCCGCCGACGGCGTGGCCTTTTTCCAGAACATGCTCATCGGCGACCTGCGGGGCGGCTACGAAAAGCTGCTGGTGGCGCCCTCGTCCCTGAAGCAGACGCTGATCCGCCTGATCGACGGGGAGATCGCCCGGGGCGAGCGGGGGCGCATCCTCCTCAAGACCAACGCCGTCACGGAGCGGGAGCTGATCGACAAGCTGGCGGAGGCGTCCCAGGCCGGCGTGCGGGTGGACCTGATCGTCCGGGGCATCTGCTGCCTGGTGCCGGGCGTGCCGGGAAAGACGGAGAACATCGCCGTCACCAGCATCGTGGGCCAGTTCCTGGAGCACGCCCGCATCTACTGCTTCGGCGAGGGGAGCCTGCGGCAGATCTACTTATCCTCCGCCGATATCATGACGCGGAACCAGGAGCGGCGGGTGGAGATCGCCTGCCCGGTGGAGAGCCCGGAGCTGCGGGACTTCCTCTCCGACTACCTGGCCCGCACCCTGGCGGACAACGTGAAGGCCCGGCGTCTCCAGCCGGACGGCCGCTATCTCCCGGCGGAGGCGGACGGCACCGGGGAGGTGTCCGTCCAGCGGTTCTACCTGGATCACCCGCCGGAGCTCCGGCCCACAGAGGTAAAGCGGCGCCGCCGGCGCCTGCGGGACCTCTTCCGGAGGCGGACCTGATCCGCCGGAAGCAGGCGCTCAGGCCGGCAGAGATGACAAGCGGTGAAACAGCAGGGCCCCGTGGGACGGAAAGTCCCACGGGGCCCTGCTGTGCGGGGTCCTGCGGCGCTGCCGCAGCAAAGGGCCCCGGCGGGGGAGCCGAGGCCCTTTGCCCGCGCCGGTCCATGGAGAGAGGAGACCGGCGCAGAGGAAGGAGGTGTGCGGCTGGAGAGCGGGGCCGCTCCCCTCTGAAGGGACAGGTCGGAGCGGCCGCCGCAGGCAAGCATTACAGGGTATCCAGCACCGCCTTGAAGTCGTCGATGATGTCCTCCGGGTCCTCCAGGCCCACGCTGATGCGGACCAGGCCCTCGGAGATGCCGGCCGCGGCCAGCTCCTCGGCGGAGTAGGTGGAGTGGGTCATGGTGGCGGGATGCTCCACCAGGGTCTCCGCGTCGCCCAGGGACACGGCGATGGTGCACAGCTGCAGCTTGTTCAGGGCGGCAGCGACGGCGGCGCGGTCCGCCTTCAGCTCGATGGAGATCATGCCGCCGGGCAGCTTCATCTGCTTTTCGGCGATCTCATGGCCGGGGAAGGTGTCCAGACCGGGATAGTAGACCTTGGCCACCGCCGGGTGAGAGGCGAAGAAGTCCGCCACCTTCCGGGCGTTGGCGCAGTGCCGCTCCATGCGGATGTCCAGGGTCTTCAGGCCCCGGGCCATCAGGAAGGCATCAAAGGGGCTCATGACCGCGCCGGTCATATCCTTCAGGCCGAACATCCGGCACTGGCCGATGAAGTCCGCCTTGCCGATGACGATACCTGCGATGACGTCGCCGTGGCCGTTGAGGTACTTGGTGGCGCTGTGGACGACCACGTCGGCGCCCAGCTCCAGAGGACGCTGCAGGTAGGGCGTGCAGAAGGTGTTGTCCACGATCACCCGGATATCGGGGTTGAAGTCATGGGCCGTCTTGGCGATCAGCGCGATGTCCAGCAGCTTCAGCGTGGGGTTGCAGGGGGTCTCAAAATAGACCACCTTGGTCTTGTCGGTGAGGTTCTTTTTCAGGTTCTCGATGTCGGACAGGTCCGTCAGGGTGACCTTCACGCCGAACTTGGTCATGCCGTGGTTCAGCAGAGCGTAGGTGCAGCCGTACAGGGTCTCGTCCGCCACGATCTCGTCACCGGCCACAACGGAGGTCCACAGGGCGGAGGAGATGGCGCCCATGCCGGAGGCGGCGGCCATGGCGGCCTCGCCGCCCTCCAGAGAGGCCAGCTTCGCCTCCACGGCCCCGAGGGTGGGGTTGCCCAGACGGGTGTAGATGTAGCCGTTCTCCTCGCCGGCGAACCGGGCACCGCCCTGCTGGACGGTGGAGAAGGCAAAGGTGGAGGTCTGATAGATGGGAGCGCACAGCGCGCCGGCGGCGTTCTCCACATGACCGGCGTGGATCTGACGGGTGGCAAAGCCCAGAGTCTTCTCAGTGTTCATACAGTCGATCTTCCTTTCTTCACCGGGGCCCGGCGGCAGCGGCCTGCCGGGCGGGATGGTCTGTGTTCGATTTTTCTGCTATCAGACAGCAGAAGATGGGATTGGTGTGACAGAGAGAGGATGAGAGAGGCTTCCCGCGCATCTGACGGGATATGAGGTAATATTGAACAGAATTTTTGGAGCACGCCGAAAAACTTTTGTCTGCTTCTGCTTATAGAATAGCACAGCTGCCAAAAAGCTGTTAATATGCGTTTTCGAGGATTCACTATCACTAAATCCGATAGCTGTTTGACAATCCCGAAAAAACCGCTATAATGGGGAAAAGAACACATACCGAGAGGAGCGACCGGCTATGACCTTTCAGCAGCTGGAGTACATCGTGGAGATCTCCAAGTGCGGTTCCATCAACAAGGCGTCGCAGAAGCTGTTCCTGTCCCAGTCCGGCATCTCCACCGCTGTGCGGGAGCTGGAGGGGGAGCTGGGCATCCAGCTCCTGGCCCGCAGCAACCGGGGCGTGGAATTCACACCGGAGGGAAGGGAGTTCCTCAGCTACGCCGCCTCCCTGCTGGAGCAGAAGCGCCAGATCGAGGGCCTGTACGGCGAGGCCCGCAACAGCGTGGCGCCGGCGCAGTTCTCCGTCTCCTGCCAGCGCTACCCCTTCGCGGTGGATGCTTTTTTGCGAATGCTCCGGACGGCGGAGGAGAATCGGTTCCGCTTCGGCGTCCGGGAGACGGGGATGGACGGCGTCATCGACGACGTCTATGACCACCGGGCGGACGTGGGGATCATCTGCCTGACGGACCTGACGGAGAAGATCATCCGGCGGCTCCTGGACGCCCGGGAGCTGGACTTCCACGAGCTGGCCGCCGTGGTTCCCTGCGCCTATGTCCGGCGGGGGCATCCCCTGGCGGACCGGACCAGCCTGACGGAGGAGGACCTGAGCGGGTACCCCTATGTGGCCTTTGAGCACGACCAGGGCGTGGCCTCCGACTTCTTTGAGGAGTACCCCATGGCCACGCTGAAAAAGCCCGCCAAGTACATCAGCGTCAACAACCGCTCCACCGCCATGTATGTGCTGGCGGAGACGGATGCCTTCACCACCGGCAGCGGCCTGCTCTCGGAGTGCCTGACGGACGGCCGGGTGGTGACTGTTCCGCTGCAGGGCAAGACCTCGGTCCACCTGGGCTGGATCCACCTGCGGAACACCCGGATCTCCCCGCTGACGGAGCGGTTCGTCCATCTGCTGGAGGAGGCGCTGGCGGACTCCATCGCCTTTACCCGCCGTCTTCAGGAGCAGGCGTGAGGGCGGATGCGGAAAAAGAAAAGGACGTGGCCGGGACCTCATGTCCCGGCCGCGCTCGTCCGGCGGGAAAAAAGGCCGGGCGTCCCGCAGGACGCCCGGCCTTCTGTGACTTTACAGGGACGAAGGGGGTCAGATGGTGGTCTCGGCGGTCTCCTGGCGCTCCAGCTCCAGCGCGGCCTTCTTGGCCGCCACGCCGGACTCCGCCACGTCGTACTCCCAGTTCCAGGGGTCCTTGCGGCAGATACCGTCGGCGAAGGGGATGAAGATGGAGAGGATGCCCACCACTGCCAGGATCCAGCAGTACCACATGTGGGGCAGGATGTCCATGGGGCTCATGGCCACGCCGTACACAGCCGTGAGGCTGGCGGCGGTCAGCAGCTGGGCGCCCCAGGGGATGATGCCCTGCAGCACGCAGGAGAACACATCCAGCAGAGAGGCGGAGCGGCGGGGGTCCACCTTGTGGATCCGGCTCATGTCCTTGGCCATGGGGCCGCTGACGATGATGGCCACCGTGTTGTTGGCCGTGGCGCAGTCCGCCAGGGAGACCAGAGCGGCGATGCCCACCTGGGCGGACTTGTTGCTCTTCATCATGCCGCCCAGCTTCTCGATCAGCCAGGCGATGCCGCCGTTGTGGGCGATCATCTCAGACATACCGCCGCAGAACAGGGACAGGAAGAACACCTCGTTCATGCCGGTGAAGCCATTCCAGATGCTCTGGGCAAAGAGGGGGATGTCCAGGTCGCCCAGGGCCAGACCGATGATGCCGGCCGCGAAGATGCCGATGGTCAGCACCAGGAACACGTTCATGCCGATCAGCGCCAGCACCAGGACCGCCACATAGGGCAGGACCTTGATGATGTTGAAGGACAGGTCACCCATCTCGGCCACGGTCTCCGGCCGGCCCACCACCAGAAGCACGATGATGGTGATGACAGCGGCGGGCAGGGCGATCCAGAAGTTCACCTTGAACTTGTCCCGCAGCTCGCACCCCTGGGTGCGGGTGGCGGCGATGGTGGTGTCGGAGATCATGGACAGGTTGTCGCCGAACATGGCGCCGCCCACGCAGGCGCCCAGGAACAGGGGCAGGCTCAGACCAGCCTTGTCCGCCACGCCCACGGCGATGGGGACGATGGCGCTGATGGTGCCCATGGAGGTGCCGGTGGCGGTGCCCATGAACGCGGAGATCACGAACACGCCGGCGGCCAGGAAGTGTACGGGGATGATGCTCAGACCCATATTCACGGTGGCGTCCACGCCGCCCATGGCACTGGCCACGGTGGAGAAGGCACCGGCCAGAATATAGATCATCAGCATGGTCAGGACGTTTTCATTGGCGGCGCCCCGGGCAAAGATGGCAAACTTCTGATCGATGGTGCCCTTGCCCTGCATGAAGGCCAGCAGCACCGCGATGAACATGGCCGTGACAGAGGGGAACTGATAGAATGCCATATCCGTGCCCTGGAACTGGAAATACAGACCGGCGCCCAGGTAGATGACGATGAACAGCAGGAACGGGAACAGCGCGGAACCTTTGCCTTTTTTCTCCAGAGTTTCCATGGATGTACCTCCTTATGTTCTCTTGCCTCTTTTCATACACCTCTATTCGTCCGAATGCACAGCTGAAGGGGAAAAACCTCTCATCTCTCTGTGCAATATTATAGCATCTCTGTTCAGAAACCGTTAGAACGAATCTCGCGGAACCGGTTATCGCCTGCGGAGATAGCAGATATCAGCATCTCCACTGACGCGGGCGGGGATATTTCGCCGGCGGCGGTTGCTTTTGCAGATGCCGGCCGGTATAATCAGAGGGGAGAATACGGCCGCGGAACGGCCGAAAACCGGACAGGGAGGCAGTCATCGCCATGAAGACCGATATCGAGATCGCCCAGAGCACCCAGATGAAGCCCATCCAGGAGATCGCCAAGACCGCCGGCGTGCCCGAGGAGTACCTGGAGTACTACGGCCGGTACAAGGCCAAGATCGACTACCGGCTGCTTAGCGACACCAAGGCCCCCAACGGCAAGCTGATCCTGGTCACCGCCATCAACCCCACCCCCGCCGGCGAGGGCAAGACCACCACCACCGTGGGCCTGGCCGACGGCATGCG
>CALWOF010000016.1 GCA_944382995.1 uncultured Oscillospiraceae bacterium | reverse complement strand
TGAAGTTCAAGCCCTATATCCTCAGCCGCTTCGCCTCCTGGGGCCACGCCTGGGAGGCCGCCTCCACCACCGGCTACCAGCAGACCCGCACCATGTCCGCGGCGGCCTCCGGCGGCCTTCTGGGCATGGGGGCCGGCAACGGCTGGCTCCACAACGTGGCGGCGGCGGACACGGACCTGGTGTTCGGGATGCTCTGCGAGGAGTGGGGACTCCTGATCGCCGTGCTGGCGGTGGGGTCCATCATCACTCTGGCCTTCTTCGCCGCCCGGGCCTGCCGGGTGGGCCGGTCCAGCTTTTACACGATCTCCGCCTGCGCGGCATCGTCCCTGCTGGTGTTCCAGACCTGCCTGAACGTGTTCGGGTCCGTGGACCTGCTGCCCCTCACCGGCGTCACGTTCCCCTTTGTCTCCAACGGCGGCTCTGCCATGATGTCCGCCTGGGGGCTCCTGGCCTATCTGAAGGCCACGGACACCCGGGAGAACGCCAGCTTCGCCATCGCCCGCAGACACCAGCGGAAATTGACGGAGGAGGCCCGGCGGCGGGCCGCCCCGGCAGGAGACCCCTTTGCCGCGGAACAGGAGGAGCGCCATGAAGAAGATTGAGCGGCGGGCATTTGTCTGCCTGGCCCTGGCGCTCCTCCTGGCGGCGGGCCTGGCCGTATTTCTGGTAAAGTACTTTCTGGACGGGGGCGACTGGGCCTCCTCCGCCTTCAACCGCCACCTCTATGACAGCAGCGGCGTCCTGTCCTCCGGCACGGTGCTGGACCGGGACGGGGACGTGCTCTCCGAGGTGGTGGACGGCCGCCGCACCTACTACGACGGGGAGACGGTCCGCAAGGCCACGCTCCACGCGGTCGGAGATCTCCAGGGCAACATCGGGACCGGCGCTCTGAACGCCTTCGCCGACAAGCTGACGGGATATGATCTGCTCAACGGCGCCTTCGGCGCCCAGCGGGGCAGCGAGCTGTACCTGACCATTGACGCCCGGTACAACTACGAGGCGTATCAGGCCCTGAACGGCCACGCCGGGACCGTGGCAGTCTACAACTACGACAGCGGCGAGATCCTGTGCATGGTCTCCGCCCCCAGCTATGACCCCCTGAACGTGCCGGCGGACATCGAGACCAGCGACCGCTACAAGGGCGCCTACCTGAACCGCTTCCTGTCCTCTGCCTTCACACCGGGGTCCGTCTACAAGACCGTGACCCTGGCGGCGGCGCTGGAGGAGATCCCGGATCTGATGGACCGCACCTGGACCTGCGAGGGCAGCGTCCAGATCGGGGACGAGACCATCGTCTGCTCCGGCACCCACGGCCAGCAGGACATCGCCTCTGCCTTCGCCAACAGCTGCAACGTGGCCTTTGCCCAGATCGCGGTGGAGCTTGGGGAGGAGGCCCTGGCGGAGCACACGGAGCGGGCGGGGCTGACGGACAGCTATTCCATCGACGGCCTGCCCACCGCGAAGGGCTCCTTCCGCTTTGACGGCATCACCGACGGCCAGCTGGGCTGGGCCGGTGTGGGCCAGTATCAGGACCTGGTGAACCCGGCGTCGCTGATGCTCTATATGGGGGCCATCGCAAACGGCGGCAGGGCGGCGGAGCCGTATCTGATCGAAAAGACCGTGGGCGCCCTGGGGCTGCCGTCCCTGCCCCATTTCACCACCCACACCGGACGGCTCATCGAAGCTGACACGGCGGAGGCCCTGGCGGACCTGATGGCCAATAACGTCACCCAGACCTACGGCGCGGACCGGTTCCCGGGCATGGACATCTGTGCCAAATCCGGCACCGCCGAGGTGGGGGAGGGGCAGACGCCCCACGCCTGGTTCGCCGGCTTCCTCCGGGGGGAGGAGACGCCGTACGCCTTTGTGGTGCTGGTGGAGAACGGCGGCGGCGGGTCCTCCGTGGCGGGCACCGTGGCCGCGAGGGTGCTGGACGTGATCGTGAACGGATACTGATACGAAAGCGGGAGAGATATGAAGGACAGAAAGAATGGACTGCTGCTCCAGACGAAGAAGCAGATGAACAACGGCGCCATCGCCACCGGCGCGGGCTTTGTGCTGTACATGGCCCTGCTGGTGGCGGGGCTGGAGCTGGCGGCGGATCTGGTGGCCATCGCCTTCGGCGTGGTGGGGATCTACGTCTCCCTCTCCGTGCTGGAGGGGCGCCGGCGGGACAGGGAGGACGTGTCCTACAACCTGCTGTGGGGCCAGCTGGCGCTGACCATCCTGCTGGTGGCCTGCGCGGTGCTGGCCGTCCGGCAGCGGCTGGGGCTGTGAGGCCGCGGACACAGCGAAAAGAGGAGCGCATCCCGCATGGGATGCGCTCCTCTTGTTTCTGATCCTTACACAGAGGCCTGTTCCTCCGGGACCTCCGCGCCGGAGACGGGGCCGCCCTCTGCCAGCAGGTGGCGCTTTACCCGCTTGAGAGCCCACAGGAAGCACAGCACGTGGACGGCGACGGTGATGGTCCAGCTGACGGGGTAGGACCAGTAGAGCATCTGGATGGTGTGGAACTGGGGCAGCTGGAAGATGGTCGCGATCCACAGCAGCCGCAGGCCGCAGGCACCCACCAGGGACACCAGCATGGGCATCACCGAGTAGCCGATGCCCCGCAGGCCGCCCACCATCACGTCCATCATGCCGCAGACGGCGTAGGTGGTGCAGACGATGCGCATCCGGATGAGGCCCGCGTCAATGACGGCGGGGCTGGTGGTGTAGATGGCCAGCAGATCCCGGCCGAACAGCGTGGCGAGATTCCCCAGGACCAGCCCCACCACCAGCACGCAGATCTGGGCCCGGATGACGATCTTGCGGATGCGGTGGTAGTTGCCGGCGCCGTAGTTCTGGCTGACAAAGGAGATGGTGGCCTGGTACATGGCGTTCATGGACACGTACACGAACTGCTCGATGTTGGCGGCGGCGGAGTTGCCGGCCATGATGACCTCGCCGAAGGTGTTGACCGAGGACTGGATCACCACATTGGACAGGGAGAAGAGGATGCCCTGGAAGCCGGCGGGCAGCCCCACCTGCAGGATCTTTCCCATGGTCCGGGAGTGGATGCGCAGCTTCCGCAGGTCCAGGTGCAGGGGGCCGGTGTCCTTTGTCATGCAGCGCAGCACCAGAGCGGCGGAGATGCACTGGGAGATCACCGTGGCGATGGCGACGCCCGCCACATCCAGGTGACAGACGATGACGAAGAACAGATTCAGCACGATGTTCACCACGCCCGCCAGGGAGAGGAAGTACAGCGGACGCTGGGTGTCGCCCTCCGCCCGCAGCAGAGCTGCGCCGAAGTTGTAGACCATGGTGGCGGGCATGCCCAGGAAGTAGATCCGCAGGTACAGCGCCGCAAGGCCCAGCACGTTGTCCGGTGTCTGCATCCAGGTGAGGATGGTCCGGGCGCCGAAAAAGCCCACCACCGCCAGCAGCACGCCGCTCAGGATACTCAGCAGGATGGAGGTGTGGACCACCCGGTGGAGCTCCTCCCGGTCCCGGGCGCCGAAGCTCTTGGCGGCCAGGGTGTTGGCGCCCACCGCCAGACCCACGAACAGGTTCGTCAGAAGGCCGATCAGCGCCGTGTTGGAGCCCACCGCCGCCAGGGAGTTGTCTCCGGCCCAGCGGCCCACCACCACGATGTCCGCCGCGTTGAACAGCAGCTGCAGTACGCTGGAGCACATCAGCGGGATGGAGAAGCGCAGCATCCGGGAGAGGATGGGGCCGTTGCACATGTCGATCTCATACTGCGTTCTGTGTAGCTTTAACATGGGAAACCCTTCTTGTTCACATTCAGTCGCCCGCGGGCGCCCACTCATTCTAGCACCTGCGTCCGGGAAATGCTACGGGTTCCGGAAAGAAATTTTACACGATTTTAACATGGCAAACAGGCAAAAAGCTGTGCCGGAGAGACAAAAGCCTCTCCGGCACGGAAGACGGAAGAACGTTTTCAGAACGCGGGCACCACGGCGCCGTCGAACTCCTCGTTGATGAAGTCCCGGATGGTGTCGGAGTGGAGCACCTCCACCAGGGCCTGGACGGCGGCGTTGTCCTCGTTGCCCTCCTTCACCACCAGCACGTTGACGTAGGGGGAGTCGGCGGACTCGATGGCCAGGGCGTCCGTGGTGGGGTTCAGGCCGGCACCCAAGGCGTAGTTGGAGTTGATGACCGCCAGATCCAGATCCGGCAGGGAGCTGGGCAGGGTCTTGGCCTCGATCTCCTCGAACTGCAGGTTCTTGGGGTTGTCCACGATGTTGATGGGGGTGGCGGTCAGGTTGGAGCTGTCGTCCAGGGTGATGAGGCCCTGAGCCTCCAGCAGCAGCAGGGCGCGGCCCTCGTTGGTGGCGTCGTTGGGCACGCCGATGACGGCGCCGTCGGGCAGCTCCTCCAGAGAGGCGGTCTTGCCGGCGTAGATGGCCATGGGCTCGATGTGGACGCCGGCCACGTTCACCAGGTGGGTGCCCCGGGTCTCGTTGAACTCGTCCAGATAGGGGATGTGCTGGAAGTAGTTGGCGTCCTCGTCGCCGTCCTCCACGGCGGTGTTGGGCACCACATAGTCGTCGTACTGGTTCACCACCAGCTCATAGCCCTTCTCCTCCATCAGGGGGATGCAGGCCTCCAGGATCACGGCGTGGGGGGTGGGAGAGGCGGCCACGGTCAGGGTGACGGTCTCGGCGGTCTCGCCGCCCTCTTCGGCGGTGACGCCCTCCTCGCCGGCGGTGTCGTCGGCGGCGCCCTCGTCAGAGCCGCCGCAGGCGGCCAGGGACAGGCACAGGGTCAGGCCCAGCAGCAGGGCCAGCAGCTTCTTCTTCATCATTCTTTTCCTCCAATACTGAATTTGGTCTGAGATGATTCTATTTCAAACGTCTGCCGGAATTTCAAAAGACAAACGATGAAACCCGTTATTTGGTGTGGACGAAGTGGGCCAGCATCGCCAGGGGAGCGAATTTCCCGGTGTCCGCGGTCTGGCCCAGGCGCTTGTCGATGCGCCGGGACCACCAGCTGAAGATCCACTGGACGATCTGCACGAAGATGATGAGGAGCACCACCGTCACCCACATCAGCGAGGTGACGCCCCGGTTGTGGCCGTACTGGATGGCGATGTTGCCCAGGCCGCCGGCGCCCACCATGCCAGCGATGGCGGTGTAGGCCAGGATGGTCACCACGGAGATGGCTCCGCCCAGCACCAGCGAGGGCATGGCCTCCGGCAGGTAGACCTTCCGGATGATCTGCAGGGGGGACGCGCCCATGGACTGGGCGGCCTCCACCACGCCGGCGTCCACCTCGCTGAGAGAGGTCTCCACCATCCGGGCCACGAAGGGAGCGGCGGAGATCACCAGGGGCGGGATGGCGCCCTTGACGCCGATGGCGGTCCCCACGATGAGACGGGTGTAGGGCATCAGGGCCACCAGCAGGATGGCGAAGGGGAGGGAGCGGCCGATGTTGACGATCCAGCCCAGGACCCCGTAGACCGCCCGGTGGGGCCGGATGCCCTGGGGCTGGGTGACGATGAGGGCCACCCCCAGGGGCACGCCGATCACATAGGCCAGGACGGTGGAGACAGACACCATGATCAGGGTCTCCCAGGTGCCCTCCAGCAGCAGTTCACCGTATTGGGCCCAAAAGGCACTGATGATCTCAGGCATGATACTCCACCTCCTCTGCGGAAACCTTGGGCTGCGCCCGAATGTAGCTGAGGACCCGCGCCGCGTCGTTGGGATCGTCGGGAAGCCCCAGCAGCATGGTGCCGAAGGCCTTGCCGTCGATATTGCGGGTGTCGGCGCCCAGGATGTTCACCTTCACGCCCAGGTCGATGGCCAGGGACGCGATCAGGGGCTGGTACGCGGTGCCGCCGTTGAAGGCCACCCGTACCGCCCGGGTGCCTGCCGGATACTGCTCCAGGCTGACACCGCCGGGATACACCAGACGCCGAGCGGCATCGGTAGAGGGGTGGGAGAAGATGTCCTCCACCTTGCCCTGCTCCGCCACCACGCCGCCGTCCAGAATGGCCACCCGGGAGCAGATCTCCTCGATGACGCTCATCTGGTGGGTGATGACCACCACGGTGACCCCCAGCTTCTCATTCAAATCCTTCAGAAGGCTCAGAATGGAGGCGGTGGTGGTGGGGTCCAGGGCAGAGGTGGCCTCGTCGCACAGCAGGACCTTGGGGTCCGTCGCCAGGGCCCGGGCGATGGCCACCCGCTGCTTCTGGCCGCCGGAGAGCTGGGAGGGATAGGCGTCCGCCTTGTCGGCCAGCCCCACCAGATCCATCAGCTCCAGCGCCCGCTTTTTCGCCTGGGCGGCGGGAACGCCGCTGATCTCCATGGGAAAGCAGACGTTCTTGAGACACGTCCGCTGCATCAGCAGGTTGAAGCTCTGGAAGATCATGGTGACCTTCCGGCGGGCCAGCCGCAGCTCCTTTTCCGAGAGGGACGTCATCTCCTTCCCGTCCACGATGACGGTGCCCGAGGTGGGCCGCTCCAGCAGGTTCATGCACCGCACCAGGGTGCTCTTGCCCGCTCCGGAGAGGCCGATGATCCCGAAGATCTCCCCCTCCTGAATGTCCAGATTGATATCCTCCAACGCGTGGACAGCGTCTTCCCCGGTGCCGAAGGTCTTGTACAGGTGCTGGACCTGGATGATGGACACGGGATCACGCTCCTTTCTGAAAAATCACAACAAAAAAGTCCCTGAGACAAGAGCCTCAAGGACGAACATCAGCGATGCCGCGGTACCACCTTGGTTCGCCGCCCCCTCACGGAAGCGGCCTTTGGGAGTGCCATCACACTCCTGCGCTGTCACGTGCGCCCACGTCGTGACCTATGCCGGAACGGCGGTCGGCCACGCAACTCCGAGACCATGTTCACCGGACCCTTCCAGACCTCTTTCCACCTGCCGAGGCTCTCTGCGCTGTATCTGACCGGTTACTCTTCTCTTCATCGTCTTTGACTTATCAAATTTTCTAATAACTGTTTCATAGTCTAGCCGATAACTGTGAAAAAGTCAACGGGAAAAACGCACACAGAACAGGGAAAATCGCCCGCCACTTTTGTGCGCCTTTGCCGATAGCCGCCGCGCGGACCGTCGAGGCGGGGAATTCTTTCGCGGAAATCGCCGGTATCGGATTGCAACGGAGGGGCAAAACTGATATCATAGCGGTCAGTGGGATCCATGCGGAAAAATGCGACGGAGGAACGGCCTTGAAACGGGAGAGGGACGAACATTTCAGAATACACTGGCTGCGGGATCTGCTGTGCGGCATTCTGATCGGAGCGGGGGCCATTCTGCCCGGCGTCTCCGGCGGGGTGCTGGCGGTGGTGTTCGACATCTACCGCCCCTTCATGGAGCTGCTGACCCACCCCAGGCAGGCCATCCCGAAATACTGGCGGTGGTTCCTGCCCATCGGACTGGGGTGCGTGATCGGCTTCCTGGGCTTTGCCAAGGGCATCGCCGCGGCCATCGACGTCTCCAGCACCGTCACCACATGGCTCTTCGTCGGACTGATCGTGGGCACGGTCCCCGCGCTCTTCCGGGAGGCGGGAAGGGAGGGCCGGGGCACGGGCGCCTGGGTGAGCCTGGCGGTGTGTGCCCTCGCCATCTTCGCCAGTCTTTTTTATGTGGGGCGGGTCATCCATGTGACCGTGGAGCCCAGCTTTCTCTGGTACAATTTCTGCGGGGTCCTCTTCGGCATGAGTCTGGTGATCCCCGGCCTCACCTCCTCCTCGGTGATGATGGCCCTGGGGCTCTACGGGCCCATGATGGCGGGTCTGGCCCGGCTGGATGTGCCGGTGCTGGCCTCCGTCGTGCCGGGGCTGGTCCTCAGCGTGCTGCTGCTGGCAAGGCTCGTGACCTGGTTCTTCCGGGAGCACTACGCCATCGCCTCCCACGGCATCTTCGGCATCGTCCTGGCGTCCACACTGGTCATCATCCCCACAGAGTATGCGGGGATGTGGGAGATCCTGCTCTCGGCGGTGTGCTGCGTGGGCGGCTTCCTGCTGGCCTTCTTCATGGACCGGCTGGACAGGCGCATCCAGGACAGCGGGGCACAGTGAGCCCGCCGCCGTCCTCCATCTGCATAAAACAGGCGCCGCGGTCCTCCGCGGCGCCTGTTTTATATGGGGGCAGGGCAGTCAGTCCGTCAGGCTGGCACAGTCTGCGGGACGGCCCGAGAGCATCTCCAGCCCGTGGGAGAGGGCGGGGAGGACGGCCTCCAGATTCTCCTTCGCGGCCTTGGGGGAGCCGGGGAGGTTGACGATGAGCGCCCCGCCCCGGATGCCCGCCTGGGCCCGGGACAGCATGGCCCGGCTGGTCACCTGCAGGGAGGCATAGCGCATGGCCTCCGGGATGCCGGGGGTCAGCCTGTCGCAGACGGCGAGGGTGGCCTCCGGCGTCACGTCCCGGGGGGCGAAGCCGGTGCCCCCGGTGGTGACGATCAGCTGCACGGTCCCGCTGTCCGCCAGCCGGCACAGCACCGCCTCGATCTCCGCCTGCTCGTCCGGGACGATGACGGCCTCCGCCACCGCATACCCGGCCTCTTTCAGCATGGACGCCACCAGGGGGCCGCCCCCGTCGGGCCGCTCTCCCCGGAAGCTCCGGTCACTGACTGTCACCACAGCGGCGTTGAACATAGCGCTCCCTCCTTTTCATTTCAGCAGAAGAATGTCCTCCGGCGGGATGGCCGCCGTGAGTCGCTGCTTGTCCGGCACCGCCTGCCAGGCGGCCTTGTCCAGCTCCATCCGCAGCAGCGGTGCGTCCGCTGCTGCGCCCTCCGGCCGTAGCAGCACCACGGTGGAGAACACATCCTCGATCACCCGGACCACCGCGCAGGGGAAGCTGTTCTCCGTCCCCGGCGGAGCGGGCCGGACCTGGTGGGCCCGGACGCCGATGGTGCGCACATGGTCCGCCGCCGGACCGGCACACCGGAGGGTGACGTTCCACGCGGGGACGAACACCGCCTCACCCCGGAGCTCCACGCCGGCGTAGTTCTTGCAGCCGGAGAGCCGGGCCGCCGCCTCCGTGCCGGGGGCGCGGAACAGCTCCTCCAGCGTCCGCACCGGCTGGGACTTCCCCGCATCCAGCACACACACCCGGCCGCAGTTGCGGAACACCTCCCCCCGGTCGTGGGAGACCCACACCGCCGTCCCGGGGAAGCTGTCCAGGATCTCCGCCAGCTCCAGCTCTAGCTGGTACTTCAGATAGCTGTCCAGGGCGGAGAAGGGCTCGTCCAGCAGAACGGCCCTCGGCTCCGATGCCAGGATCCGGGCCAGGGCCGTCCGCTGCCTCTGGCCGCCGGAGAGCTGTCGGGGCTTCCGGTCTGCCGCGTCCTCCAGCCGGAACCGGCGGATCAGCGCCTCCGCCGTCTCCCGCCGGCGGCCCCGGTCCTTCGCACCGGCGGCGATGTTCTGCCGCACCGTCATGTTGGGAAACAGGGCGTAGTCCTGGAATAGATACCCCACGTGCCGCCTCTGGGGCGGCAGGTCGATCCTGGCAGCGCTGTCGAAGAGGGTCACGCCATCCAGCGTGATCCGCCCCTCGTCCGGCGTCAGGATGCCGGCGACGCACTTCAGGGTCACGGACTTGCCGCAGCCGGAGGCCCCCAGAAGGGCCAGCGTCTCGTCCTCGGCGTCGAACTGCACCTCCAGATGGAAGTCTCCCAGCTGTTTCCGGATGTCCACGGAGAGGGCCATCACCGTCCGCCTCCCTTCCCGGTCCGCCTCTGGCGGTCCTCCAGCAGATTCACCGCCAGCAGAAACACAGCGGAGATGGCGACGTTCACCAGCACCCACCGGAGAGCAGCGCCGTCGCTGCCGGTCCGCCAGAGCTGGTAGACCGTGGTGGAGATGGTGGCGGTCCGCCCCGGCGTGTACCCGGCGATCATGGAGGTGGCGCCGTATTCCCCCAGGGCACGGGCGAAGGCCAGGACGGTCCCCGCCAGGATGCCCTGGCGGCAGACGGGCATCCGCACCCGCCAGAAGATCCAGGTGTTGGACCGGCCCAGGGTGGCTCCGGCCTCCGCCAGCGTCTGGTCGAAGCTCTCAAAGGCCCCCCGGGCGGTGCGGTACATGAGGGGGAAGGCCACCGCCACGGTGGCGAAGACGGCGGACCACCAGGTCATCACCAGCCGGACGCCGAAGTGGGCCAGCACCCAGGCGCCCACGGGCCGGTTGGGCCCCAGGAGCACCAGCAGCAGCCAGCCTACCACCGTGGGGGGCAGCACCAGGGGCAGCGTCAGCACCACGTCCAGCGCGCCCTTCACCAGCCGGGGGAGTCTGGCGATGTAGTACGCCGTCAGGAGACCCAGGAAGAACACGACCGCCGTGGAGATGGCGGCAATGCGCAATGAGTTGTAAAGCGGATACCAGTCCATATGAGCACCTGTTTCATGCAGAGAGTGAAGTGTTGAGAGTGGAGAGTGGAAAGTGAAGATAGGAGTTTCGGTGTCCGGCGGAGCCGGACGATCTGAATGAGCCGCCTCCGGCGGCACATCAGCTTCTATCTCCTATCTCCGAACTCCTATCTGCCTTACGCCGCGGGGCTGAAGCCCACGGCCTCAAAGCAGGCCATGGCACCGTCGGTGGAGAGGAAGTCCAGGAACGCCTTGGCCGCGTCGGGGTGGGCGCTGTTCTTCATGACGGCCGCCGGATAGATCACCTGGCCGCACATCTCTGCCGTGGCCTCGTCCACCACCGTCAATCCGGCGGAGAAGGCGTCGGTGGCGTAGATGACGCCGCAGTCCACCGCTCCCTCGGACACCTGGGTGGTGACCTCCTTCACGTTGGAGCCGTAGGTCAGGCAGGAGGCGATGGCCGCCTCGTCCAGCCCGTAATAGGCGAAGATCTTCTGGGTGTACTGGCCCACCGGCACATCGCTGTTGCCCATGGCCAGGAACACATCGCCGTTTTGCAGCAGCTCCGAGAGCTGGTCAAAGGACGCGATGCCCTTAGGGTTGCCCTCGGGGACCGCCAGGGTCACCTTGTTCTCCAGCAGGTCCAGCCGGGTGGAGTGGTCCACCAGGTCCAGGCCCTCGGTGTTCTCCGCGCCGCCCTCGGCGTCCAGCTGGTTCATCTGCTTGGGCGCGGCAGAGAGGAACACATCGCAGTCGGCCCCCTCCTGGATCTGGGTCTTGAGGGTCCCGGAGGAGTCGTAGGTGGCCACCACCGTCACGTCAGGGGCCGCCTCCTTATAGAGATCGATGACCTCGTTGAGAGACTCCTCCAGGGAGGCGGCGGCAAAGACGTACAGCTCCACCGGCTCGGCGGCGGTGCCGTCAGTGCCCTCCGCAGAGCTGTCATTGGTGTCCCCGCCGCAGGCGGCAAGGGCCAGGGTCAGGGACAGAGCCAGGAACAGAGGGAACAGCTTTTTCATGGGAGATCTTCCTTTCCTGATGATAATCTGTTAAAGCCGGCATTGCAAGTCCGGCGTCCGCAAAAACGTGATATTCAAGAGAGGATAACGGTCAGGAAAAGCCTGCGCCGGTCTCAGCCGGCACTGGACAAGGACACACAATGGACCGAGACTCGGTTCAGTATAGGATTCTCTGGGAGGGGGCAGTTGTACTGCCCCCTTCCTCTTTTGGGGTGTTCATGCCGCAGGGCCGGCGTCGGCCAGCTCCCGTTCCAGGTCCAGCTCCTCCGTGGTGTCCAGCAGGCCGATGTCCCGGTAATAGATCATGACCTCCTGGGGTGCGCTGTGGGAGTACTTCTCCGCCCGCTCTCCCACCACGATCTTCTCAATGAACAGCCGCAGCAGCTCCGGCGTCAGCTCCGTGATCTCACTGTACTGCCTGGCGCGTTCCACAAACCGGGATACGTTGGTAATGGAGTCCCGCAGCTTCTCCTGCCGCTCCTCCATCTGGGGGATCCGTTCCTTGATCTGTGCCTGCTCCTGGGTGTATTCGGCGGAGAGGAGTCGGTACTGCTCGTCCGGGATACGGCCCAGCACATTGTCCTCGTAGAGCCGCTTGAACAGGGCGGTCAGCTCCGTCTCCCGGCGGCACAGCCTGTCCAGCTCCCGCTGGAGCTGCCCGATCTCCTTCTTCGCCTGGGCGGAATTCCGTTTCGCCACATGGCGCAGGAGGAGATTTTCCTTCTGCCTTGCAAACTGTGTCACCCGCCGCAGGTCGTCCAGCACGATGGCCTTCAGCTGGCTCTCCCGGATGTAGTGACCGCTGCAGGCCTCCTTGCCCCGGTTGCTGTAGGTGCTGCACTTGAAGTTGTTGTAGGAGTCCTCCTCTTTGGTCCTGGTCCGGTGGAGCCGCATGGGCTTCCCGCAGTCCGCGCAGTAGACCAGGCCGGAGAACAGGTTGGGGGCCTCGATCTTCTTCGGGGCGCGGCGCTTGTGCCTGCGGACCTCCCGCGCCAGTTCCCAGACCTCCTTCGTGATCAGCGGCTCATGGGTATTCTCAAACCGCAGCCACTCCGACTCCGGGCGCTCGATCTTCTTTTTGTTCTTATAGGACGGCGTGGTGTAGCGCAGGCTGATGGTGTGTCCCAGGTAGATCTCGTCCTCCAGCATCTTGGCGATGGTGGTGTCGCTCCAGTTGTAGGGCCGTGTGGTGTCCAGGCCGGGCAGGGCAACGCCGTGCTTCTGGAAGTAGTAGTTGATGGGGTTGAGGACCTGCTCCTGCTTTAGCTGCCGGGCGATCTGGCTGGGTCCCCGCCCGGAGGCGCACAGTTGGAAGATCCTCCGCACCACCTCCGCCGCCTCCGGGTCCGGGACGATCTTCTTGGGATCGTCCCCCGCCTTTTGGTATCCGTAGCGGGGCCGGGTGGCGATCCGCTCCCCACGCTGGGCCTGGGCCTTCTTCACCGCCCGGATCTTCCGGCTGGTGTCCTTGGCGTAAAACTCGTTGAACAGGTTCTTGAAGGGCGCAAAGTCGTTTTCCCCGTAGAGGCTGTCCACGTTATCGTTGATGGCGATGAAGCGCACCCCGTAGCTGGGGAACACCAGCTCGGTCAGCTTGCCCACCTCCAGATACTCGCGGCCCAGCCGGCTGAGGTCTTTGACGATCACCGTGCGCACCATACCGTTCTCCATCAGCCGCATGACCTCGTTCCAACCGGGCCGGTTGAAGTTGGTCCCGGAGAAGCCGTCGTCGTACAGGAAGCGGGGATTGGTGAAGCCCTTGTCCCTGGCGTACTGCTCCAGGATCAGGCGCTGGTTCTGGATGCTGTTGGACTCGCCCTCCCGGTCATCCTCCTGGCTGAGCCGGGCGTACAAAATATCATAGAGTTCCTGGTTTGCCTGTTTCATCTTCTGCTCCTTTCTTTCCGGCAAACCGATACGGTATGGCTCAAGCATACCGCATCGGTCCCCGGAAGTCTATCCCCAGTAGGGATTTATTTCTTCTCCTCCCGCAGGTCGATGTACTCCAGCAGGCGGTCCGTGGGAGTGACCGAGGTGGTGGGGAAGAAGGAGCTGACTAAAAAGTTCCGCTTGTCCACCAGCATGGTGCGCCGCACCCGCTTCCCCTCCGGTCCCGTGGCTACCTCGGTGTCCTCAAAACGGGTGGAGACCAATCCGTCTCCCTCCGGCTGGACGGCGGACTGGGCATAGTCGCAGGAGCCCAGTACGCCTGTCTCCAAAAAATGCTGCAATTCTGTCTTGTTATTTTTCAATGGCGTGTTCCTCCATAAATGATTATTGCATGGTCTGCTCCCAGGTCTGTTCTTCCGGTTCCTCCGGTACCTGTTCAGCTTCCGGGGGTTCTCCGGCGGCATGCGCCAACGCCATTACCGCGCCGGCCACAAGGCCGATGAACACGCCGATGTTTTTGGCCTCTTGCTCCGCCTGGGCGCGGCGGGACCGCTCCTCGGCATCATCCCCGTCCTCATCCAGCAGCGTTCCCGCTGCCGCAAGGCCGTACAGGCCGGCATGGAGCGGACTCAGGGGAGCAGGTCCCGGATGCCGCTGATCACCGTCGCCGTGCCGTACCCCAGCCCCAGCAGCACTGCTACGATGAACGACACCAGCACGATCCATTTGACCACTACGGTCAGGTCGAAGTCCGGGAGCCGGTCCAGCCATTTGCAGGACCGTTTCTCTTTCTTTTTCCCAGCCTGTTGCAGCTGGGCTTGTATTTGGGCCACATCCCGCGCCAGCGCCTCCGCCTGCTCCCGGGTGGGAAGCTGCCCTACCTGTCGGGACAAATCCCGAAACAGGGCCTCCTGTGGGCCGGCGCTGGCCTCCAGCCGCTCCAGCCGGTCGCTGGTTGCCCTCCCCAGCCGGTACAGGGCGCTGAGCATGCTCAGCAGATCCTCCCAGTCCTGCCGGGTGAGACCGTCCGGTGGCATGGCCGGTAGGGACGGGACCGATGGCTGGTTCAATTTCTTCAGTTCTTCCACGGACAATCTCTGTCCGGATTCTAAATTCATGCTCCATGACCTCCTTGGTGTACTTTCTGTCGTGGAGCCGGTCGTCCCGGCACTTCCTGCCCTCCGGGGTGGTGTAGGTGATGTTCTTCCGGCCCTCCGTCCACCGCACCTGGCAGCCCTCGCTCTCCATCAGGGAAATGAAGTCCTCACGGGTTTCAGCGTACCTCATGCACTGGTCGATGGTGTTCATCAGCCGGAACTTCCAGCTCTCACCCTTGACGGCGGAGCGGTACTCCCGGGTACCCATGCTCTGGACCTTTTTCTTCCCCTGCTCTTGAGGAAGAACAGAGAACCCGTGCAGGACGCACAGCTCGTCCGAGAGCGCACGCAAAGTGCGGAGGGTATTGGGCCCCTGCCGGAGCATTTTACCGCTCTCCCAGCACACCGCGTTGACGACGAAGTGGGAGTGGATGTGCTCGGCGTCGGTATGGGTGGCAATGAGCACCTCACTGTCCGGCCAGGCCTTCGCCGCAAACTCTTGTGCCAGCTCGTGGGCCTGTTCGCCGGTGATCTTCTCCTCCGGGGAGAAGGACTGGACATAGTGATAGAACCATGTTGGGCTCTCCTTTCGGTGCGCCTCCCTGGTGGCGATGAATTCCCGGTCGGCAAGTTGGGGCGCGCAGTTCTGTCCGCTGACCAGCCGCCGGTCCTCCGTCCCCCGTGTTTTTTCCTCTTGGGACACATACCGGGCGACGCCGCCCACCGCCCCGGCGGACTGTTTCTGATATTTGATAAAGGTTACCGTTGCCATCAGCGCGCCTCCCGGCCGGTCAGCTCCCGGAGCTGCTGGTAGATGCCGCCCAGAGCCTCCATCGTCTCGCCCAGACGGACCTCCCGGATCTTCCCCATGTTGGCCAGCACCACCAGTTGGTTGACATTGCGGCCAATGCCCTTGAGCTCATGGGTGAGCTCCTTCAGGCCGTCGATGACCACCACCCGATGCCGCAGGGCGGCGGCCCGGACGTAGGCCCCGGTGGACATGTGGGCCAACTCCGCTTTGGCCCGGATCGTTTCATACTGCTCCGGCGTCACCCGGAGCGTGATCCGTTTCTCTTTCTTCTGTTTCAATCTTCGTACCTCCGTAAAGTGGGTCCGGGCTTCCGCCCGGAATACGCCGGTTTTCCGGCGGCGCCAAGACCGACAAAGTCGGACAGGCGCTCTGCTTGCCCTCTCTAAAGAGAGGAATCTCCGTTATCGGCAGCCTTTCAGCGTCTTATCGGAACAGTTCCAGGAACTCCTCCACGGAGCTGACCGCCCCGGCCTGCTTCCAGTAGTGGTAACGGAGCAGATCGCAGAGTGTGCGGAAATTTACCTCCGCCATTTCCAGCATACGATCCATCGCAAGGGCCTGCTGGAAAGCAGTCAATTCCGTCTGCCGCTCCGGGCGGCGGATGAAGGATCTCACCGCCTCTGCCGGGGGAAGCTCCCCGTCATCCATAGACTGTTCCATCGTCTCCATGATGGTGCGCAGGGCTTCCGCCGTGCAGCGGTCCGCCAGGGTATCCAAAAGCAATTTCAGATCTTTCTCCAACAGATTCATTTGTCCGCGCCTCCTACGTTGGAAGTATCTGTTCGATTTGGTGACGGCTGCGACGGCTGTGACAACAAATTTGGTACTGGGCCTGTATCGTTTTTCCCGTCACTGCCGTCATTGCCGTCACCCAAACGGGTCAGGGTCAGCTCCCGCCGGTCCCGGCTGCGGCGGCTCCGGAGGGTGATCCCCAGGCGGGACAGCTCCTCCTGACGGCGGAGCAGGTGCTTCATCAGCACATTGGGCCGGGGCTTTTCTCTGCCATAAGGCCCCAGCGCCTCCGCCAGTTCCGTGGCGGTGCCGGTAAATTCCCGGCGCTCCGTGAGGAATGCAGAGAGGGCGCGCAGGACTTCGTCGTGAGGTTCCTCGGCGGGTTCTCCTCCGGATACCAACTTCCAGACGTGGGCGTCCTGATCGAATTCCAGTGTCAGTTCCTGGTACTCGATGTCCCGCCCGGTGCAGTAGAGGGTGGCGGTGCTGCCGCTGCGCATTCCCTTTTTCAGCACCAGATTGGTGTCTGTGGCCCCGCTGATGCCGGTGGTGCCGGAGATCATGTTCATGGGGTCCTCGTCATTCAGCTTCCGCAGGTGGTGGATCAGCAGAACGGCGATGCGGTGCCGGTCCGCCAGCTCCTTCAGAACGCCCAGGTCCCGGTAGTCGCTGGCGTAGGGATTTGCTTCGTTTCCCACTGCCCGGATGCGCTGGAGGGTGTCGATGACCACCAGAGCCGTGTCCGGGTGTCCGGCGAGAAAGCCCTCGATCTGTTCCACCAGACCGGTGTGGAGCCTCTCGGACATGGTGGCGAAGCACAGGCCCGCGGGCGCGTCATCGGTAAGATCCAGCAGGCGGCTTTGGATGCGGGACCAGCTGTCCTCCAGGCAGAGGTAGAGAACGCCGCCCTGGGCGGTGGGGAAATTCCAGACCGGCTCCCCCTTGGCGACGCACAGGCAGAGCCACAGGGCCAGCCAGGATTTTCCCACTTTCGGGGAGCCAGCCAGGATATGTAGTCCCTGGGGAAGCAGGCGGTCCACCACAAAACGGATGGGCGGCAGGATGGTGCTCATCAGCGTTTCGCCGTCCAGATAGGTCAACGGGGTTTGGTTCATGGTGACCCTTCTTTCTTTTTTGAGTTTGGTGGGAGGCTCCGGCTGCGGCCATCAGCCGGTTTTCTCTTTGGAAAATTTGCCCCTCACTTATAAGGACACTCAGAGGCGATTTGTAAACCGAAAAACGAAAATTTCTCCAAAAAATTTTGCTCCTGTCCAAAGTGGACGGGAGCGGAGACTGGGAACAGTAAAATCCAGAGAACAAAAGAGCTGAGGAGCTCTGTCATGTGACAGAGTTCCCCAGCTTTTCGTGGAGCTTTTTCAGCCGCTTTGATACCGCCATTTTCGATACGCCGCAGAGCTTCCCGATCTCCTCCATGGCCAGTTCTCTGCCATACACCGAGGGCGGCGGGAAGACCCGCGCCAAGGGCCGCAGGGCCCGGAAGGTCAGCCCCCTCTCCATGGCCTGGGCCAACCTGGGCCGCAGCCGGGGAAAGACGGTGGTGACGGTGCTCTCCCTCTCCCTGGCGGTGGTGCTGCTGACGGTGACGGTGAACATCACCAATGGCTTTGACATGGATAAATATGTCTCTAACTTCACCGCCAGCGACTTCATCGAGGCGGGCGCCGGGAAGTTCCAGAACAGCGTCCTGGACTTCACCCCCGACATGGCCGTGCCCCAGTCCGCCATGGACGCCATCGACGCCCAGGGCGGCGTCACCGACGGCGGCGTGGTGTACGGCATGACCTTCGGCGCCCTGGAGTACGTCACCGAGGACTGGTTCCGGCAGGGCAGGCAGCGCTTCTACACCCCGGAGCAGCTGGACGGCCTGATCCGCCTGACGGAGCGGAACGAGGCGGGCCTGCTGGCCGACCGGATCCAGCTCTCCGGCATGAGCGATTTTGCCCTGGACCACCTGACGGTGCTGGACGGCGACCTGTCCGCCCTCTATGAGCCGGGCAGCCGGAAGATTGCCGCCGTGTACAGCGACGACTACGGCAACCCGGAGATGGATTCCCACTGGGTCCGGCTGGGGGACACCGTGACGGTGCGGTATGTGGAGAAGAGCGAGTTCTACGCCCCGGACACCGGGGAGGTCTGGGCCGCGTACGAGGACATCCCCGACGGGGCCAACTATGTGGAGCGGCCAATCAAGTACCGGGACGTGGACTACACCGTGGCCGCCCTGGTGACGGTGCCCTTCGCCCTCTCCTACCGCTACTCCGGCGCGGACGAATTTGTGATGAACGATGAGACCTTCATCCGGGACTCCGGCACGTCGGATGTGATGTACTACGCCTTCGACACCACCGACGAGGCGGGCACCGCCATGGAGTCCTTCCTGGCAGACTACACGGAGAACGTGAACCCGGAGCTGGACTACGAGAGCAAGTCCACCTACGCCGCCGAGTTTGAGAGCATGCGCGCCATGTTCCTGATTTTGGGTGGGGCCCTGAGCTTCATCGTGGGGCTGGTGGGGGTGCTGAACTTCTTCAACGCCGTTCTCGCCGGCATCATCGCCCGCCGGCGGGAGCTGGCAGTTCTCCAGGCCGTGGGCATGACCGCCAGGCAGCAGCGCTCCATGCTGGTGTGGGAGGGATTGCTGTACGCCCTGGGGGCGGCTGGCCCTGCTGCTGGCCCTGGTCCTGGGCCCGGTGGCCTTCCGGCAGTGGAGGGGCTGTTCTGGTTCTTCACCTACCGCCTGGACCTGACGGTCTTCCTGCTGATCGTCCCCCTGTTCGCCCTGCCGGGGGCGGGCATCCCCGCCCTCACCGTCCGGGCGGCGGAGCGGCACACCGTGGTGGAGCGGCTGCGGACGGTAGAGAGCTGAACCGGTTCCGCGCATCATACAGCGCTCCAGTCGGCGCGTCCGGCGATTGCAAAGCCCCTCTTGCAATCGCGCGGCGGATGCTTTATGCTCTAAGTATCCGTGAGTTCACTGATTTATGGAGGCGGCAGCAATGACCTTACAGCAGATCCGCTACTTCACCACCGCCGCAGAATGCGGCTCCATCACGGCGGCGGCGAAAAAGCTGTTCGTGGCGCAGTCCAGCATCTCGGAGGCGGTGAAGGAGATCGAGAAGACATATGGGATCACCGCATTCACCCGTCAACGGCGCGGCGTGTCCCTCACCCGCGACGGAGAGGACCTCATGATGGAGCTGCTGAGCATCCAGCATCACCTGGAATTCCTGGACGAGAAGTACATGCTGCGGCAGAAGCGGCAGGAGATGCTCTGTGTGGCCTCCCAGCACCATATCTGCGGCCTGGACTCCTTCACTGCGTTCATGAACAAGACCGGCGGCAGCTCCTATTGGATCGAATTCCTGGAGTGCAGCACGGACAAAGTCCTGAGCAATGTGGAGAACGGGGTTGCAGACCTGGGGATCTTATTCTACAGCTGCGATCTGGAGCGGCAGATGGAGCGGGACCTGAAAAACCGGCACCTGTCCTTCCATCTGCTGGCAGAGGGGATGTCCCACGCCTATTTCAGCGCAAGCCATCCCCTGGCCAGGCAGATGGATGTGAGCACAGAGGAGCTGATGGCATACCCCTTCATCTCCTACGACCGCCGGACAGGCGGAAACGGCGTGTACACGGATGTGGTCCTCTTCGACAAGTACCAGAAGGTCGTGACCGTGGAGGACCGGGCCACCGCCCACGCCATCATGCTGGGAAGCCGTGCCTTTACCGTGGGCAGCGGATTTCGGTCCCTCCTGGACCCGGATCAGATCCAGTGCAAGCCCATCCGGGACGGCAAGAAGATCAAGATCGGCTGGCTGTGCAGCCAGCAGAAGCCCCTGTCGGAGAACGCAAAGCAGTATGCCGCGCTTTTGGCTCAGGAGATAAATGCGCGGGAAAATGGTTGACCTTTATGCATTCTCACAAGCAGGTTCGGCGTGCTGTCAAAAAACCGGCGAATTTTCAGAAAAAAGGTTTCAAAAATTGTGCAAATTAGGAAAGACTCGCGGGAGCCATCGGAAAAACCGATGGCTCCCAATCTCATTTTGAGGGATTGCGGGAGATGTGAAAAGTTTGTATGATTTAGATAAAAGATAGTACCACGGCGCGCCCAGCGGCGCCGCTGTCCGTCTTATCCGCGGAGGAGGAAGGAGCGATCCCGATGCTGCGATATTTGTGTAAAAGAGTGCTGTCCACCATTCCGGTGCTGTTTTTGGTGTCGATCGTGGTGTTCTCCATGATCCATCTGACGCCGGGCTCTCCCGCCCGCTCCATGCTGGGGCCAGAGGCCACGGAGGAGCAGGTGGCGGCCCTGGAGGAGGTCATGGGGCTCAACGATCCCCTCCCCGTCCAGTACGTCAACTGGATCTCAGACCTTCTGCACGGGGACTTCGGCGTCTCCGTCTCCGGCAACGAGCCGGTGCTCTCCATGATCGTCAGCCACATGGGACCCACCATCTCCGTGACGGTGTTCGCCCTGATCATTGACCTGCTGATCGCCCTGCCGCTGGGGATACTGGCGGCCAGGAAGAAGGGGGCCGCGGCAGACCAGCTTGTGTCGGTGGTGTCGCTGTTCGGCGTGTCGCTGCCGGACTTTTTGCTGGGCCTTTTGCTGATGCTGCTCTTCGCCGTCCACCTGGGGTGGTTCCCGTCCTCCGGATACGTCCCCCTCTCTGACGGCTTCCTGGCCCATATCCGCTCCATCGCGCTGCCCTCTATCGCCCTGGGCTTCACCTATTCGGCGCTGATGATGCGGATGACCAAGACCGCCATGTACGACGCGCTCCACAAGGACTACATCAAATTCGCCAAGGCAAAGGGCGTGCACGCGTCGGGCATCGTGATGATCCACGCGCTGAAAAACGCCTCGGTGAAGCTGCTGACCATCGTGGGACAGGCCGTGGTGGGCATGCTCTCCGGCGCCGCCGTGATCGAGACGCTGTTCGTGATCCCCGGCGTGGGACAGCTGATCGTCCTGTCCATCTCCCGCCGGGATTATGAGGTGATTCAGGCCATCGTGCTGCTGGTGGCGGTCATCAACGTGGCCATCATGCTGCTGGTGGACATCCTGTACGGCCTGATCGACCCGCGCATCCAGATTGAGTGAGAGGAGGGGAAGCGCCATGACATCGACCTCTGAAAAGGACCTGTACCTGCTGCAAAAGCAGATGCTGCAGGAGCAGCGCCGGATCAAGCTGCGGCGCCTGGGCCGCAACCGCGTGGCGGTCATCGGGACGCTGATCGTCCTGGTGATGGCCGTGATCGCCATTGCCGCGCCCCTCATCGCCACCCACGACCCCTACGCATTCGCCGTGGCGGACCGGCTGCAGCCCCCCAGCGCCCAGCACCTGTTCGGGACGGACTCCATGGGCCAGGACGTGTTCAGCCGTGTGATCTACGGCACCCGCACCTCCATGATCGTGGGCCTGTGCGTCAGCGTCTCCGCCGGCGTCATCGGCACGCTGCTGGGGCTCTACGCCAGCACCAGCAAAGTGCTGGACCATGTGCTCATGCGCCTGTGCGACGGGCTCAAGGCGATCCCCTCCATTCTCTTTGCCATTTGCCTGATGACCATGCTGGGGCCGGACATCAAAAACGTCATCTTGAGCCTGGCCATCACCAGCATTCCCAACATGGCCCGCATCGCCCGCTCGGAGGCCCTGGTGGTCCGGGAGCAGACCTATGTGGAGGCCCTGCGCTCCACCGGCGCCACCGAGACGCGGATCCTCTGGCTGCACATCGCGCCCAACATCATCTCCTCCATCATCGTGCAGATGACCTTTGTGTTCGCCTCGTCCATCATCCAGGAGGCGGCGCTGAGCTTCCTGGGCGCCGGCCTTCCGGCGGGCGCCCCCAGCTGGGGGAATATCCTGAGCGACGGAAAGAACTCCATCTACAACGCCTGGTGGCTCATCGTGTATCCCGGAATCTTCACGATGCTCTCTGTCCTCGGCTTCAACCTCTTCGGCGACGGTCTGCGGGACTTCTTCGATCCCACCAAGGTATGAGGGCAGTGCTATGGAAGAACAAGTGATTCTGGATGTCAAGAATTTGTCCACCACGTTCCATACGGAGCGGGGGGACTACCAGGCCGTCTCCGGCGTCTCCTTCCAGGTACACCGGGGAGAGATCCTCGGCGTGGTGGGGGAGTCCGGCTGCGGCAAGAGCGTCACCTCCCAGTCCATCCTCCGTCTGTACGATGAGCGCCGGGAGGCCTGCTACAGCGGGGAAGTGCTGCTGGAGGGGAGAGACCTCCTCTCCATTCCCATAAAAGAGATGCAGCGCCTGCGGGGCAGCGAGATCTCCATGATCTTTCAGGACGCCCTCAGCACCCTCAACCCCGTCCTGACCATCGGCTACCAGCTGCGGGAGCCCATGCGGATCCACGAGAAGCTGAGCCGGAAAGAGGCGGATCTGAATGCGGTGGAGCTGCTGCGCCTGGTGGGGATCCCGGAGCCGGAGCAGCGGATGCACCAGTATCCCCACGAGCTCTCCGGCGGCATGCGCCAGCGGGTGATGATCGCCATCGCCCTGGCCTGCCGGCCCAAGCTGCTGATCGCCGACGAGCCCACCACCGCCCTGGACGTCACGATCCAGGCCCAGATCATGGCGCTGCTGCTGTCGCTGAACCGGCAGCTGCACATGGGCGTCATCCTTATCACCCACGATCTTGCGGTGGTGGCAGAGACCTGCTCGCGGGCGGTCGTCATGTATCTGGGGCAGGTGGTGGAGGAGGCGCCGGTAGAGGAGCTGTTCCGCCATCCCCTTCACCCGTACACCCAGGGGCTGATCGCCTCGGTACCCCACCTGGACGACCCCGGCAAGGAGCAGCTCCACGTCATCCCCGGCACGGTCCCCTTCCTGGAGGACATCCCCACCGGCTGCCGCTTCGCCCCGCGCTGCCCCTATGCCACAGACCAGTGCCGCCGGGAGATGCCGCAGCTGCAGGAGGCGGGTAGCCAGCGGGTCCGCTGCTGGCACATCCGCTCGGAAGGAGGCGTGTGATATGGCGGGAGAAGAGAGTATCCTCCGCGCCGAGAAGATCTACAAAAACTTCCCGGTAAAGACCAACCGCCATCTGACCGTCCGGGCGGTGTCGGACGTGTCCCTGACCATCCGTGTCGGTGAGATCTACGGGCTGGTGGGGGAGTCCGGCTGCGGCAAGAGCACGCTGGGCCGCGTGATCAGCTATCTGATTCCGCCCACCAGCGGCAAGGTCTGGCTGAATGACACGGACCTGTCTGCCCTGCCGAAGAAGGAGCTGCGCCGGCAACGGCAGAACATCCAGATGGTGTTCCAGGACTGCCTGGCCTCCATGGACCCACAGCAGCGGGTGGGAGACGCCCTGACCGAGGTCCTGCGGGTCCACAGCATCGGGGACCCCGCCCAGCGCATGTCCGCGGTCATCGACATCATCCAGCAGGTGGGGCTCCGGCCGGAGCACCTGTTCCGCTATCCCCACGAGTTCTCCGGCGGGCAGCGGCAGCGCATCGGCCTGGCCCGCGCGCTTTTGCTCCACCCGGCCCTGATGGTCTGCGACGAGCCGGTTTCCGCCCTGGACGTCTCCATCCAGGCGCAGATTTTGAACCTGCTGCTGGATCTCCAGCAGCAAAATCACCACAGCTATCTCTTCATCGCCCACGACATCAGCGTGGTCAAGCACATCTCGGACCGCATCGGCGTCATGTATCTGGGCCACCTGGTGGAGGAGGCGGAGACGGAGGAGCTGTTCGCCCACACGGCCCACCCCTACACCAAAGCGCTGCTCTCTGCGGTCCCGGACATCAGCAAGCGCCATGAGGAGGAGCGGATCGTCCTGAAGGGGGACCTCCCCTCTCCGATCCACGCCCCGTCGGGCTGTGTGTTCCGCACCCGCTGCCCCTACGCCACGGCGGCCTGCGCCGAGGCGGCGCCGGAGCTGCGGGAGATCGCCCCCGGCCACAAGGCGGCCTGTCACCTCTGCAAATGAGTATGGATAAGGAAGTAAGATGACAATGAATGCGATACCAACCAAATGCGACATCCTGATTCAGGACTGCACGCTGCTCAACCGGGACTTTGACACTGAGGCACACCGCTCCGCCGCCATCCGGGACGGCGTGATTCTGGAGGTGGGCGAAGCGGAGGCCATGGGGGCGAAGTATGATGCGGCGGAGACCATCTCCGGCGCGGGAAAGCTGCTGATGCCGGGCTTTGCAGACGGCCACACCCACGTCTGCCAGCAGCTGCTGCGCGGCCGCTCTGGCGGCACAGAGCCCATGACCTGGTCCGGCGTCCTGGTCCCCTTTGAGAGCGGCCTGACGCCCCAGGACGTGCGCGTGAGCGCGCGGCTGGCCTGCTTGGAGATGATCAAAGCCGGCTTCACCAGCTTTGCCGACGCCGGCGGCGTCCACATGGACCAGGCGGCGGAGGCAGTGCTGGAGTCCGGCATGCGGGCGGCCATCTGCCGCTCCTCCATGGACATCGGGGAGACGGTCGGCGGCCGGCTGATCGAGACCCGCCAGGAGATCCTGTCCCGGTTTGAGGAGCTGTACCGGGTCTATGACGGCAAGGGCAATGGCCGGCTCCAGATCTGGCTGGGCCTGCGGGAGATCATGACCTGCTCCCCGGAGCTGATGCGGGACACCGCAGCTGAGGCCGCTGCCTATCACACCGGCATCCACGCCCACCTGTGCGAGCACCGGGACGAGGTGAGCTTCAGCCTGACCCACTACCGTCTGCGGCCGGCGGAACTGCTGGCCGAGACCGGCGTCTTGGGGGAGAACCTGCTCACCGCCCACAATGTGCTCCTCTCTGACCACGACATCGCCCTGCTGGCCGACAGCGGCACCCACATCATCCACTGCCCGAAGGGGAACCTGGCCCACCACGGCTTCCCCCGCGTGCCCACCATTCTGGAGAACGGCGGCGTCATCGGCCTGGGCTGTGACGGCGCCTCCAGCGTCAACCTGGATATGTTTGAGCTGATGCGCACGCTGCAGCTGGCCACCATCGCCTCCCAGGGTCTGCCGATCTTCGACAAGCAGATCGTCACGGTGAAGGACATGCTGCGCATGGCCACCGTGGGCGGCGCCAGCGCCATCGGCGGCGACACGCTGGGCGTGGTGGAGGCCGGAAAGAAGGCGGACGTCATCCTGCTGGACATCCGGCAGCCCCACCTGATGCCCACCCGGAACCTGGCCGTGACCCTGGCCTACTGCGGCCACGGCCACGACGTCACGGACTCCATCATCGACGGGAAGATCGTCATGCGGGACCGGCATGTGCTGACCCTGGACGAGGAGCAGGTGATGGCGGATGCCGCCTGCCACATGGAGGCGTGCTTCGCCCGGATCAATATCTGAGGGTGACTCTGTGCGTGTGCACTGATCATAAAACTTCAATACAGGAGTGAAGAAAATGAAGAAGAACGCCCTGAAACGGTTGCTGTCCCTGGCACTGGCGCTGACGCTGGCACTGAGCCTGACGGCCTGCGGCTCCGGCGAGGAGGAAGGCACCACGGAAGAGGACGGCACGGCACCCGCCGAGACTGCGGACACGGGGGACTCCGAGGCCTGGATCGCCCTGTCCATGAACGCGGAGACGCTGGACCTGCCCAAGACGACCTCCCTGGGCTGCCGGCAGGTGTCCCTCGGCACGGTGTGGGAGCGCCTGGTGACGCTGAACAGCGCCGGTGAACCCGTCCCTGAGCTGTGCGAGAGCTATGAGATGTCTGAGGACGCCCGCACCTTCACGTTCAACCTGCGCCACGGCGTCCTGTTCCACGACGGCAGCGAGATGACCGCCGACGATGTGGTCGCCTCCATGAACCGCTGGATCGAGAACTACAGCAACGTGCAGACCCTGGTGGGCTCCGGCCGCTTCGAGAAGGTGGACGACTACACGGTATCCATCACGGCGGATTCCCCGGCCCTGACCCTGCCGGACATGATCGCCGGCGCCACCTTCTGCGCCATCATCACCACGGCCGAGGCCTGCGCCGACCTGACGGAGGACGGCTATCTGAAGGACTACATCGGCACCGGCCCCTACCAGTTCACGGAGTTCGTGCAGGACCAGTACATCCGGCTGGACCGCTTTGCGGACTACGTCCCCTACGGCGAGGAGGGCTATGTGGACGGCATGGCCGGCCACAAGGAGGCGTCGATCCAGACGCTGTACTACAGCTATGTCAAGGAGTCTACAACCCGGATCGCCGGCCTGCAGACGGGGCAGTACGACCTGATCTACTCCCTGAGCTCCGACAACTTTGACGTCATCGCCAACACCGCCGGCATGGAGACCCAGAACGAGGAGGCCGGCGCCCTGATCCTCATCATGAATAAGGTGGAGGGACTGTGCACGGACGTGAACTTCCGCAAGGCGGTCAACATGGCGCTGAGCATGGACGACATCATGACGGTGGGCTACGGCTCCTTCTACAGCCTGGGCTCCTGCTACATGGACGAGAGCAACGGCTTCTGGCTGACGGATGCCGGCTCCGAGTGCTATAACCAGGGCAATCAGGAGCTGGCCAAGGAGTATCTGGCCCAGTCCAGCTACCAGCCGGGCGACGTGTTCACGATTCTGACCACCAACGAGAACAACCGGGACAAGCTGGCCCTCGTCATCGCCTCTCAGCTGGAGGCCATCGGCATCACCTGCGAGGTGGAGGCCTACGACTACCCCACCATGAACTCCTACTCCTATGATCCCACCCTGTACGACATGTACGTCATGAGCTACTCCTCCGTCCCCCTGCCCACGCTGAAGGCCTACCTGGGCGACGGCGACGGCTTCTGGACCACGGACGAGACATATCTGGACTACCTCGCCCAGTTCAACCAGGCCACCACCAAGGAGGCGGCCTACGAGATCTGGGAGACAATCCAGGCCTACTGCTGGGAGGAGTACCTGCCCGTCATCAACTGCGGCCACTACCAGGAGTGCTACGCCTGGAACGGCAGCACCCTGAGCAACATCAATATCTACAACAACATTGCCCACATGTGGAGCGCCACCATGAGCTGACCAGCTGCCGGCTGAAATCAACAGCTACAGGGGCGGGCGGGGAAAGAGTCCCCGCCCGCTCCTGCTGCGCTCCGGGCGTTTCGGGCGTAAAGCCCCTCCTGCGGCGTCCGCCGCGCCTTGGGGATCGCCATCGCCCGGTTTCCGCAGGACCGCAAATCTTCGAGCAGCGTTTTGACTAGATCGGACAGTCTCTGACAGCCGTGAAGGAATTCCCACAGAAACCGTTCTGCCACGCGGAGTCTAACAAGAATGCGGAAAACCGCTCGGAAAACGAGCAGGAGGCAGAAGGAGGTCAAATCTGGCGGGTGGACGACGTGTATCTTACAAGCCTACACGAGATTTCTTGCGAAATTCTTTCGTAATATTTTCCCTATTTTTTATTTTGGGGGTTGCAATCCAAAAATAAGTATGCTAAAGATGGAAAACCTGGGTACCGGAAGTCGCGGAGGAAGTCGAGAGAATTTTTTGAAAATACAGAGAGCGGGATGGAGAAAATGAAACGCCCAGGCTGTAGATGGTCAACAGCCTGGGCGTTGAATGAAAAATAGCCGGGGATAGCTTTCACTCTCCCCGGTTGCCGCGTATCGGTTTGCTTATCTCCCTCGGTCCATTATGTGGCTTTATTCCGTTCCGGGTTCCCGGCGCGGGCGGTTTATTTTCCGAAGGGGCAGACGGGATAGCGGCACTCGCCGCACCCCAGGCACAGTCCGCCCTCCCCAAGGGAGACGATCCAGTCCCTGGTGACGGGCACGTCTGCCGCGATCCAGGGCAGCACCAGGTCGAAGATGGTGGCCCCGGCGTACATGACGCACCCCGGCAGGCCCATGACGGGGGTGCCGTCCTCGTAATAGCCCAGCAGGAACATGGCACCGGGCAGCACCGGCGCGCCGTAGGTGACGATCT
>CALWOF010000015.1 GCA_944382995.1 uncultured Oscillospiraceae bacterium | reverse complement strand
AAGTCCACCATCTTGCCGTTTTCCGACACGCCGGTGATCTCCGCCTCCGCCCAGACCTTCATGCCCACGGGGGTGGGCGCGTCGTGGGAGATGTCCAGATGAGTGCCCACGCTGCCAAGGCCATCCTCCAGGAACTGCTGGAGGCAGTACATGGCGGCGTTCTCCATCAGGGCGCACATATAGGGCGTTCCGAATACAGGCAGGGCGCCGGAGCCCACATGGGCGGCGGTCAGCTCCTCGGTGACGGCGGTCTCCAGCCGACACTTGGTCCCAATGACGATCATAGTCAAACCTCCTTGAAAAGATCGGAAAAAGGGCCCGCCGGCGCGTCCGGCGGGCCCAGGGATACGGTCTCCTGCGGGACGGCGGTCAGTCCACGGAGGCGGACTTGAGGCGCGTCCACTCGCTGTCATACAGGTCCAGAATGTTCTGGGGCAGACCGGCGTAGCTCTCGCACTGAGCCATGATGGCCTCATCGGGATAAGCGTAGGGATCGGAGGAGACCTCCGGGTCCAGCTCCTCACGTACGCTCATCAGGGGGGTGGAGTACCAGATCTCTTCGCAGTTCTTCAGCCCCGCCTCAGTGGAGCACATGTAGTTGATAAAGGCCTCAGCGTTCTCCTTGTTGGGGGCACCTTTCAAGATGCACATGGCGTCCACATAGATGTTGGTGCCCTCCTCCGGGATATAGAAGCCCAGATCCGGATTGTTCTCCAGCATGGTCAGGTAGTCGCCGTAGTAGTAGGTGCCAATGGCGGCGTTGCCGCCCTCCATCTTGCCAAAGACCTCATCCATCACATAGCCCTGGAGAATGGGCTTCTGGGCGATCAGGGTGTCCACCGCCTCGGTGATCTGGGCAGTGTCCGTAGTGTTGTAGGAGTGACCCAGCCGCTTCAGGGCGATACCGATGGCATCCCGGGAGTTGTCGATCATCACGATGTCGTCGGCGTACTTCTCATTCCAAAGCAGATCCCAGCTGCCCAAGTCCTCCTCGTCCACCATGGTGGTGTTGTAAATGACGCCCATCAATCCCCACATATAGGGCACGGAGTACAGGTTCTCTGGGTCATACTCGGGGTTCTTCAGCTCCGGGTCGATGTCGGCGAAGTTGGGGATATTGTCAAAATTCAGAGGCTCCAGCATGTCCTCTTCGATCATCCGGGCGATCATGTAGTCGGAGGGGATCACCACATCGTAATCCGTTCCGCCCGGGGCGATCTTGCCGTACATGGTCTCATTGCTGTCGTACATCTGGTAGTTGACCTTGATGCCGGTGGCCTCCTCGAAGTCCTCCAGAACAGACTCGTCGATATACTCGCCCCAGTTGTACACATTCACCTCGCCGCCGGAGGTCTGCTGGACCTCGCCGGAGGTGTCGCCGGTGCCGTTCCCGCTCGTGTCGGAGGTAAAGGTGTTCTCCTCACGGGAGCTGACGCAGCCGGACAGGAGGCTGGCCGCCATGGCCAGGCTCAAAATGAGTGCCAGAGTCTTTTTCAATTTCTTTCTCGTTCTCCTTTCGGGTTTGAAAAAATCTATCACCAGGGCGTTTGGCCCTTGTGACAAAAAGGGGGGTCAGGTCCGCAGGGCCTGCCGCTTCCGGCGCTGCTCCTGCCGGGCCTGCCGCAGATTGATGACCACCAGCAGCAGCAGCACCGCCACGAACATCAGGGTGGACAATGCGTTGATCTCCGGGCTCACCCGGCGGCGGACCTGGGCGTACACGTACATGGACAGGGTGGACACCTGGCTGCCGGCGGTGAAGTAGCTGATGACGAAGTCGTCGATGCTCATGGTGAAGGCGATCAGAAGCCCGTTGACGATGCCGGGCATCAGCTCCGGCAGCACCACCTTTCGGAAGGCCGTCCACCGGGTGGCGCCCAGGTCCAGGGCCGCCTCCGCCAGGTTGGGATCCAGCTGCCTGAGCTTGGGCAGCACCGCCACGATGACGTAGGGGATATCAAAGGTCACATGGGCGATCAGCAGGGTCAGGAAGCCCATGTCAAAGCCGAAATCGAACCACAGGTTAGCGCTCTCCGCCCAGGCGGTGGTGTTCAGCCAGCCGGAGAAGTCTGCCAGCGCCTGCCCCGCGAACACGAACAGCAGCATCATGGACACGCCCGTGATGATGTCCGCGTTGGTCATGGGGATGCTGTTGACGGTCAGGCAGGCGTTCCGGGGGCGGCGCTTCATGCTGGAAAAGCCGATGGCCGCCGCCGTGCCCGCCACCGTGGCGATGGCCGTGGCAAGGACCGACACCAGCAGTGTGGTCTGCAGGGCCTCCAGCACTGTGCGGTTGTTCAGCAGCTGCACATACCAGTCCAGGGTGAAGCCACCCCAGACGGCGTTGGACTTGGAGTCGTTGAAGGAGAATACGATCAGCACCAGGATGGGCGCGTAGAGGAACAGGAACACCAGCGCCAGGAACAGGCGGGAGAGGATACCGTTCTTTTTCACAGCAGCACCGCCTCCCCTTCGCCCTCGCCGAAGCGGTTCATGATCCCCATGCACACCAGCACGATCACCATCATCACCAGGGAGATGGCCGAGCCCAGATGGGGGTTGTAGGCGGCGCCCAGGAACTGCATCTCGATGAGGTCGCCCAGCAGCAGACTCTTGCCGCCGCCCAGGAGACGGGAGATGACGAAGGTGGACACCGACGGGATGAACACCATGGTCACGCCGGAGAGCACGCCGGGCAGGGACAGCGGGAAAATCACCCGCCGGAACACCTGAAAGCTGCCGGCCCCCAGATCCTGGGCAGCCTCGATGACCCGGTTGTCGATCTTGGTGATGACCGAGAAGATGGGCAACACCATGAAGGGCAGGAAATTGTAGACCATGCCCAGCACCACCGCGCCGGAGGTGTTGATGATGTCCAGCTTGGGCAGCCCGATGGAGGAGAGCAGGGTGTTGAAAAAGCCGTTGCGCTCCAGCAGGAACACCCAGGAGTAGGTCCGCAGCAGGAAGTTCATCCACATGGGCAGCATGATAAGCATGGTGGCCATGCTCCGGAGCCTGCCCCGCTCCCGGGAGAGAAAATAGGCCATGGGATAGCCCAGCAGGATGCACACCACCGTGGCGATGCCCGCCAGCAGGAAGGACCGGGCGAATACGGCGGCGTAGCCCGCCATGCCGGCAAAGTTCTCCGCCGTCAGGTACCAGCTGCCGTCCGGCGCCTCCCGGGTAAGGGCGTATACCAGCACCACGATGAGAGGAGCCACCACGAACACGGCCATCCACCCCACATAGGGGGCGGCGATCCATTTATTCCGCATAGCCTTCCTCCCGGCGCTCCTCCTCAGCGCCCTCGTCCTCACCGTCGTCCAGAGCCTCCGCGTCGGAGAGCTCGTCATACTCGTCGGAATAGGAGCTGTAGTCGCCGAACATGCCGGAGTACTGGCTCTTCTTCATGATATGGAAGCCGTCCGGGTCGATCTTCACGCCGATCCGGGCGCCGACAGGGGAGTGGTCCGTGGTCTGGATCAGCCACTTGAAGCCACGGAAGTCCACGATGATGTCGTACTGCATCCCCTTGAAGGTGACGGAGGTGACCGTGCCCACCAGCTGGCCCTGGTCCACGGGGACGATGTCGATGTCCTCGGGCCGGATGACCACGTCCACCGGCTCGTTCTCGGCAAAGCCGCCGTCCAGGCAGGGGAACTCCCGGCCGTACATCTTCACCAGCTTGTCCCGGACCATGACGCCGTCGATGATGTTGGACTCGCCGATGAAGTCCGCCACGAAGGCGTTCTTGGGCTCGTTGTAGATGTCCTCCGGCGTGCCGATCTGCTGGATGCAGCCCTTGTCCATCACCACGATGGTGTCGGACATGGTCAGGGCCTCCTCCTGGTCGTGGGTCACATAGATAAAGGTGATGCCCACCTGCTGCTGGATCTTCTTCAGCTCCAGCTGCATATCCTTCCGCAGCTTCAGGTCCAGAGCGCCCAGAGGCTCGTCCAGCAGCAGCACCTTGGGCCGATTCACCAGGGCCCGGGCGATGGCCACCCGCTGCTGCTGGCCGCCGGAGAGGGCGTCGGGCTTGCGGGTCTCAAAGCCCTTGAGGCTGACGGTCTCCAGCATCTCCATCACCCGCGTCCGGATCTCCGCCTCGGAGATCTTCACCTTCCGGCGGCTGACGACCTTGCCGTTTTCATCCAGCTGCTCCTCCACCTTGGGCATCCGCAGGCCGAAGGCCACGTTCTCGAACACGTTCATGTGGGGAAACAGGGCGTACTTCTGGAACACGGTGTTGATCTGCCGCCGATAGGGCGGAACGTCATTAATCCTCACACCGTTGAACAGGACGTCTCCCGACACAGGGGTCGTGAAGCCGCCGATGATACGCAGCGTTGTGGTCTTGCCGCAGCCGCTGGGTCCAAGCAGTGTGAGGAATTCTTTGTCGTTGATATACAGATTTAGATCGTTGAGAACCACTTCGTCGTCAAACGCCATGCGGATGTTCCGCAGACGGATCAACTCTTTGGACATGTATCCTCCCCCATTTCATGATCATAATAGTATATTTCAGAACTATGAAACGCCTCTTTTCTCTGTTGAGGGGGAACCTTTCTCGTCGAAATTCAGCAATTTCAAACTATATCGGAAAAGGCCGGAAAAGTCAAGTGAAATCAGAGATTTTACCCCTGCTTTACCGGAGAATTTTTCCGCTGCTCCCCGGCGGGAAAATACTTCTCCCGGAAGGGAACGTTTTCCACCGTGAAGGTCCTGCCACGCAGGTAGTTCAGAAGCCCCGCATCGGTGGGGAAGGGGAGGGAGAGCTTGTAGGAGTACAGGGCCTGCCGGGTCTCGCCGTAGCGGCGGTTCACGTCGCCCTTTCCGTACTTTCCGTCCCCAAGCAGGGGGCAGCCGATCTGTGCCATGGAGACACGGATCTGATGGGTCCGGCCGGTGAGGAGCCGGCACTCCACCAGGGACAGCCCGCCCCGGGTCTCCAGGGTCCTGTAAAGGGTCACGGCGGTCTTGCCGCCGGGGACGGGGCGGCGGTGGAAGGACACCTGCTTCCTCGCCTCGTCCTTGAGCAAAAAGCCCTCGATCCTCCCCTCCGGCGGCTGGGGCCGACCCACGGTGATGCAGAGATAGGACTTCTCCACCTCGTGGAGCTTGATTTTTTCATTCATGATCCGCAGCGTCTCGGCGTTCTTGGCGGCGATGACGATGCCGCCGGTGTTCCGGTCGATCCGGTTGCACAGCGCCGGGGCGAAGGCATTCTCCCACTTGGGATTCCACTCTTTTTTCTGGTAGAGGTAGGCCTGGATGTGGTTGATGAGGGTGTTGACCTTCTCCGTCTCATCGGCATGGACCACCAGCCCCGGCCGCTTGTCCAGCAGCAGGAGATTCTCGTCCTCATAGACGATGTCCAGCTGGGGGCGGAATACCGTGAGGAACATGTTTTCCTCAGAGGGCTTGTCAAAGAACTCATCGTTGATATATAATTGTAAAATGTCACCGGCCAGGAGCCGGGTATCCCGCTTGGCCCCCTTCCCGTTGAGCTTGACCCGCTTGAGACGGATGTATTTCTGCAGCAAAGCAGGGGGCAGCAGGGGCAGACTTTTGGCCACAAAGCGGTCCAGCCGCTGCCCGGCGTCGTTTTTTCCGATGGTGAGTTCCCGCATGGCTTCCTCCCAGGAGTGATGATGTCTGACACCATCATACCCGCTCGGCGGCCGCTTGTAAAGCGGGGAGAGAATTTTTTGCTTTTGGATAGGAGACACTGCGTATGGCACAGCATGATGAGAACAAGGAGCAGAAGCAGCGGGGCTGGGTCAACTATTTCCGCGTGCTGGCGGGCGGCTATCTGCTGTATCTCGCCTACCGCCTGATGCGGGGCATCTGGGACGGGACCGCGGAGATGACCGCCCTGAACGCCGTGGGCGGTGCGGCATTTGCCGTGGCAGGCGCCCTGATCCTGTGGCGGGAGTGGAAGGCGTACCAGTACGCCAGGGCCCATAAGGACGATCCCGACACCTGGACCCTGGATGACGCACCGGCGGAGAAGCCGGCGGCGCAGGACCGGACGGAAGCGCCGGAGAAGGGACGGGACGGAGAATGAAGCTGAAGGAGCTCAGCGCCGCCGTGCAGGAGGCGCCATACTACAGTGAGCGATTTACCCGACGGCTGTACACTGACGCCTTCCGGGAGTATACAGAGCGGTTCGGGCCCCTCTATATGGCCGCCGTCCGGGAGACGGCGGATGACCCCAACGGCCGCCAGACGCTGGCAGAAGCCCTGCTGGACGAGCTGGAGGCCGGGTGGAAGCGGCAGCACTTCTGGAACCGCACCATGGTCCAGGCCCGGGAGAAGCAGATGATCGTGACCTATCTGTCCCCCATGCTGCTGGGGCTGGAGGAGCCGCTGTGCCAGGAGCTGGCCGAGCGGCTGCGGGACACCTGGAACGCCCGCCGGCCCAAGGACGGCTATGATGTCACCACCTATGCAAAACTCCAGGCGGGATTCCACAACGTGATCCTGGGCATCGATGTGTCCGGCTGGCAGAAGCGGATGGAGGAGCGGGACGACTGAGGAGCCGCTGTGAAAAAAATCGCCGGACCGGGCAAAAAAATGAAAAATTTGTTTGACAACTGGGGTATCATCCCTTATAATACTATTCGTGTCATTACGAGGTAACCCTATGCGTATCGATGTAAAACCCATTCTGCACGTCCCCGGCAAGCGCCTGGACTTCCGGTTTTCTCTGGATCTGTCCGATATGGAGTTCGCCGGTCGGCATCCCATCAGCCGCCCTGTGGAGGTGGAGGGCGCGGTGACCAACACCGCGGACCTTCTGGAGCTGGAGCTGACGGCCCGGACCACGCTGGACGCGGTCTGCGACCGCTGCGGCAAGGCGTTCCAGCAGGATAAGGCTGTGACCTTCCGCTGCATGCTGGCGGAGGAGCTCCAGAACGAGGACAGCGACGAGATCGTCCTGCTGGAGGATGGGGAAGTGGATGCGGGTGACTTGGCCCGTACGGCGTTCATCCTCGGAATGGACACCAAGACATTGTGTTCGGAAGATTGCAAGGGACTGTGTCCCCGGTGTGGTGCCGACCTGAACCTGGGCCCCTGCGGCTGCGGGAGGGAGACGGACCCCCGTCTGGCTGTCCTGGCAAGACTTTTGGAGAACAGAGAGAACGAATGAATAAGGCCGGGGGCGACTCCGCTGCCTTTGAAAGATCAAGGAGGTGTCACAATGGCAGTACCTAAGGGGAAAGTATCCAAAGCTAGACGCGACAAGCGCCGCAGCTCCCACTGGAAGCTGGCGGCTCCCGGCCTCGTCAAATGCCCGAAATGCGGTGCGCTGCACCTGCCTCACAGAATGTGCCCGGAGTGCGGTACTTACAACGGCCGCGAGGTCAAGGTTGTCAAGTCCGTGGTCGCGAAATAAGAGCTTCTGTACGCGCAAGGAGGGAAGAGGACATCTTCCCTCCTTCTTTTTTTGCCGTTAAATTTTTGAGGTTTCTCCGGGAACCTTGCCCGGACGCCTTGCACATCCGCCGCTGAGCGGGTATAATATTTTCAGGTATGCCTGTGTGACAAAGAGAAGGGATGTGAGCGATAGGTGAAACCCATCGTCGCCATCGTGGGCCGGCCCAATGTGGGCAAGTCCATGCTGTTCAACAAGCTGATCGGAAAGCGGCTGTCCATTGTGGAGGACACCCCGGGCGTCACCCGGGACCGCATTTACGGGGAGACGGACTGGAACGGCCGCTCCTTCACCCTCATCGACACCGGCGGCATCGAGCCCCGGACTGATGACCAGATCCTGGCCTTCATGCGGGATCAGGCCCGGATCGCCATTGAGAATGCCACCGTCATCATCTTTCTGACGGATATCAAGACCGGCCTCACCGCCTCGGACCAGGAGGTGGCGAACCTGCTGCTGCGCAGCGGAAAGCCCATCGTCCTGGCGGTGAACAAGATGGACTCCACCGGCTCCGCGCCGGACCCGGATTTCTATGAGTTCTACAACCTGGGTCTGGGCGACCCCATTGCCGTCTCCGCTGTCCACGGCCACGGCACCGGCGACCTGCTGGATGCCTGCCTCCGGTACTTCCCCCCGGAAGAGGAGGAAGAGGAGGAGGACGACGCTATCAAGGTGGCCGTCATCGGCAAGCCGAACGCCGGCAAATCCTCCCTGGTGAACCGGATCCTGGGGGAGGAGCGGGTCATCGTCTCCGACGTGGCCGGCACCACCCGGGATGCCATCGACTCCCGGTTCGAGAACGACAAGGGCAAATTCGTCTTCATCGACACCGCCGGCATCCGCCGCAAGTCCAAGGTGGAGGAGGACATCGAGAAGTACTCCGTCCTCCGGGCCACCATGGCCATCGAGCGCAGCGACGTGTGCCTCATCCTGATCGACGCCACCGAGGGCGTCACCGAGCAGGACACCAAGGTTGCGGGTCTGGCCCACGAGGCCGGCAAGGCCAGCATCATCGTGGTGAACAAGTGGGACCTGATCGAAAAGGACGGCAAGACCATGGACCATATGCGGGAGGAGGTCCGCAACGGCCTGGCCTTCATGTCCTACGCCCCCATCCTGTTCATCTCCGCCAAGACCGGCCAGCGGGTGGACCGGCTCTTCGAGCTCATCGACTACGTCTCCAACCAGGCCAGCACCCGGATCACCACCGGTATGCTGAACTCCGTCCTGGCGGACGCCCAGACCCGGGTCCAGCCCCCCTCCGACAAGGGCCGCCGGCTGAAGATCTACTACATGACCCAGGTGGGCATCCGGCCGCCCCACTTCGTGGTGTTCTGCAATGACGCCCGCCTGTTCCACTTCTCCTACCAGCGGTATCTGGAGAACTGCCTCCGGAACACCTTCGGCCTGGAGGGGACGCCCATCACCCTCTCCATCCGCCAGCGGGGAGAGAAGGAGGAGTGAGCCATGTTTGAAAACGGGATCCCTCTGCCGCTGCTGCTGGTCATCACGGCGGTGATCGCCTACTTCTGCGGCTGCTTCAACGGCTCCGTCATCGTCTCCAAGTACATCCTGCGGGACGACGTGCGCAATCACGGCAGCGGCAACGCGGGCCTCACCAATTTCTACCGCACCTTCGGCGGCCTTTTGACCTTCGTGGTGATCCTGTGCGACGTGCTCAAGGCCGTGGCGGCCATCCTGATCGCAAAGCACCTGTTTTTCACGGGATACACCATATTCATCTCCGCAGCCTCCACCGAGGCTCGCTGGAACACCTTTGCCGAGTACTGGGCCGCCCTGTTCTGCCTGCTGGGCCACATGTTCCCCTGCATGTTCAAGTTCCGGGGGGGCAAGGGCATCCTCTCCGGCGGCACCATCGTCTGGATGATCGACTGGCGGGTGGGTCTGGTGGTCTGGCTGGGCTTCCTGCTGCTGTTCCTGCTGACGAAGTACGTATCCCTTGGTTCTGTGTGGGCCGGGGCCAGCTTCCCGTTCATCTCCTGGTACTGCTACCCAGACCCGATGATCGTGGCTTTGGCCTTTGTCATCGGAGCCCTGGTGGTGTGGAAGCACCGGGGCAACATCTCCCGCCTCATCCACGGGAACGAGAACAAGTTCAGCATACACCGCAAGAAAGAGTGAAGTGTGGAGAGTGAAGAGTGAAGATACGGCGTTCGCCGGAGGCGAACGATTTCAAAGGTCCGGCTTCGCCGGACACCATATCTCAACTCTCCACTCTCAACTCTTCACTCTAAATGAAGGGGGATTTCAAGATGAAAGCAGTTGTATTGGGTACCGGCGGCTGGGGCACGGCTCTGAGCCAGATCCTTTGCGACAACGGCCACGAGACCTGCCTCTGGTCCCACAACCCCGCCAAGGCGGAGGAGATGGCCCGCACCCGGGAGAACCCGCTGCTCAAGGGGGTCCATCTTCCGGAGTCCCTCCGCATCACCGGGGATCTGGAGTGCCTGCGGGGCGCCAACTTGGTGGTGTCCGCGCCGCCCTCCTTCGCCGTCCGGGACACGGCAAAAAAAATGGCGCCCTATCTCACGGACAAGAGCGTGGTGGTGTCCGTCTCCAAGGGCATCGAGCGGGACACCAACCTCCGTTTGAGCCAGGTGATCCGGGAGGAGACAGGGGATATCTGTAAAGTTGCTGTCCTTTCCGGTCCTTCTCACGCGGAGGAGGTCGGCATCCGTCTGCCCACCGGCTGTGTCGCTGCCTGCCCGGATCTGGAGGCGGCCCGCTTCGTCCAGGACGCCTTTATGAACGACTACTTCCGTGTCTACACCAGCGGAGACATCGTGGGCGTGGAGCTGGCGGCGGCGCTGAAAAACGTCATCGCCCTTAGCTGCGGCGTGTGCGACGGCCTGGGCTACCAGGACAACACCAAGGCTCTGCTGATGACCCGGGCCATGGCGGAGATCACCCGCCTGGGGGAGAAGCTGGGGGGCTCCCGGCAGACCTTTGGCGGCCTTGCCGGCATGGGGGACCTGATCGTCACCTGTACCTCCATGCACTCCCGGAACCGCCGGGCCGGCATCCTGATCGGCCAGGGGAAGACCGCCCAGGAGGCTATGGACGAGGTGGGCGCCGTGGTGGAGGGGTACTACGCCGCCATGAGCATCCACCAGCTGAGCCAGCGGGAGGGCGTGGAGATGCCCATCAGCCGCTGCGCCTATGAGGTCCTCTACGAGGGCAAACAGGTCCGGGAGGTTGTCCGGGAGCTGATGACCCGGGCCAAGAAGGACGAGCTGCTGGAGACCGCCTGGCTGTAAGGCGGGCAGAGCGGGAGATAAGGGATAAGAAAAAGAGGCGCCGCAGGCGCCTCTTTTCAGTTAGGAGTTGGGAATTAGGAGTTAGGAGTTTTGGTGTCCGGCTGTGCCGGACAATTTCAATTCGCCGCCGCAGGCGGCGCATCAATTCCTCATTTCTAATGGAATTCCTGTCTCTTATCTTTTCACTTTTATGTTTTATCTGTTTCCAGCACCCTGCGGGCGAAGGCCTGGATGGTGCAGTCCTCCACGGTCTCTCCCGGTTGGATCACCAGGTTGAAGAAGCAGGCGGGGATCTCACCCTTTCGCAGCTCCTTTTGGATGCACAGATTGCACCCCTGGTCGTGGTTGGCCGGATGGCAGCGGCAGGCGGTGTTGGTACAGGTGCAGAACGGGGAAGAGGACATGGCGCTCAGCTCCTTTTGGAATCGTGTGTAGGGGCCGACCTGTGTGTCGGCCCGTTTTTGGATGGCGGACAGGTCCCTTCCAACGCCGCAGGGGCGGCGATCTGCCGCCCGAGGAAATAGGCGCGGGGAACGCGGGCGCATGGTATGCGCCCCTACAGGGATCATGCTTCCCACTCGCCCTTGTGCTGTTCCCACCACGCCGGGAACGCCGGGTCTTTCGGGGAGAGGGTGGGTTTCAATCGTTCAACTCCTAAAGAAGTAGCGTCAGTTTTTGCATCGAATGGCGAGATCAGGACAGTTTCCATCGTACAGCCCAAGTATAACAATTCCAGCATATGGGCTCTATTGTCTGTCCACTTTCTTCCCTGGTACTGGCAGAAAGCATCTTCCACACGCATATATTCGTTTTTCTCATGGGCGTTTTTCAACTGTCCAAAAAGATATTCAATATTCTTCTTGTTGTCCAGCAGTTTATCTTTATTGAAATAGAACACGATTTCATCTTCCGGTTTATATCCCAGCGTTCTGGAAAATAAAATGCTGCGGGATACCTGTTCTTTCGGTGTATCGTCCGTCGCCAGACACCGATGGAAGATGGCCTGGACATTGGCCTCGGTCAGTTCCGCAACGCAGGGCGGATATTTCTTGACTGCGTCAAGCAGTTCATCCAGTTCCAAATCGTCATCGTCAAACAGACCCATAACACAAGCCCCCTGTCGCACCTCCAGCGGCGCAAAATATATCTGTCCCCATCATACAATATCCGCCTGCGGTTTGCAAGGCCGAAACGGCTGCTCCCGGACCGGGTCCGGCGCAAACAGAGATTGCACTTTTTGCCGGGCCGTGGTACAATATCTACCGTATATGACCCGGGGCGGAGTCCGCCCCATTGGGTGAGAATATTGAGGTGGATACAAATGGAAAACCAAGTGCAGAAAAAGAGAATTTTGAGCGGCATCCAGCCCTCCGGCGACCTGACGCTGGGCTCCTATGTGGGGGCCATCAAGAACTGGGCGGCCCTGGCCGACGAATACGACTGCTACTATATGCTGGCGGACATGCACACCATCACGGTGCGGCAGGTGCCCGCCGAGCTGCGGCGCCATACCCTGACCCAGGTGGCGGCCTACATCGCCAGCGGCCTGGACCCGGAGAAGAACGTGCTCTTCGTCCAGTCCCACGTGCCCGCCCACGCCCAGCTGGGCTGGGTGCTGGACTGCTACACCATGTTCGGCGAGCTCTCCCGCATGACCCAGTTCAAGGACAAGTCCGCCAAGAACGCGGACAACATCAACGCGGGCCTCTTCACCTACCCGGCGCTGATGGCCGCCGACATCCTGCTCTACCAGGCGGACCTGGTGCCGGTGGGCGGCGACCAGAAGCAGCACGTGGAGATCTGCCGGGACATCGCCACCCGGTTCAACGGGATCTACGGCGACGTGTTCAAGCTGCCGGAGCCCTACATCCCCAAGGTGGGCGCCCGGGTCATGAGCCTCACCAGCCCGGACAAGAAGATGAGCAAGTCCGACCACGACCCCAACGGCTGCGTCTATATGCTGGAAAAGCCGGAAGACATCCTGCGCAAGTTCAAGAAGGCGGTGACGGACTCCGACGCCTGCGTCCGCTTTGACCCGGCCGCCAAGCCCGGCGTGTCCAACCTGATGCAGATCTACTCCGTGGCCACCGGAGCGGACTTCGCCGCCATCGAGCGGGAGTTCGACGGCCGGGGCTACGGCGACTTCAAGCAGGCCGTGGGCGAGGCCGTGGTGGAGCTGCTGCGGCCCATCCGGGAGGAGACCGAGCGCCTGCTGGCGGACAAGACGTATCTGGAGAGCGTGTACCGCGCCGGCGCGGAGAAGGCCGCCTATGTGGCGAACAAGACCCTGAACAAGGTCTACAAGAAGGTGGGCTTCCTGCCCCGCTGATGGAGGAGAGCACATGTTCATGGAAAACCGGCTGATCGCCTATTCGCTGCTGGCGCTGCTGGTGGCGCTGGTGGTCAGCTTTCTGACAACGCCGGTGGTCAAGACCTTCGCCTACAAGGTGGGGGCCATCGACGTGCCCAAGGACGCCCGCCGGATGCACAAGGTCCCCATCCCCCGGCTGGGGGGACTGGCCATCTTCATCGGCTTCATGGTGAGCATCCTGCTGTTCGTGGAGATCACGGGGGAGATGCGCAGCATCCTGCTGGGGGCCGTCATCATCGTGGTGCTGGGCGTGGTGGACGACATCATGGCCCTGCCGGCCCTGCTGAAATTCGCGGTGCAGATCATCGCGGCCCTGGTGCCCGCTCTGAACGGGGTGACCATCCAGGCCTTTTCCAACCCCAATGTATTCTCCGACAACGCCTACTGGGTGCTGGGGAATCTCTCCGTGCCCCTGACGGTGCTGTGGATCGTGGCCATCACCAACTCCGTGAACCTGATCGACGGACTGGACGGTCTGGCCAACGGCGTCTCCGCCATCTCCGCCACCACGGTGCTGGTGATCGCCCTCATGGGCGGGCAGTTCCAGGTGGCGGTGGTGATGGCCGCCCTGGTGGGGGCCTGCGTGGGCTTCATGCCCTACAACATGAATCCCGCCAAGATGTTCATGGGGGACACCGGGGCTACCTTCCTGGGCTATATCCTGGCCACCATGTCCATCGAGGGACTGTTCAAGTTCTATGCCATCATCTCCTTCGCCGTGCCCTTCCTGATCCTGGGGCTGCCCATCTTTGACACGGCGTTTGCCTTCATCCGCCGCATCGCCCACGGCCAGAGCCCCATGCACGCCGACCGGGGCCACATCCACCACCGGCTCATCGACATGGGGCTGAACCAGAAGCAGGCGGTGGCGACCCTGTATGTGATCTCCGCCATCCTGGGCCTCTCCGCCGTGGTGCTGACCACAAGTGGCGAGGGACGGGCCATGCTGTTCTTTTCGGTGCTGTGCATCGTGGCGGCGGTGGCCGCCCGGGTGGTGTTCCCCAAGGAAGTCAGGGAGGAGCTCCACGAGGAGTTGGAGGAGCTGAAGGAGCACGGCCACCACGGCGGCCGCGGGGAAAAGACGGTCGATCCTGACGGAGCCGAGCCTCCGAAGGTGCCGGCGGAAGAGCCCCGGGAGCAGGGAAAGGAGGAGGGCGGACAGTGAAGACCATCCGCGTCATGAGCGTCTTCGGCACCCGGCCGGAGGCCATCAAGATGTGTCCCCTGGTGCAGGAGCTCTCCCGCCGCGAGGGGATCGAGAGCCTCTGCTGCGTCACGGCCCAGCACCGCCAGATGCTGGACAGCGTGCTGGAGGTCTTTCGGGTGAAGCCCGACTGGGACCTGGACATCATGACCCCCCGGCAGACCCTCTCCACCATCACCAGCAAGTGCCTCACCGGCATGGACGAGGCCATCGACACCCTGAAGCCGGATTTGATCCTGGTCCACGGGGACACCTCCACCACCTTTGCCGGAGCCCTGTCCGCCTTCTACCACCAGGTGATGGTGGGCCATGTGGAGGCGGGGCTGCGGACCTATGACAAGTACTCCCCCTTCCCGGAGGAGATGAACCGCAAGCTGGTGTCCGCCATCGCGGACCTGTATTTCTGCCCCACCGCCAACAACCGGAAAAACCTGGAGCGGGAGGGCATCACCGAGGGGCTGTTCGTCACCGGCAACACCGTCATCGACGCGCTGCGGACCACCGTCCGGCCGGACTACCGCTTCTCCACCGAGGAGCTCAACCGCCTGCCCTACGGGGAGAAGAAGATCGTCCTCGTCACCTGCCACCGGCGGGAGAACTACGGCGAGCCCATGAAGAACATCATGCTGGCCCTGCGGCAGATCGCTGAGGAAAACCAGGACATCGAGCTGGTGTACCCCGTCCACCTGAGCCCCGTGGTCCGGGAGGCGGTGGACACCTGGCTCAGGGGTGCGCCCCGGGTCCATCTGATCGATCCCCTGCCGGCGGACGAGATGCACAACCTCATGGCCCGGAGCTACCTGGTGCTGACGGACTCCGGCGGGTTGCAGGAGGAGGCCCCCGCCCTGGGCAAGCCTGTCCTGGTGATGCGCCGGGAGACGGAGCGGCCGGAGGCGGTGGCTGCCGGCACCGTGAAGCTCTGCGGCGTGGTCCAGGACGACATCGTCACCATGGCGGAGCGGCTGATCCGGGACAGGAGCGCCTACGACGCCATGGCCCACGCCGTGAACCCCTATGGCGACGGCCACGCCTGCCGCCGGATCGCCGATGCCATCGAGTGGAAGTTCGGTCTGCGTGCTGAGCGCCCGGAGGAGTTCGGCGCGTAAAATGCCGGCAGCGGATCCGGAGATATCCGCAGAAGGGAGGCGCGGGCATGGAAAAGCGAAAGCTCAGCCGGGTCGCCATGGGCTTTATCATCCTGGTGGTGCTGGTCATCGTGCTGATGTTCAGCAACAGCCTGCGCCGCACCGCCCGCATCACACTGCCCTCGTCGGACAGCGCGGCCGGCAGCTCCGGCGGAGCGGATATCGCCGGAGGTGACAGCCTGACGGTGGTGGCCGTGACGCCGGAGACGGTGCAGACCGCCATCGCCACCCTGGAGCGGCCGGAGCAGTACAGCCGGGTGATCCGGGTGGAGCAGTTCTGGAGCGGCGGAAGCGGCTCCTTTGAGACCACGGTGACCGTCAGCGGCCGCTGGACCCGGACGGATCGGGTGCTGTCGGGCAGTCAGACCCGCCACACCATCACGGACGGGGAGACCACCTATATCTGGTATGGCGCGGAGTCGGCAGTCTTCAGCGCCCCGGCTGGGGAGATCACAGCGGACGATGAACAGAGCATCCCCACCTATGAGACCATTCTGGATCTGCCGATGGAGACCATCGCCGCCGCGGATTACCGGTCGACCTCCGGCATCAACTGCATCTATGTGGAGACCGCGGAGGATGACCTGGGCTATGTCCAGCGGTACTGGGTCAGCGTGGACACGGGACTGCTGGTGGCGTCGGAACGGCTCCAGGATGGAGAGACCATCTACCGGATGGCATCCCTGACGGCGGATCTGAGCACGCCCTCCACAGACCGCTTTATCCTTCCGGACGGCACAGTGCTGCTGGATGAATGAAAAAACAGCCGCCCCTGGACAGCGATCTGCCGGGGGCGGTTTTTTGGCTTTTCAATGGATGAAAGGTGAAATGCCTTCACAGGATCAGCAGCAGGCCAAGCGCTGCCAGCAGCTCCTCGTCCGCACCCTCCCGAAAGAGGAAGTACAGGATCGCCAGGAGCAGCAGGTCTCCGGTATCCAGGTCGCCCAGATGCAGCTGGTCCAGCAGATGCCGCAGCGTGCCGGAGAGGCTGTCTCCACCGGAGGGCGGCTCGAATGACGGTCCCGGCTTCGCCGCGGGTCCGGGTCCCTCTTCCGGCGGCGGTCCGGGCGGGGGAGAGGGCGGGTCCGGCCGGGGGACATCTTCCGCAATGCGGGTGTAGGTGCCCTGGTCATTTCGAATGTATCGGTTATACATGGCCCTCCCTCCCGGTGAGAAATCTCCGTCCGATCCGGAACAGGCGGGCCAGCTGCAGCGCCCGCTCCACCTTGACCTGCCGCTCCGGCTTCAGATAGGGACGCAGGGCGTAGAGCAGCTGCCGTGCGTTGGAGTCCTGGGAGCTGTTCAGCTCCCGCAGCAGCGGCAGGAAGCGGAGCAGCAGGTCCGGATCCAGCCCGCCGGCGCCAGCAGAGCTGCCTCCGCCGGGGGGCGGGGACCGGTCATCGCCCTGTCCGGGCGGAGGGCCGCCTGCAGGGGGCGGGGAAGAGGGCGCTCCGGTCCCCCCAGGCGTCTCTCCGGCAGCGCCGGAGAGAGACTGTGCCAGCTGGGCAATCTTTGCCATGGCCTCCGGGTCGGAGAGGATGCTGTTCAGTTTATCGTCGAACTCCGCCATTCCGGCGCCTCCTCTCCGACCTGGGGCTGCTCATCTGCCGCCCATGGCCTTGCTGATCCGCCCCACCAGGGCCGCGCCGTCCGGGGTGTTCATCACCTGCCGGACCATGCGGGCCATCTCCGCCGGGTCCCCTCTGACCGCGGATTGGGCCGCCCGCTGGAGGGCTGCTCCCCGGTCCCCGCCGGAGAGCAGCTGCAGCAGAGCCTGCCCGTCCGGAGACTGCATCAGGGTCTGAAGAGCGGCGGGATCGCTTTTCAGCTGCTGGATCATTCGGATGGTCTGTTCGTCCATAGTGCCTCCTTATGTTCCTGTGGGATGATCTCAAGGCAGTATATGAGCGGAGAGGAAAAAACGTGCCTGCACATCGTGCAGGCACGCGCGGTATTGCGTCAGGCTTTCTTTTTCACCGCTCTGGCGGTGTCACAGTCCTTAGCCAGGGGGCACCCCTCACACTTGGGGGACCGGGCAGTACAGGTGTCCCGGCCGAAGAGCACCATCCGGTGGCAGAAGTTGTTGGACTCCCCGGGCGGGATGGACGCCCGCAGCTGCCGCTCCACCTGGAGGGGGTCCTTGGACCCGTCGGTGATCCCAAGGCGGCCGGTGATGCGGATGCAGTGGGTATCGCACACATAGGCGGGCTGGCCGAACACATCCCCCAGGATGAGATTTGCGGTCTTGCGGCCCACACCGGGCAGAGCGGTCAGCTCCTCCATGGTGCCGGGGACCTTACCACCGTGGTCATCGATGAGCTTCCTGGCACAGGAGACGATGTCCCGGGCCTTGCCGTTGAAAAAGCCGCAGGAGCGGATGTATTCGCCCACCTCCGCCGGATCCGCCTCCGCGAAGCTCTCCAGCGTGGGGAAGCGGGCGTAGAGGGCGGGGGTCACCTTGTTGACCCGCTCGTCGGTGCATTGGGCGGACAGGCGCACCGCGAACAGCAGCTCATAGTCCTTGTCATACTGCAGCGAGCACAGCCCGTCCGGATAGATGCCCTTGAGCGTCTCGATGATGCGGTCCACCGCGGCTTTCGATTTCATGTACTTCACCTCAGAGGACAGGATACCACAGTTTTCGGGGAAATACCAGCGAAAAATCGCCGCTTTTCCGCCGCCGGGTCCGGACGGGGGAGCCGGAGGGTGCGGACAGGGCGGCAAAGATAGCTTGACAAACGGCCGGAATAGGGGTAGTATTTTCATACTTTATAGTGTAAAAGGAGAGAGAACGCTATGGCATATATCATCGCGATCGGTGCATATCTGCTGGCGCTCATGATCTTCGGTCTGGTCGTGGCCCACAAAAAGGTCAAGACCTCCGACGACATGGTCACCGGCGGACACCGCATCCCCTTCATCGTCCTGGTGGGCACCCTGCTTGCCACCTGGTGCGGCGGCGGCGGCATCACCGGCTCCGCCAGCGTGGTCTACACCGGCGGCCCCTGGGTGGGCCTGCTGACCTTCGCGGCGCCTCCCATCGGAATCATCCTGCTCTACTTCATCGCCGGCAAGGTCCGCAAGTCCAACAAGGTCACGGTGCCGGAGATCATGGAGGCCCGCTACGGCAAGGCCGCCAGCATCATCTCCGCCATCTGCGTCATGCTGGCCTACGTGGGCGTGCTGGCCACCCAGCTCAAGGCCGCGGCGGACATCATCGTCCTGCTGTGCTCTTCCAGCGGCGTGGAGATCTCCCACGGCCTGGCCCTGACCATCTGCACCGTCATCATCGCCGTCATCACCGTGGGCGGCGGCCTGGTGTCCGTGGCCTACTCCGACGCCGTCAGCGCCCTGCTGATGGTGGGCGGCTTCTTCGCCGCCATCCCCATCCTGATGGCCGCCGCCTCCGCCCAGGGCGCCGCCCTGCCCCCGGAGAAGCTGACCATCACCGGCGGTATGTCCGGCTGGGAGATCCTGGGCTACTTCCTGCCCTCCCTGGCCCTGATGCTGGGCGACCAGAACATGCTCCAGCGGTTCGCCTCCGCCAAGAACAGCGACGAGGCCAAGAAGTCCAACATCGGCATGTTCATCGGCGAGATCCTGGTCATCATCAGCATCGTGCTGATCGTCACCCAGGCCGCCCGGCTGTATCCCACCCTGGAGACGCCCTCCAACGTCATCTTCCAGGTGGCGGTGGACTACCTGCCCCTGGTGTTCGGCGCGCTGGTGATGTGCGCCTGCATGGCCTTCATCGTCACCACGGCGGACAGCTATCTGCTCTCCTCCGCCACCAACCTGACCAACGACGTCTATGAGCGGTACATGAACCCCAAGGCCACCGACAAGCAGAAGATGCTGGTCCTGCGGGGCACCATCGTGGTGTTCAGCTTCGTGGCCGTGGCCCTGACGCTGTATTTCCCCACCGTGCTGTCCCTGCAGATGACGGCCTACACCATGTACGGCGCCGCCATCACCCCGGCCATCCTGTTCGCCCTCTTCTCCAAGAAGGTGACTCCCGCCGGCGGCATGGCGGGCATCCTGGTGGGCGGCCTGGTCACCATCATCTGGACCCTGGCGGGCACCCCCTACGGCATCCAGTGCGCCATCGTGGCGGTGCCGGCGTCTGTGATCGCCATTCTGATCGTCAGCGCCGTGACCCGGTGCAATGATCCCAAGCGGTCTCTGGAAGCCCTGTACCAGGACAACTGATCCCGAGCGGGGCAGAACCTTCTGCCCCGCTTTTTTCTGTGCGCCGGAGGGCGCGACGACTGAAAGGAAAGTGAGGAAACATCCATGGAAGATCCCCGTATCCGCAAATTCGCCCAATTCCTGATTCACAGCGCCGTGGGCCTGGAGAAGGGCGAGAAGATCCTGATCGAGCTCCACGGCAGCGAGACCGGCCTGATGAAGGCCCTGGTCCAGGAGGCCTACGCCGTGGGCGGCAAGCCCTTTGTCCACATCTTCGACTACGCCGTGGAGGGCGCCCTGGTCCAGGGGGCCGACGCGGAGCACATGGAGGAGATCGCCTCCTATGAGCTGGAGCGGATGCGGGACATGGATGCCTATATCGACATCCGGGCCACCACCAACATCAGCGCCTGGCACAACGTCTCCGACGAGGCACAGAAACGCTACCGTCAGTATTACTGGGGCCCCATCCACCTGTCGGAACGGTGCAACCACACCAAGTGGTCTGTCCTCCGGTATCCCAACGACGCCATGGCCCAGCTGGCCGGCGTCTCCACCGAGGAGTATGAGGACTTCTACTTCCGGGCCTGCCTGGTGGACTACGACAAGATGGGCCGGGCCATGAAGCCCCTCCAGGACCTGATGGCCAAAACCGACAGGGTGCGCATCGTCTCTCCCGGCACGGACATCTCCTTCTCCATCAAGGGAATCCCCAGCTTCGGGATGCACGGCAACCGGAACATCCCCGACGGCGAGATCTACACCTCTCCCGTGAAGGGCTCCGTCAACGGCCACATCACCTACAACGTGCCCTCTCCCTACGACGGCTTCCTGTTCCGGGACGTGTACCTGGAGTTCAAGGACGGCAAGATCATCAAGGCCACCAGCAACAACACGGACTATATGAACGAGATCCTGGACATCGACGAGGGCGCCCGGTACATCGGCGAGTTCGCCTTCGGCGTGAACCCGGAGATCACCCACCCCATCGGGGACATCCTGTTCGATGAGAAGATCGCCGGCAGCTTCCACCTGACTCCCGGCAACAGCTACGACAACGCCTCCAACGGCAACCACTCCGCCGTCCACTGGGACCTGATCCAGATCCAGACGCCGGAGTACGGCGGGGGAGAGATCTGGTTCGACGACGTGCTGATCCGCAAGGACGGCCTCTTCGTGCTGGATGAACTGAAGTGCCTGAACCCGGAGAATCTGCTCTCCAAGGAAGAATAAGGAGGAATCACCACTATGGATACCGTTGTTGACCGCCTGATCCGCTACGCCAAGGTGTACAGCGAGAGCGACTACCACGCCGACCGCTCCACCACGCCCAGCACCCAGCGCCAGTTCGACATGGCAAAGCTGCTGGTGGAGGAGCTCCACGGCCTTGGCATCGAAAATGCCCGGTACGACGACAAGTGCTATGTCTACGCCACGCTGCCCGCCACGCCGGGGTGCGAGGACCTGCCCGCCATCGGCCTCATCGCCCACATGGACACCACCCCCGACATGACCGGAAAGGATGTGAAGCCCCAGGTCATCCATTACACCGGCGGGGACGTGGTGCTCAACCGGGAGCTGAACATCGTCATGAAGGCGGAGCAGTTCCCGGAGCTTGCGAAATTCGTTGACCAGGACCTGGTCTGCACCGACGGCACCACCCTTCTGGGCGCGGACGACAAGGCAGGCATCGCCATCATCCTCCAGGCGGTGGAGGAGCTGCTGGCGGAGAAGGCCCCCCACGGCAGGATCTGCCTGGGCTTCACCCCGGACGAGGAGATCGGCATGGGCGCCAGCTTCTTCGATGTGGCCGGCTTCGGCGCGGACTTCGCCTACACCCTGGACGGCGGCGACATCACCGACTATGAGTACGAGACCTTCAACGCCGCCAAGACGGTGGTGACCATCAACGGCTTCAGCATCCACCCCGGCACCTCCAAGGACAAGATGCGCAACGCCCTGCTGATCGCCATGGAGTACAACGCTTTGCTCCCCGCGCTGGAGACCCCTGCCCACACGGAGGGATACGAGGGCTTCTTCCACCTGCAGGAGATGCACGGCGTGGCGGAGAAGGCCACGCTGGAGTATATCGTCCGGGACCACGACATGAAGCGGTTCCAGGAGCGCAAGGCCATGATGGACAAGGCCGCCGAGCAGATCGACCGCCGCTGGGGCGCCGGCACCGCCGTGGTGGACACCCAGGACCAGTACTACAACATGTATGAGGTCCTGAAGGACCACATGGAGATCATCGATCTGGCGGAGGCCGCCATGAAGGCCGCCGGCATCGAGCACCCCACCCATTCTCCCATCCGGGGCGGCACCGACGGCAGCGTGCTGACCTACAAGGGCCTGCTGTGTCCCAACCTGCCCAGCGCGGGCCACAACGCCCACGGCCGGTATGAGTATTCCCCGGTGGAGTCCCTGAAGACCGGCGTGAAGATCGTGAAGGCCATCGTCTCCCCGGAGCTGGTGGAGAAGGTCATCGGAAGGAAGGAGGGCTGAAGTATGTATCAGGAGCGGATCGACAGAGTCCTTGCCGCCATGGAGGCCATGGGCCTGGAGCAGATGCTGGTGTCCGACCCGGACAGCATCTGGTACCTGACGGGCTACGACGTGTTTCCCTTTGAGCGGCTCTACGCCCTCTATCTGCGGAAGGACGGACAGCACAAGCTGTTTCTCAACAAGCTCTTCCCGGTGCCGGAGGCACCCTGGGAGCAGGTGTGGTTCTCCGACACAGACGACTATCTTACCATCCTGGCCCAGGCCGTGGACGGGGAAAAGGACATGGGCGTGGACAAGGACTGGCCCGCCCGGTTCCTGCTGCCCCTGATGGCCCACAACCCCAGCTGCCGGTACGTCCTGGCCTCCGACTGCGTGGACGACGCCCGGGCCTGCAAGGACGCGGTGGAGCGGGATCTGATGCGGGAGGCCTCCCGGATCAACGACGTGGTGATGGAGCGGGCCGCCGCCTACATGAAAGAGGGCATGACCGAGCGGGAGGTGGCCGACTACATCGTCGGCCAGTACGCCGCCGAGGGCTGCGACTCCACATCCTTCCTGCCCATCGTCTCCTACGGCGCCCACGCCGCGGACCCCCACCACGAGGCGGACCAGACCCGTCTGAAGGCCGGGGACTGCATCGTCATTGACATGGGCTGCCGGAAGAACCGCTACTGCTCCGACATGACCCGCACCTTCTTCTGCAAGACCGCAGACCCCAAGTACGCGGCCATCCACGACATCGTGCGGGAGGCCAACGAGAAGGCGGAGGCCCTGATCCGCCCCGGCGTGGCCCTGAAGGACCTGGACAAGGCCGCCCGGGACCACATCGCCGCCGCCGGCTACGGGGAGTTCTTCACTCACCGGCTGGGCCACTTCATCGGCCAGACGGACCATGAGAAGGGAGATGTCAGCTCCGCTACGCCGCTGGTGGCAAAGCCCGGCATGATCTTCTCCATCGAGCCCGGCGTGTACCTGCCCGGCGAGTTCGGCGTCCGGGTGGAGGATCTGGTGCTGGTGACGGAGGACGGCTGCGAGATCCTCAACCACGTGGACAAGCACTGGAGGACCGTGGGCTGACCCCATCTGCGAAAAAAGACCGGGAGAGGGGCCTCTCCCGGTCTTTTCAGCGTTTTTCCGGTGGAAATCTCCGGCAGAGTGTGATATAATCATCCACCTAAGATCAACAGGGAAGGGGGTGCCGCCATGCAGCGGCCATTGGCGGATGAGATCCGCCCGAAAACACTGGACGAGGTGGTGGGCCAGCGGCATCTCCTGGCGCCCGGCGCGGTGCTCCGCCGGCTGATCGACTCCGGCACCGAGGCCAACATGGTGTTCTACGGCCCCTCCGGCACCGGCAAGACCACCATCGCCAACATCATCGCCCGGCAGACCAACAAGACTCTCCACCGGCTCAACGCCACCACCGCGTCCCTGCAGGACGTGAAGGACATCATCGCCGACGTGGGGACCCTGCTGGCCCCGGGGGGCATCCTGCTGTACCTGGACGAGATCCAGTACTTCAACAAGAAGCAGCAGCAGAGCCTGCTGGAGTTCATGGAGAACGGCTCCCTGACCCTCATCGCCTCCACCACGGAGAACCCGTACTTCTACGTCTACGGCGCCCTGCTCTCCCGCAGCACGGTGTTCGAGTTCAAGGCCGTGACGCCGGAGGAGGCGGAGCCCGCTGTCCTCCGGGCCCTGAAGATCGAGCAGGAGAGATCTTCCCTGCCCCTGGAGTGGGAGGGGGAGGTGCCCCGGCAGATCGCCACCGCCTGCGGCGGCGATGTCCGAAAGGCCATCAACGCGGTGGAGCTCCTCTGCCAGGCGTCCGTGCCGAAGGACGGGAAGCTGATCCTGACAATGGAGGACGCTTTACAGGTGGCACAGCGCAGCGCCATGCGCTACGACAAGGGCGGCGACGCCATGTACGACGCTGCCTCCGCTCTGATGAAGTCCCTCCGGGGCAGCGACCCGGACGCGGCCCTCCACTACCTGGCCCGGTTCCTGGAGGCGGGGGACCTCATCACCCCCTGCCGGCGGCTGCTGTGCTCCGCCAGCGAGGACGTGGGGATGGCCTATCCCCAGGCCATCGCCATCGTGAAGGCCTGCGTGGACACCGCGATGCAGCTGGGGCTGCCGGAGGCGCAGCTGCCTCTGGCCCAGGCGGCCATCCTGCTGGCCACAGCACCCAAGTCCAACAGCGTGGTGGCGGGCATCAACCATGCCTGGGCGGATGTGCGGGCGGGCCGCACCGGAGATATCCCCCGGGAGCTGCAGAACGTCCACGCGGACTCCTCCGGCATGGAGCGGGAGCAGGGATATCTGTATCCCCACGACTTCCCGCGCCACTGGGTCCGCCAGCAGTATCTTCCCGACACTCTGAAAAATGTCCGCTACTATGAATACGGCGACAACAAAACGGAGCAGGCCGCCAAGCGGTACTGGGATGAGATCAAGGGTCCTGCGTGAACACGGTCTCCACCGGCGGTTTTTCATACCCTGGCGGGGAGTAGACCCACCGGTCCAGGCAGCCGTCTGTGATCTGATAACGCAGGGGCTCCGGTGTCTCTCTGGACGGCAGCTTTTCGATGACCTGGAGCTTGATCTTCATTCGTTCCGGCCGGATGGATTTGATGTAGACGGAGACACTGTCTCCCGGCCGCAGGTCTTCCCGGGTCTCCGCCAGACCTGACAGGTTGGATGTCAGCTCAATGAAGCTGCCGTAGGGCTTTACGCTGCGGACCACGCCCCGCACGGTTTCGCCGGGGGCAAAAAAGCTGGCGTTCTCCATCCAGGTGCCCAGCAGCTCCCGGTGGGTCAGGGTAAAGCGGCGGCGCTCCCGGTCCACGGACCGCACGGCTGCCAGGATCTTCTGCCCCGGCCGGAACCGGTCCTTTGGGTGGGAGATCCGGGAGACGGAGATGAACTCCACCGGCAGCATGGCCACGATGCCGCAGCCCATGTCCGCAAAGACGCCGAAGGGTTCCAGATGAGTCACCACGGCGGTGATGACGGACCCGGGGCACAGATGCTCCAGAAAGTGAGCCATGGCCTTTTCCTGGACCGCCCGGCGGGAGAGGACCGCCTCCGGCGCGCCCCTTTCGTCAGCCCGCAGATCCGTGACGCTGAAGCAGACGGGCTTTCCCACCCGGGAGAGGACGGCGATGTCCCGATCCGCCCCGCTGATCCAGGGGGCTACGGCCTCCGCCCGGGGAATGCGGGCCCGGATGCCGCCCAGGGTGAGAAGAAGGTCCCGGCGCTGGTCGCACCGCTCCACTGTGCTCTCCAGCACCGCGCCCGTCTCCATGGCCTCCCGCAGGCTCCGGACGGTGAAAGGGGAGGGAGGGCGCAGGCCCTCCGGCAAGTACAGCTGGTTCTCCGGCATAGCACGATCGCATCCTATCTGCCGCAGAGGCGGCGGTTGATTTCATACTGGTACTATATGCGGCCGGCGAGGCCGCTTTGACAAGGAGGCCGACAATGGACCTGCATCTGCACGACATCGTGGAACTGAAAAAGGCCCACCCCTGCGGATCGACCAAATGGGAGATCCTGCGGGTGGGCATGGACATCAAGCTCAAATGTCTGGGCTGCGGCCATGAGCTGATGCTGCCCCGCAGCAAGGCGGAGAAGAGTATCCGCAAGATCCTGACAGAGGAGGGACTCAAATGAGCAGAAAACATCGGATCGCGGCGGCGGTGCTGGTGATCATTCTGGTGGTCGCCATGCTGGCATCGCTGATTTTGCCGTACCTGGCGCTGCTGTAAAGGCTCATACAGTACAGAAGATCCCGCCGGAAGAAACGATCCGGCGGATTTTTTTCGAATTTTCTGTAACGAACCGCCGCCGAGGTCTATCTATGAGCGGAGACAGAGAGGAGGGATGGGGTTGGAGCCAAAGGATGACCTCTATCAGACGTACGCCGATGAGGTGAAACGGTTCCTGGTGTGCCTCACCGGGAATCTGGATCTGGCGGAGGAGCTCACCCAGGAGACCTTTTATCAGGCGTTCAAGTCCTTCAGGCGCTACAACGGGACCTGCAAGCTGTCCGTATGGCTGTGCCAGATCGCCAAGCACCTGTACTGGGACGAGCTCAAGCGCCGGCGGCGCCATCCCGAGATCTCTGTGGAAGCCATGACCCAGGCGGGGGAGGAACTGCCGGACACACGGCAGCTGCCGGAGATCTCCCTCGTGCGGCGGGACTCCTATGTCTCCATCCACAAGGCCATCCACAGCCTCCGGGAGCCATATCGGGAGATCTTTCTGCTGCGGACGCTGTCGGAGCTGAGCTTTCGGGAGATCGGGGAGATCTTCGACCGGACGGAGAACTGGGCCCGGGTCACCTATTACCGGGCAAAAGTCATGCTTGCGGAACGATTGGAGGAGTGACCATGCGGTGTGAGGTGATCCAAGACCTGCTGCCCCTGTACCAGGACGGCCTGTGCAGCCCTGTGACGGCGGAGCTGGTGCGGCAGCATTTGTCGGCGTGCCCGGACTGCGCCCGGGCGGCGGAGCGGATGCGGGAGACGGTCCGCGTGGAGGAGACGCCGGTGATCCGGGCGGAATCTCCCTTCTATGTGTTTCAGAAAAAGGTCTTCCTGCGGACGCTGCTGGCCGTTTTGGTGACGCTGGCGGTGTGCTTCGCCGCCTTTTGCGTCTGGCAGGCTTTTGCGGAGAGCTCCCCGCCCAGCCAGATCGTGACCAGCCGGGTGGCCGCCGAGGAGACGGACCAGTGGCGGCGGGCGGAAGAGCCCGTGGTGTTTGACAGTATATTCCATCGCCGGGAGGTGACCCTGGACATTGATTGTACAGGGACGGTGGATCTGCGGTTCCGGGACGAGGCTGGAAACGCGGTGCTGGAGGTGGAAGCGCTGCCCGGACAGGCAGTCAGCCTGGAGGACCTGGAGCGAGGCCAGCCCTATACCGTGGAAATGCGGGGGGAACCATTCATTTATCTCGTATTCCGGTGAGACCCAGATGAACTATGGGGGAGGCGCGCCTTTTCGGGCGCGCCTCCCTTTTGCGACTGCATTTCCGCCGGGCCTGCCCTATAATGGTCCCGTCGGCCGGAAGGGAGGCGGGGCGCGTGACGGTGGTCTATCTGGACAGCGTGTTTGTCCTCAACGGCCTCATGGACTATCTGCTGGCCCTCTGCGTCGCCCGGCTGGCGGGAGTCCCTCTCCGGCGGGGGCGGTATGTCCTGGCGGGCGTGCTGGGAGGCGCCTACGCCGCGGCGGTGTTCCTGCCGGGGCTGAGCTTTCTGGCCGCGGTGCCGGCGAAGCTGGCCGCCGGAGCCCTGCTGGCCCTCACCGCCTTCGGCGGGGAGGAGAAGCTGCTGCGGCTGACGCTGCTGTTTTTCGCCGTCTCCTGCGCCATGGCCGGGGGCGTGCTGGGCCTGGGGCTGCTGGCGGGGGGCGGCGTTCCCATGGCCGGCGGCGTCTTTTATACGGATGTGGATGCCAGGGTGCTGCTGATCGCCGCCGGGGCGGCCTATCTGGTGCTGACAGTGGTGTTCCGGGCCGCGGCCCGCCACGGCGTCCGGGGAGAGCTGGTGATGGTGCGGCTGTGCCTCCTGGGGCGGGTGACCGCATTCAAGGCCCTCTGCGACACAGGAAACAGCCTCCGGGACCCGGTCTCCGGCGCACCGGTGCTTGTGGTGTCTCCGGGGTGCCTGGATGATGTCCTGCCCCGTTCCCTCCGGAGGCTGCTGACGGCCGAGACCCTGTTCCACCCGGCGTCAGTGCTGGCCGCTGCCGCGCAGACGGCGACGGGACTGCATCCGCGGCTGGTGCCCTATCGGGCAACGGGGGTGGAGAGCGGGCTGCTGCTGGCTCTTCGCGCCGATTGGGCGGAGATCGGGGGAGAGCGGTACGACAGTCTGCCGGTGGCTCTGTCTCCCACGGAACTGGGGACGGGATACAGCGCCCTATGGGGCGGTGCGGTTGGAAGGAGAAGGTGCCATGAAAAAGTGGAGCGCACAATGGCAGCGGCTGCTGATCCGGATGGGGCTTCTGCCGCCGCCGGCGGCGGTGCATTACATCGGCGGCAGCGACACCCTGCCGCCGCCTCTGTCAAAAGAGCGAGAGGCGGAGCTGCTCTCCCGGCCAGGGGACGAGGACGCCAGGAAGGAGCTCATCGAACATAATCTGCGGCTGGTGGTGTACATCGCCCGCCGGTTCGAGAACACCGGCGTGGGCATCGAGGACCTGATCTCCATCGGCACCATCGGGCTCATCAAGGCGGTGGGCACCTACCGGACGGACAAGAACATCAAGCTGGCCACCTA
>CALWOF010000014.1 GCA_944382995.1 uncultured Oscillospiraceae bacterium | reverse complement strand
GCCTTTGTGGTGCGGGCCTGCGACTACTACCACGTCTCCGCGGACTTCATCCTGGGCCGCACCCTGTCCCGGGAGGGCAACATGCTGACGGAGCAGGAGATCCTCAACGCGGCGGAGCCGGGGAACATCTTGCAGGGCAGCGTGCTGGCGACGCTCCAGAGCAAGCTGCTCTCCGGCGCCGTTGGCGTGCTGTTCGGCCTGCTGGGCAAGCTGAACGACAAGGCCGCCATCAACGCCGCCGCCGGGTATCTGGGCAGTGCCGTTTACCAGCTTTACCGCCATCTGTACCGGGCCGCCGGCGCCAACGAGTCCTACTTTTCCCTGGACGGTGCCGCCTGCACCATGGGCGCGGCGGAGGCGGACCGAAAGCTCTCCGAGCTCCGGTACGCCGGCGCCCTCCGGGAGCTGGCGTCGAAGAAGGCGGAATTCCCCGATCTCTCCAACCAGGCCATCAATGCCGCCTATCCGGGGCAGAGCCAGAGCCTGACCCAGGTGCTCAGCACGGCGGATGCACGGCTGGCCGCCCTGACGGAGAAGGACAGATGAGCTTTCAGTCTCTGGGCTTCTGGGCCTTTCTGGCGCTGGCGCTGGCGGTGTGCCTGACCGCCGGGCGGCGGAGCCCCCGGACCGGGGCGGCGCTGCTGACGGCGGCCTCCGCCCTCTTTTACCTGCTGGGCCCCGGCGGATGGACCGTGGTGCTGGGGGGCCTTGTCTGTCTGCTGCTGGGCATCGGCGTCACCGCCTGGGCCGTCCGGCGGATGGGCCGGAACGGCGGGGACCGCCGCCGGACATTGGCCTTGGCCTGCGCGTACCACATCGCGGTGCTGGCGGGCTTCAAGTACCTGGGCTTTTTCACCGGCGGCGCGGTGGACGTGGGCTGGGCGCCCCTGGGGCTGAGCTTCTTCACCTTCCAGCAGCTGTGGCTGCTGAAGGAGGTCTGTACGGGAGAATATGTCCCGGCGGCGGGGGACTCCCTGCTGCTCTACGGCCTGTTCTTCCCCACTGTCACCTCCGGGCCCATCCTGCGGCCGGAGGGGTTCTTCCCCCAGCTGCGGGGAGAGAGCTTCCTGCGGCCGGACTGGTCAGACGCGGCCGCCGGCGTCTACGCCATCTGCTGCGGCACCATCAAGAAGGTGCTGCTGGCGGACGCCTTCGGCACCGTGGTGAACAACGGCTGGGCCCGGCTGGGGGACCTGAGCGCCCCGTCGGCCTGGCTGGTGATCCTGGGCTACACCCTCCAGCTGTACTTTGACTTCTCCGGCTACTGTGACATCGCCGCGGGCGTGGCCCGGCTCTTCGGCCTGCGGCTGCCGGTGAACTTCGACTCCCCCTACCGGGCCGCCTCCGTCACGGAGTTCTGGAAGCGCTGGCACATCACCCTGACCACCTTCCTGCGGGAGTGCCTGTACTTCCCCCTGGGGGGCAGCCGCCGGGGCACGGCACGGACGTATCTCAACATCCTCATCATCTTTCTGGTCAGCGGCCTGTGGCACGGGGCCGGGTGGACGTTCCTGGTCTGGGGCGCCCTCCACGGCCTGGCCCAGATCGCCGAGCGGGCCTGGGGCAGGGGCCGGGACTATCTGCCCTTCCTGCTGCGCTGGGGGCTGACGTTCCTGTTCGTCAACCTCGCCTGGGTGTTCTTCCGGGCACCGGACTGCGCCGGCGCTCTGGAGCTGCTCTGCCGGGCCGTCACCGGCGGCCTTTCCAAGCCGGAGCCCTGGCTGCTGGAGGGCCTGTTCACCGAGGAGATCAGCGCGGTGCAGATGCTCCTGCCCGCCCTCACCCCCTGGAAGAACATCCTGCTGACAGCGGGGCTGTACGGCGCCGGCATGGCCGCCGCCCTTTGGCCCCGGAACGTGATCCATCGGATGGAGACGTTCCGCCCCACCCTCCGCCTGGGGGCGGCCCTGACGGCGCTGACGCTCTGGTGCGTGCTGTCCTTCACCGGCGTCACCACCTTCATCTATTCCAACTTCTGAGGAGGGCCGTATGAAGCAAGCATATCGCCGCTGGGTCTGCGGCCTCTTGGCGTGTCTTCTCGCCCTGCTGGCCCTCTGCGGCGCCTTCGTGTACGCGGTGGACCCCTGCCTCTATTACCGGGTGCCGGACAGGTGGCAGCCCATCCTCTTCAACGAGCGGTATCAGATGGCGGGCCTGGCCAAAAATGTGGAGGCGGACACGGTGCTCCTGGGCACCTCCATGGCCGCCAACTACCGCGCCAGCTGGATCGGGGAGACCTTCGGCACCTCCGCGGTGCGGCTCACCATCCCCGACGGGTACTACAGCGAATTCGACCGGGTGATGGAGGTCCTCTTCCGGGCCCAGAGCCCGGAGCGGGTGATCTTCGGCATGGACCTGAACACCCTGATCCGGGACGAGAGCGGCGTCACCTCCGCCATGCCGGACTACCTCTACAACGCCAACCCCCTGGACGACATCCAGTATCTGCTGAACAAGGACACCCTGTACTACAGCGCCTACACCCTCCTGGCCAACAGCCGGGGGGAGGGAGACACCATCGACGAGGGCTTCACCTGGGACAAGGACCAGTGGTGGAACCACATGACCGCCCTGGAGAACTATGACCGGCCGGAGACCGCGGCGCAGACGCTGCCGGAGGACGCCTACCGGGCCAATGTGGCGGACAACCTGGACGTGGCGCTGGAATGGGTCACGGCCCATCCGGAGACGGAGTTCGACTTCTTCCTGCCGCCCTACAGCATGCTCTTCTGGGACAAGGTCACCCGGGAGGGGCGGGTGGACGCGGTGCTGTCCGCCGTCCGGCAGGCCGCGGAGACGCTGCTGCCCTATGACAACGTGAGGCTCTACGGCTACCTGATGAACGGGGACATCGTCACGGACCTGGACAACTACTGCGACTACATCCACCACTCCGGACAGGTGTGCCGGGAGATCCTCGCCATGCTCCGGGCGGACGAGGGCCGGCTGACGGCGGAAAATCTGGAGGAGACCCTCGCCGGCTGGCGGGAGTTTGTGGTAAACTATCCCTATGATCAGTTCTGGGACGAGGACTTCTGGGTCCAATGGAACGCGGAGCACGCGGCTGCGCGGGCCGAAGATGCCGCGCCTGACTCTGCCGGGTAAAGCCCGGTCCTTCCGCCGCTCGTCCTCTCCCCACCGCGCGGGGCGCGGCGGGGACCCCGTCGTCCTCGCAAGCTCCGGATCCCTCGCCCCGCCCTGACGGGCAGGGCTCGCTCCCTTCGCTGCTCGTCCTCTCCCCACCGCGCGGGGCGCGGCGGGGGCCCCTATGATTTGAATTTACGGCGCTCCGCGCCGGGCCCGCGCGGCGGGCCTTGCGTGGACCTGCCGATGGAGGATCACCGTATATGACAAAGCAATCCAACATCCGAAATTTTTCCATTATCGCCCACATCGATCACGGCAAGTCCACGCTGGCGGACCGGCTACTGGAGAAGTGCAACGCCGTCTCCGCCCGGGAGATGGAGTCTCAGCTGCTGGACAACATGGACCTGGAGCGGGAGCGGGGCATCACCATCAAGGCCCGGGCCGTCCGGCTGACGTACCACGCCCAGGACGGGGAGGACTATGAGCTGAACCTCATCGACACCCCGGGCCACGTGGACTTCAACTACGAGGTATCCCGGTCTCTGGCCGCCTGCGAGGGCGCGGTGCTGGTGGTGGACGCCACCCAGGGCGTGGAGGCCCAGACCCTGGCCAACACGTATCTGGCCATGGAGCACGACCTGGAGATCCTGCCGGTGTTCAACAAGATCGACCTGCCGGCGGCGGACCCCCAGAAGGCCAAGCACGAGGTGGAGGACATCATCGGCCTGCCCGCCCTGGACGCGCCGGAGATCTCCGCCAAGCTGGGGCTCAACATCGACGCCGTGCTGGAGGATATCGTGCGCAATGTCCCGGCGCCCAAGGGGGACCCGGCGGCCCCCCTGAAGGCCCTGATCTTTGACAGCCAGTACGACCCCTACAAGGGTGTCATCGTCTATTTCCGGATCATGGAGGGCACCCTCCGCACCGGCCAGACCGTGAAGATGATGGCCTCCGGCGCATCGTACCAGGTGATCGAGTGCGGCCATCTGCTGCCCCTGGGCATGGAGCCCTGCGGGGAGCTCCGGGCCGGCGAGGTGGGCTACTTCACCGCCTCCATCAAGAACGTGAAGGACACCCGGGTGGGCGACACCGTCACCGACGCCGCCGCCCCCACGGCGGAGGCCCTGCCCGGCTACCGGCCCGTGCAGCCCATGGTCTACTGCGGCATCTACACCGAGGACGGGAGCAAGTACCCGGACCTGCGGGACGCGCTGGAGAAGCTCCAGCTCAACGACGCCTCCCTGAGCTTTGAGCCGGAGAGCTCCGTGGCCCTGGGCTTCGGCTTCCGGTGCGGCTTTTTGGGGATGCTCCACATGGAGGTCATCCAGGAGCGGCTGGAGCGGGAGTTCGACCTGGACCTGGTGACCACCCTGCCCTCCGTCATCTACCACGTGTACAAGACCGACGGCACCATGGTGGCGGTGGACAACCCCCACAACTACCCGGACCCGGCGGTGATCGAGCACGCGGAGGAGCCCTATGTGAAGGTGAACATCATCGCCCCCAACGAGTTCGTGGGCAACATCATGCCCATGTGCCAGGACCGCCGGGGCGAGTTCAAGGATATGCAGTACCTGGACACCAACCTGGTGGAGCTCCACTACCAGATGCCCCTCAACGAGATCATCTACGACTTCTTCGACGCGCTGAAGGCCAACACCAAGGGCTATGCCTCCCTGGACTACGAGCTGTCCGGCTACCGGCCCAGCGAGCTGGTGAAGGTGGACATGAAGCTGAACGGCGAGATGGTGGACGCCCTGAGCTTCATCGCCCACAGGGACAAGGCGTACCCCCGGGCCCGGCGGCTGTGTGAGAAGCTGAAGGAGAACATCCCCCGGCAGCTGTTCGAGGTGCCGGTCCAGGCGGCCATCGGCGGCCGGGTCATCGCCCGGGAGACCGTCAAGGCCATGCGCAAGGACGTGCTGGCCAAGTGCTACGGCGGCGACATCACCCGCAAAAAGAAGCTGCTGGAAAAGCAGAAGGAGGGCAAAAAGAAAATGCGGAGTTTGGGCTCTGTCCAGATCCCCACGGAGGCGTTTCTGGCGGTGCTCAAGCTGGACGAGTGACGCCGGCCGATCAGCAAGAGCGCCGCAGGCATCGCCTGCGGCGCTCGCTTCATGTGCTGCGGAAATCCGTCTCCCGCTCCCGGAAAAAGTCACGCCAGACCCGCACGTTCTCCAGCTCCGTCCAGGGACGGGGGCGGGGCGGCGTCTGGTCCAGGTCGTAGATCTTCGCCCCCTCCATGGACAGCAGGAAGGGGGAGTGGGTGGCCAGCACCAGCTGGCAGCCGAAGAACCGGGCGGAGTCCTCCAGAAAGCCCTTCAGCTTCAGCTGCATGGCGGCGGAGAGGCTGTTCTCCGGCTCGTCCAGAAGGTACAGGGCGTTCTCTCTGATGGACTGGGTGAAAAAGTCCAGGGCGCTCTCTCCGTTGGACCGCTCCTCCACATTTTCCATCAGGTGCTCCCTGAGAAAACGGGACTGGGACATGGACTGGGCGTCCGCCCGGCGGCGCCAGCTCTCGTAGTCGTCCAGGGACCTGAGGATGTTTTTCCCATGCCGGTCCGTCACATACTGGTCCAGCAGCCGGGCCCGGGCGGTGTCGATGCCCGCGTTGATGCAGCGGACATCCAGCAGGTGGTCGAACACATCGTCGCTGGTGATGATCCGGCTCTCCGGCGGGATGGCGCCGTGCTCGCTGCGGCAGAGGGACACGTAGTCTCCGAAGAAGTCGCTGCGGTTGTACACAGCGCCCCGCCGCAGTCCCAGGGCGTCCGCCATGACGTTGAGGATGGTGGATTTTCCGCTGCCGTTGCCGCCATAGAAGATGGTCACCGGTTCAAAGGTGAATGCCGGCAGTTGCCGGTACCGGAACACATGGAAGGGGTACTTGGTGGTGTAGCAGGTGCGCCGGTTCCGGGGGTCGGCGGCGTTGGAGAAGAACCCCTCCTCATCCTGCCGGGTGAGCATTTGAAAGGATCGCAGATAGAGCACGGAAACGCACCTTCCTCTCACAGAGTGGGCCGCCGGCCTCCGGCGGCTGCCTCCAGTATAGTCCTCCGGCCGGGATCTTGCAACCGGGACCGGTCCGCTTGCGTGAGATAGGTCGACCTCTGCGGATTTGCACAAAAAGCGGCATCCATTCTGCGGAAAACTCTACCCCATTTGCCGGGGGAGGGATTGACGGTTCCGCCAAAAAACGGCATAATATCCCTAATAGGGATTTTTCCGGCCGGGGGCCGGAGGAGTGGAGGAACGCATGAAGAAAGGATATCTGGTATTGCAGGACGGCCAGGTGTTTGAGGGGCTTCGCTTCGGCAGCACCGAGGACACCGTGGGCGAGCTGGTGTTCACCACCGGCATGTGCGGCTACATCGAGACGCTGACGGACCCCAGCTACGCGGGGCAGATCGTCATGCAGACGTATCCCCTGATCGGCAACTACGGCATCATCCCCGAGGACTTCGAGGGGGCGTGCTGCGTGAAGGGCTACGTGGTCCGGGAGTGGTGTGAGGACCCCTCCAACTTCCGCTGCCGGGGGGATCTGGACACGTTCCTGAAGGAGCGGGGCGTGCCGGGCCTGTACGGCGTGGACACCCGGGAGCTGACCCGCATCATCCGGGAGCACGGCGTCATGAACGCCTGCATCTGCGATGCCGTCCCGGCGGACCTGGAGCCGGTGGTGACCTATGCGGTGACGGGCGTTGTGGAGGCGGTGACCTGCAGGGAGCCCTCTGTCCACCCGGCGGAGGGAGAGGAGCGGTTCCGGGTGAGCCTCATCGACTACGGCGCCAAGCACAACATCGTCCGGGAGCTGCAGAAGCGGGGCTGCACCGTCACCGTCCTGCCGGCCACGGTCAGCGCCGAGGAGGTGCTGGCGGCGGAGCCCGACGGCATCATGCTCTCCAACGGCCCCGGAGACCCGGCGGAGAACGTCTACCAGATCAGCCAGATCCAGAAGCTCCTGGGAAAGGTCCCCCTGTTCGGCATCTGCCTGGGCCACCAGCTGACGGCCCTGGCCGCGGGAGGGAGCACCTATAAGCTGAAATACGGCCACCGGGGCGTGAACCAGCCGGTGCGGGACCTGAACGGCGTGCGCACCTACATCACCAGCCAGAACCACGGCTACGCCGTGGACGGCGGCACCGTGAAGCTGGGGAAGGTCCGCTTCGTCAACGCCAACGACGGCACCTGCGAGGGCATCGACTATCCGGAGCAGCGGGCCTTCACGGTCCAGTTCCACCCGGAGGCCTGCACCGGACCCAAGGACACGGGATTCCTGTTTGACCAATTCGTGGAGCTGATGAAAGGGGGTGACCGGTAATGCCGCTGGATACGAGCATCAAGAAGGTATTGGTTATCGGCTCCGGCCCCATCGTCATCGGCCAGGCGGCGGAGTTCGACTACGCCGGCGCCCAGGCCTGCCGCATCCTGAAGGAGGCGGGGGTCAATGTGGTGCTGTGCAACTCCAACCCCGCCACCATCATGACCGACCAGGCCATGGCGGATGAGATCTACCTGGAGCCCCTGACGGTGGAGACCGTCAAGCGCATCATCCGGAAGGAGAGGCCCGACTCCATCCTGGCGGGCCTGGGGGGCCAGACGGGACTGACCCTGGCCATGCAGCTGGACAAGGAGGGCTTCCTGGAGGCCCAGGGCGTCCGGCTGCTGGGCACCGACGCGGCGGTCATCTCCCGGGCGGAGGACCGGGAGCTCTTCAAGGAGGCCATGGCGGAGATCGGCCAGCCGGTCATCGCCTCCGACATCGCGGAGACCGTGGAGGACGCCCTGGCGGTGGCGGAAAAAATCGGCTACCCGGTCATCGTCCGGCCCGCCTTCACCCTGGGCGGCGCCGGCGGCGGCGCGGCCAACGACCCCGAGGAGCTGAAGATCATCGCCGGCACCGGCCTGGACGCGTCCCCCATCACCCAGATCCTGGTGGAGAAGGCCATCTTCGGCTGGAAGGAGATCGAGTTCGAGACCATGCGGGACTCCGTGGGCAACGTCATCGCCGTCTGCTCCATGGAGAACCTGGACCCGGTGGGCGTCCACACCGGCGACTCCATCGTGGTGGCCCCCACCCAGACCCTGGCGGACCGGGAGTTCCAGATGCTCCGCAAGGCGTCTCTGGACATCATCGCCCACCTGGGGATCGTGGGCGGCTGCAACGTGCAGCTGGCATTGAACCCGGAGAGCTTCGAGTACGCGGTCATCGAGGTGAACCCCCGCGTGTCCCGCTCCTCGGCCCTGGCCTCCAAGGCCACCGGCTACCCCATCGCCAAGATCACCACCAAGATCGCCCTGGGCTACACCCTGGACGAGATCAAAAACGACATCACCGGCAAGACCTGCGCCTGCTTCGAGCCCACGCTGGACTACATCGTGGTGAAGATGCCCAAGTGGCCCTTTGACAAGTTCGCCGACGCCAGCCGCCGCCTGGGCACCCAGATGAAGGCCACCGGCGAGGTCATGGCCATCGCCCCCAGCTTTGAGATGGCGCTGATGAAGGCCGTCCGGGGCGCGGAGATCGGCCAGGACTCCCTGAACCGGAAGCCGGACCACGGGGACGACGCCCCCATCCGGGAGCGGCTGGAGCGGGTGGACGACCACCGGATCTTCACCGTGTTCGAGGCCCTCAAGTCCGGCGTCACCGTGGATGAGATCCACGACATCACGAAGATCGACCGCTGGTTCCTGAACAAGCTCCGGAAGATGGCGGAGTTCGAGGCCTCCATCGCCCACGGCCTGACGGAGGAGCTCTACGAGGAGGGCAAGCGCCTGGGCTATCCCGACGAGACGCTGCGCCGCCTCTCCGGCGGCGGGGAGCTGCCCCCCCACCGGGACGCCGTGTACAAGATGGTGGACACCTGCGGCGCCGAGTTCGACGCGGAGACCCCCTATTTCTACTCCACCTACGACCATTACTGCGAGTCCCGGACCTTCCCCCGGTCCGGCAAGCCCGTCATCATGGTGCTGGGCTCCGGCCCCATCCGCATCGGCCAGGGCATCGAGTTCGACTACTCCTCCGTCCACTGCGTGTGGACGCTGAAGGAGCTGGGCTATGACGTGGTCATCGTCAACAACAACCCGGAGACCGTCTCCACCGACTACGACACCGCCGACCGGCTGTACTTCGAGCCCCTGTACCCGGAGGATGTGATGCACATCATCGCCGTGGAGAAGCCGGTGGGCGTGGTGGTGGCCTTCGGCGGACAGACGGCCATCAAGCTGACGAAATTCCTGGACAGCCACGGCGTCACCATCATGGGCACCAGCGCCGAGTCCATCGACATGGCGGAGGACCGGGAGCGGTTCGACGAGCTGCTGGAGCGGTTCCACATCAAGCGGGCCGCGGGCCGGGGCGTCCTGGGCATGGACGAGGCGCTCTCCGCCGCAAACGAGCTGGGCTATCCCGTGCTGCTGCGGCCCTCCTATGTCATCGGCGGCCAGAACATGGTCATCGCCCACAACGACGAGGAGGTCCGCCGGTACATGGAGATCATCCTCTCCGGCAAGATCGAGAACCCCGTGCTGGTGGACCAGTACCTGATGGGCAAGGAGCTGGAGGTGGACGTCATCTCCGACGGCACCGACGTGCTGATCCCCGGCGTCATGCAGCACATCGAGCGCACCGGCGTCCACTCCGGCGACTCCATCGCCGTCTATCCGCCCTTCTCCATCGGCGACAAGATGCTGCGGACCATCATCGACTGCTCGGAGAAGCTGGCGCTGAGCCTGAAGACCCGGGGCCTCATCAACATCCAGTACCTGATCTACCAGGGGGAGCTGTACGTCATCGAGGTGAACCCCCGGGCCAGCCGGACCGTGCCCTATATCTCCAAGGTCACCGGCGTGCCCATGGTGGACCTGGCCACCCGGGTCATGGTGGGCCAGCCCCTGAAGTCCCTGGGCTACGGCACCGGGCTCTACCCGCAGCCGCCCTATGTGGCCGTGAAGGTGCCCGTGTTCTCCTTTGAGAAGATCACCGACGCCAACGCCGCCCTGTCCCCGGAGATGAAGTCCACCGGCGAGGTGCTGGGCCTGGGCAAGGACCTGCAGGAGGCGATGTTCAAGGGCCTGGTCTCCGCCGGCTACAAGGTGGAGAAGGCCAGCCACGGCGGCGTGCTGATCTCCGTCAACCGGCGGGACCAGCCGGAGATCGTGGACATCGCCCGGAAGCTGGACGAGATGGGCTTCAAGCTCTACGCCACCGACGGCACCGCCCGGGAGATCGGCCGCCTGGGCACCGATGTGGAGATCGTGGGCAAGCTGGGCAAGGACAACCGGGTCTTCCAGCTGCTGGAGAACGGGGAGATCGACTATGTGATCCTCACCGGCTCCACAGAGCCGGAGTACATCCGGGACTTCATCCATCTGAACCACCGGTGCGTCCAGCTGGGCATCCCCTGCCTCACCAGCCTGGACACCGCCGGCGCCCTGACAGACATCCTGGCCAGCCGCTACAACCAGGGCAACACGGAGCTCATCGACATCTGCAACCTGCGGACGGAGCGGCAGAAGCTGCCCTTCGCCAAGATGCAGACCTGCGGCAACGACTACATCTTCCTGGAGGACTTCCACGGTGAGATCACCTGCCCGGAGTCGCTGTGCGTCACCCTCTGCGACCGGCACTACGGCATCGGCGCCGACGGCATCATCCTCATGGAGAAATCCCGGAAGGCGGATGCGAGGATGCGGATGTTCAACGCCGACGGGTCCGAGGGCTCCATGGCCGGCAACGCCCTGCGGTGCATGGCCAAGTACCTCTATGACAACGGCATCGTCCGCAGCGAGGAGATGACCATTGAGACGGACAAGGGCACCAAGACCGTCCGGGTGTACACCACCGACGGCAAGGTGACCTCCGCCTGCGTGGACATGGGCTACGCCACGCTGGACACGGCGGCCCTGCACCTGAACATCCCGGCCCGCCAGGTGGTGGACTGGCCGGCGGAGATCGGGGGCCAGTCCTGGCGCATCACCTGCGTGGACATGGGCAACCCCCACTGCGTGGTGTTCTGCCCCCGGGTGGACGGCGTGGACGTGGCCCGGATCGGGCCTCAGTTCGAGCACGCCCGCTACTTCCCGGACCGGATCAACACGGAGTTCATCCGGGTGGTGAACCCCAGCACCATCAAGATGCGCGTCTGGGAGCGGGGCAGCGGCGAGACCCTGGCCTGCGGCACCGGCGCCTGCGCGGCGGTGGTGGCGGCAGTGGCCACGGGCCAGTGCGAGAAGGGCCGGGACATCACGGTCCGGGTCCGGGGCGGCGACCTGGTGGTGAACTACACCGACGAGAAGGTCACCCTCACCGGCGACGCCAAGCTGGTCTACACCGGCACGGTGGAATACTGAGAAAAAACTCCGGAGGCGGACGCGCGGACAGCGCGCCCGCCTCCGGTGCGGAAGGAGAGAACACAGATGGACCAAAGAGAGCGGCAGCCCTCGGACTCCTTCGCCGCGGCGGCGCTGCTGGCCCTGGCCGGCGGCTTTCTGGACGCATATACCTACCTCTGCCGGGGCGGGGTGTTCGCCAACGCCCAGACCGGGAATATGGTGCTGCTGGGGATCCGGGCGGCGGAGGGCCGGTGGGCGGAGGCTGCGTCGTATCTGGCCCCCATCGGGGCCTTCGCCCTGGGCGTGCTGGTGGCGGAGGCGGTGAAGCTGCTGCACCGGCATCCCGGCCGCTTCCACTGGCGGCATACGGTGCTGCTGGCGGAGATCCTGGCCCTGGGGGCGGCGGCCCTGATCCCGGTGGGGGAGTGGGACAGCGCGGTGAACGTGCTGGTGTCCTTCGTTTGCGCCCTGCAGGTGGAGACGTTCCGGAAGGTCCGGGGCTACCCCTTTGCCTCCACCATGTGCACCGGGAACCTGCGCAGCGGCACGGACGCCCTGTTCCACGGGCTGACACAGCACGACCGGGCGCTGCTGCGGCGCGCCGGGTGCTACTTTGCGGTGATCGGCTGCTTCATCCTGGGCGCGGTTTTGGGCGCGGTGCTGGCGCCCGGAGCGCCCCGGGCGGCGGTGCTGATCCCGGCGGCCTTCCAGCTGGCGGTGTTTTTCCTGATGTGGGAGCACCGGCCGGCGCAGCCGGAGGCGTGACCGGCCGTCTGCCGGAAACGGGAGGACCCCCTTGTAAATGGAGAAAATTCCCTGTAAAATAGGCATATCCACATCACCGCTTCACAGGAGGGACCTATGGGAACCAAAGACCGGCACCACCTCCCCGGCGTGGGACTGCGCACCTTCAAGACGGCCCTGGCGGCCGCGCTGTGCGCCCTGCTCTACTTCTTTTTTGACCGGAGCCCCGCCTTTGCCTGCATCGGCGCCATCTTCGGCATGGGCAGCGACTACGGCACCAGCAAGCTCCACGGCGGCAACCGCTTCTTCGGCACCCTGGTGGGGGGCTTCATCGGCATGGGGCTGTTCGCGGTCTATGCCGCCCTTTTCCCCGACGGCGGCAGCCGCTGGTTCCTGATCCCCCTGACCTTTGTGGGCGTGGTGGTGTTGATCCTGGCCTGCCAGCTGGTCTGGGTGGGCGGCGTCCAGCCGGGCGGGGTGGTCCTCTGCATCATCCTGTTCAACACCCCTGTCGAGACCTACGTCTCCTACGCCCTCAACCGGATCTTCGACACCGGCGTGGGCGTCCTGATGGCCCTGTTCGTCAACGGGATGCTGCCCGGCGGGTTCACCTTCGGGTTCATGCACCGCTTCTACCTGCGGGTGGGCATCCCGGACGACGTGTGAGCGGGATTGACAACGCCGCGGTCCGTCGGATACAATGGAGGAAACAGGCCGCACGGCGGCCGGAACAAGGAGGATGACCCATGGAATATCAGATCCGCGGCGATACGCTGCCCGTCGTCATCTGCCAGCTGAACGCCGGTGAGGCCATGATCACCGAGCGGGGCAGTATGAGCTGGATGAGCCCCAACATGAAGATGGAGACCTCCACCAACGGCGGCCTGGGCAAGGCCCTGGGCCGGATGTTCTCCGGCGACTCCATCTTCCAGAACCGCTACACCGCCCAGGGCGGCCCCGGCATGATCGCCTTCGCATCCAGCTTTCCCGGCAGCATCCGTGCCTTCGACATCGGCCCCGGCCGGGAGCTGATCGTCCAGAAGAGCGGCTTTTTGGCCAGCGAGGAGACGGTGCAGCTGTCCGTGTTCTTCCAGAAGAAGATAGGGGCCGGCATCTTCGGCGGCGAGGGCTTCATCATGCAGAAGCTCTCCGGCAGCGGCACGGCCTTCACGGAGTTTGACGGCCATGTGGTGGAGTACGACCTGGCGCCGGGGCAGTCCATGGTGGTGGACACCGGATATCTGGCCGCCATGGAGGCCACCTGCTCCATGGAGATCCAGACGGTGCCCGGCGTGAAGAACATGGTCTTCGGCGGCGAGGGGATCTTCAACACCGTCATCACCGGCCCCGGGCGGATCTACCTCCAGACCATGCCCATCTCCGCGGTGGCCGGCGTCCTCCGGCCCTTCATGCCCACGGGGAAGTGAGGGCGACGGCCTGGGCGCGGACAGACGGCGGGAGGCGCAGAACGGCCCGCCTCCGAAAAGCACCGCTCTGAGACACAGACATGAGATCGAAAGAAACACCGCCCCGGCTCAGTGAGCCGGGGCGGTGCTTCTTTTGGGTATGAGGTTTGGAGACGTTCCTTACTTCTCGTCCTTGATGGCGGCCTGAGCGGCAGCGAGGCGGGCGATGGGCACACGGAAGGGAGAGCAGGACACGTAGTCCAGGCCCGTCCGGTGGAAGAACTCCACGCTGGAGGGGTCGCCGCCGTGCTCGCCGCACACGCCCAGGTGCAGGTCGGGGTTGACGGAGCGGCCCAGCTTGCAGGCCATGTCCACCAGCCGGCCCACGCCGATCTGGTCCAGCTTGGCGAAGGGATCGTTCTCGTAGATCTTCTTGTCGTAGTAGGCGTCCAGGAACTTGCCGGCGTCGTCGCGGCTGAAGCCGAAGGTCATCTGAGTCAGGTCGTTGGTGCCGAAGGAGAAGAAGTCGGCCTGCTTGGCGATCTCATCGGCGGTCAGGGCGGCGCGGGGGATCTCGATCATGGTACCCACCAGGTACTTCATGTCGGAGCCGGCCTCCTTGATGATGGCGTCGGCGGTCTCGGTCACGACGCCCTTGACGTACTTGAGCTCCTTGGCCTCGCCCACCAGGGGGATCATGATCTCGGGCACCATGGTCCACTCGGGGTGCTTGGCCTGGACGTTCAGGGCGGCCTTGATGACGGCCCGGGTCTGCATGGCGGCGATCTCGGGATAGGTGACGGCCAGACGGCAGCCGCGGTGGCCCATCATGGGGTTGAACTCGTGGAGGCCGGCGATGATGGCCTTGATCTCCGCCACGGTCTTGCCCATGTCGCGGGCCAGCTGCTCGATGTCGGCCTCATCGGTGGGGACGAACTCGTGCAGGGGGGGATCCAGGAAGCGGATGGTGACGGGCAGGCCCTCCATGGCCTCGTAGATGCCCTCGAAGTCGCTCTGCTGCATGGGCTCCAGCTTGGCCAGGGCCTTGGCGCGCTGCTCGGCGGTGTCGGAGCAGATCATCTCCCGGATGGCGGGGATGCGGTCCGCGTCGAAGAACATGTGCTCGGTGCGGCACAGGCCGATGCCCTCGGCGCCGAAGGTGCGGGCCTGGGCGGCGTCGTGGGGGGTGTCCGCGTTGGTGCGGACCTTCAGGCGGCGGTACTGGTCGGCCCAGCCCATGACCCGGCCGAACTCGCCGCCGATGGAGGCGTCCACCGTGGGGATGGCGCCGTCGTAGATCTTGCCGGTGGAGCCGTCGATGGAGAGCCAGTCGCCCTCATGGAAGGTCTTGCCGGCCAGGGTGAACTGCTTGTTCTCCTCGTCCATGGCGATGGCGCCGCAGCCGGAGACGCAGCACTTGCCCATGCCGCGGGCCACCACGGCCGCGTGAGAGGTCATGCCGCCGCGGACGGTCAGGATGCCCTGGGCGGCCTTCATGCCCTCAATGTCCTCGGGAGAGGTCTCCAGCCGGACCAGGACCACCTTCTCGCCCCGCTCGGCCCACTCCTTGGCGTCCTCAGCGGTGAAGACGATCTTGCCGCAGGCGGCGCCGGGAGAGGCGGCCAGGGCGCTGCCGATGACGGGGGTCTTCTTCAGCACCTCGGCGTCGAACTGGGGGTGGAGCAGGGTGTCCAGCGTGCGGGGATCGATCATGGCCACGGCCCGCTTCTCGGAGATCTGCCCCTCGTCCACCAGGTCGCAGGCGATCTTCAGGGCGGCGGCGGGGGTGCGCTTGCCGTTGCGGGTCTGCAGCATGTAGAGCTTGCCGTGCTCCACGGTGAACTCCATGTCCTGCATATCCCGGTAGTGGTCCTCCAGGGTCCTGCAGACGTTTTCGAACTGGGCGAAGGCCTCGGGGAACTTCTCGCTCATCTCGCTGATGGGCATGGGGGTCCGGATGCCGGCCACCACGTCCTCGCCCTGGGCGTTGGTCAGGAACTCGCCGAAGAGCTTCTTCTCGCCGGTGGCGGGGTTGCGGGTGAAGGCCACGCCGGTGCCGCAGTCGTCGCCCATGTTGCCGAAGGCCATGGACTGCACGTTGACAGCGGTGCCCCAGGAGTAGGGGATGTCGTTGTCCCGGCGGTACACGTTGGCGCGGGGGTTGTCCCAGGAGCGGAACACGGCCTTGATGGCGCCCATCAGCTGCTCCACAGGGTCGGTGGGGAAGTCGGCGCCGATCTTGGACCTGTACTCGGCCTTGAACTGGCCGGCCAGCTCCTTCAGATCGTCGGCGGTCAGCTCCACGTCCTGGGTGACGCCGCGCTTCTCCTTCATCTGGTCGATGAGCTGCTCGAAGTACTTCTTGCCCACCTCCATGACCACGTCGGAGTACATCTGGATGAAGCGGCGGTAGCAGTCCCAGGCCCAGCGGGGGTTGCCGGACTTCTTGGCCAGCACGTCCACCACGTCCTCGTTCAGGCCCAGGTTCAGGATGGTGTCCATCATGCCGGGCATGGAGGCCCGGGCGCCGGAGCGGACGGAGACCAGCAGGGGGTTCTCCACATCGCCGAACTTCTTGCCGGTGATCTCCTCCAGCTTGGCCACATACTCCATGATCTCGGCCTGGATCTCGCTGTTGATCTGGCGGCCGTCCTCATAGTACTGGGTGCAGGCCTCGGTGGTGATGGTGAAGCCCTGGGGCACCGGCAGGCCGATGTTGGTCATCTCCGCCAGGTTGGCGCCCTTGCCGCCCAGCAGCTCCCGCATGTTGGCGTTGCCCTCGGAAAAGAGATACACGTATTTTTTGCTCATGTTGTCCAAAAACCTCTCTTTCTTGCCGCGGCCGGAAGCCGAATGGACCCTGACCAGCGGTTAAACGATTAGCATCTGAAATAACGATACTATTATATTGGGAATTTTTTTGGAAAACAATACATAAAAATGCTAAGAAATCAGGAGGAAGCTGGAATGTTTTCACAAATATTTGTGCAATCCAACCAATTAACCGTTGCGCAACAAGGAAAATGTTTACGTTCTTCCATTTTTCCCGGATCCGTGCTACAATAGGACCGCAGATACGGCGGAGAGTCCGGCATGGCCGGCCGCCTGCGGAAAGGAGCGTGCGCCATGTCCCCACTCGGCCTGCGGGCGGATGATCCGGCAGCCGTCCGGATCCGGGAGGCCGCCACCCGGGGCACGCTGTCCCACGCCCTGCTGTTCACAGGCAGCGGGGATCGGGAGGCCGCCGCCCGGTTCGCCGCCGCTGCCATGGAGTGCGCCGGGGAGGGCGCCCGCCCCTGCGGCGCCTGTCCGGCCTGCCGAAAGGTCCTGGCGGACATCCACCCGGACGTCATCACGGTCCGGGACCCGGACCACAAGAACATCGCCGTGGACGTGGTGCGGGACCTCCGGGCGGACGCCTATATCCGCCCCAACGAGGGAGCGCGGAAGGTGTACGTGTTCCCCGACTGCGCGCTGCTGACAGAACAGGACCAGAACGTGCTTTTGAAGGTGGTGGAGGAGGGGCCGCCCTACGCGGCGTTCCTCTTCTGCGCGGAGAACAGCGCCGCGGTGCTGCGGACGCTCCGGTCCCGGTGCGTGGAGATCAAGCTGCATCCGGCGGCGGAGAGCGCGGACGATGGGGACAAGACGGCGGAGGAGCTGTGCCGCCGTCTGGCATCCCGCAGGCGGGGAGCCGTGACGGAGCTGGCGGTGCGGCTGGAGCGGCGGAAGCTGAGCCGGGAGGAGCTGGCCGCCCTGCTGGACCGAAGCCGGACCCTCTGCGCGGCGGCGCTGCTGGCCATCTACGGGCAGACGCCGGAGGAGAGCTGCCGGGAGATCGCGCCGGTCCTGGCGAAAAACTTGACAAAACACCAGATCATGCGCACAATAGAACTGTTACAGAAGTACCGCGGGGAGTGCGCCTACAATGTGGGCACCGGCCACGTGCTGGGGGCCCTGGCGGTGGAATTGGAGGGTATCCTTTGACTGAAGTCATCAGCGTCCGCTTTCGGGGCGGCTGCAAAAATTACTATTTCGACCCTGCGGGGAACCAGGTGAAAATGGGGGACCAGGTGATCGTGGAGACCGCCGCGGGCATTGAGTTCGCCACCTGCACGGAGGGCAACCACGAGGTGGAGGACAGCGCCATCGTCAAGCCGCTGAGCCCCATGGTGCGCCTGGCCACCGATGCGGACCGCCGCACGGTGGAGAACAACCGGAAACGGGAGAGCGAGGCCTTCGACATCTGCGAGAAGAAGATCGCCGCCCACAAGCTGGAGATGAAGCTGGTGAACGTCTCCGCCAGCTTTGACGGCAGCAAGATCGTCTTCTACTTCACCGCCGACGGCCGGGTGGACTTCCGGGAGCTGGTGCGGGATCTGGCCGGCGTGTTCCGGGCCCGCATCGAGCTGCGGCAGATCGGCGTCCGGGACGAGGCCAAGATGATCGGAGGCCTTGGCATCTGCGGCCGCCCCTTCTGCTGCTCCCAGTTCCTGGACGGTTTTCTGCCCGTGTCCATCAAGATGGCCAAGACCCAGAACCTGAGCCTGAACCCCACCAAGATCTCCGGCACCTGCGGCCGGCTCATGTGCTGCCTGAAGTACGAGCAGAACGTCTATGAGGACGCGTCCAGGCGGATGCCCAAGGCGGAGTCCTTCGTCCAGACGCCGGACGGCCCCGGCAACGTCAAGAGCGTGGATCTGCTGCGGGAGACGGTGCGGGTCAGCCTGGACAGCGCGCCGGAGCCCCTGAAGACCTATCACGGCAGCGAGATCATCGTGCTGCGCAACGGCAAGGGCAGCCGGGAGGGCATCGCCGTCCCGGAGCGGCCCGCCCGCTATGTGGAGGCGCGGGAAGAGGAGGAGGCGCTGGATGCGCCCGTCCTCACCACGCCCTTCTATATGGATGCCCGCCTGGAGGAGGCGCCGGTCCGGGAGAAGATCGGCGCTCCCGGCAGCGGCGAGGGAAAATCCCGCCGCCGGCACCGGGGCGGTCGGCGCCGCTCCGGCGGAGCCAAGCCGACAGAGGGCGGACAGCCCCAGGGCGAGGCCAGACGGCCGGAGCAGAAGGACGGCAGGCAGCGCCCGCCCAGGCAGGAGAACAGGCCCGCCCAGCCCAAGCCGGCGGAGGGCCGCCCCGCGGAGGCTGCGCCGACTGCCGGGGAGGGCGAGGCCAAGCGCCGCCGCAGGCCCCACCACCGGGGCGGACGCCGCCGGAACAAGGGCGGCGAGGGCGGCAGCGCCCCCAGAAGCGAGTGAAGCCGGACCGCCGCCCACACCGTGGGCGGCGGTTTTTTGAAAGGACAGAGAAAAAGAGGAGGACCCCATGGGAAGATTTGACGGCGTGTTGCTGGCCAGCGACTTTGACAATACCCTGATCTACACGGAGGAGGCGCTGATCCGGGGAGAGCCGGTCCCGCCCCTGCCGGAGCGGAACCGGAAGGCGCTGGAGCACTTCATGGCGGAGGGCGGCCGGTTCGCCGTCTCCACCGGCCGGGCCCTGGCCGCCTTTGTGAAATACGCCGACCAGGTGCCGATGAACGCGCCGGGCGTGGTCTGCAACGGCGCGGCCATCTACGATTTTGCAAAGGGCGAGTATCTGGTGACGGCCCTGCTGGACGAGCGGGCCCGGGAGCGGGGCCAGCAGGTGCTGGAGGCCTTTCCCCAGGCGGCGGTGGAGGCGTACCACATCGACAACGTGATCCACGCCGTCCACCCCAACGAGATCACCCGCCACCACGAGCACCTGACGAAGGTGGGCGTCACGGAGGCGCCGTCCCTGCTGGACGTGCCCCTGCCCCTGGGGAAGCTCCTCTTCGAGGCGGACCACGAGACGCTGCTGAAGATCCGGGACTTTTTGACGGACCGGGGCTGGGGCGGCGACTACGAGCTGATCTTCTCCGGCCAGAGCCTGCTGGAGATGACCGCCAAGGGCGCCAACAAGGGCGGCATGGTCCGCCGTCTGGCGGAGCTGCTGGGCATCCCGCGGGAGCATGTCTACTGCGTGGGGGACGAGGCCAACGACCTGCCCATGCTGCAGTGGGCGGCGGAGGGTTTCGCCCCGGCCAACTGCATCCCCGCCGTCCGGGACAGCGGCGCCACGCTCGTGTCCCATGCACTGGACGGCGCCCTGGCGGACGTGGTGGAGCTCCTGGAGCGGAAATACCGCTGAAAGAGGGCCGCCGCTACCACAGGTAGCGGAAGTTCCAGGTCCGGTTGCTGGCGGAAAACGCCGCCATCTGGTATCCTGAACGTGACAAACGACAGGAGGTGGGCGCATGACATTCGGAGAGAAGCTGCAAAAGCTCCGGGCCCGGGCGGGATTGAGCCAGGACCAGCTTGCCGAGCTGCTGGACGTGAGCCGCCAGGCGGTCAGCAAATGGGAGCGGAATGAGGCCATGCCGGAGGCGGAGAAGCTCGTCCGCATCAGCCGCCAGTTTGGCGTGTCCACGGACTACTTATTGTTGGAAGAAGCGGAAGAGCCGGAGGCGCCGAAGGCCCCGGCTGCGGCGGCGGGCCTGTGGGGACGGATCAGGCAGTGGTACCGGAACAAGGGTTATCTGCTGGCCTGGGTCCTGGCGGCCTGGGGCCTCTGGCGATTGGGGGATACCGTTGTCCGTCTGATCCGGTCTTATCTGACCTTGGATAAGATCCCGGGATTTGATTTGGAGAGATACCTTATATCCCTATTTGTTCCGGAGATTGCTTCTGCGGCTTTGCTGGTGGTAACAGCGGTCGTCCTGGCGCTGCTGGGCCGCCGGCTGGCGGGACGGTGCCGGTGGTATCACTTGGGCTGGCTCCCGGTACTGGTGGGACTGTTCGGAACATATTGGTATTTCTCACTGCCTCTGCTGAGATCGCTGACAAATGGGGTGGTGTGGGAACTTACGGGAAAAGTGATCGACGCTGTGAGGGGGGAGCGGCTGATTACGGAGTCCATGCAGGCCAGAGCCCATATCGATTTTACCGCTCTCCTGGTGACCATCTTTGGCCTCGCCATCCTCATCCTGGGCCGCCGCCGTGAGCGGAAACGCGCCCCCACAAAAATGGAATGACAGATCAATCCCTTGCGCCGCAGCGGTTTTCCGCTGCGGCGCTTTTCGCTGCAAAAATTTTTTTGAAAACCCCTTGACAAATCCGGAGGATGTGCTATTGTATTAGTTACATAATACAACAACACAAAAAACGGGAGGTGCTGATGTGAAGTGGCAGTTCAACGCTGACGCGCCCATCTGGTCCCAGCTGATCGCCCAGATCAAGGTGGGCATCGTCACCGGCGCGTTCCCGCCGGGGGAGCGGCTGCCCTCTGTGCGGGATCTGGCGGCGGAGGCGGGGGTGAACCCCAACACCATGCAGCGGGCCCTGACGGAGCTGGAGCGGGACGGACTGGTCTACAGCCAGCGGACCGCGGGTAGATTTGTGACGGAGGATCAGAGCATGATCGCATCTGCGAAGCGAAGTTTGGCGGAGAGCCACATTCAGACGTTCCTGCGGGCCATGGCCCACCTGGGCTATGACCGGGAGGAGATCCTGACGCTGCTGCGGCAGGAGAAGATCGAGGAGGGAGAGGAACATGGCAGTTCTGGAGTGTAAAGACCTGACGAAGCACTACGGCGCCGCCCCGGCGCTGGACCACGTGGACCTGGCGGTGGAGCCGGGCCGGATCGTGGGCCTGCTGGGCCCCAACGGCAGCGGCAAGACCACCCTCATCAAGCTGGCCAACGGCCTACTGACCCCCAGCGCCGGCGAGGTGCTGGTGTGCGGCGCCGCCCCGGGGAAGGAGACCCACGCCGCCGTCAGCTACCTGCCGGAGCGGACGGCCATCCCCACCTGGATGTCCGTGAAGCAGCTGATGGACTTCTACGGCGACTTCTACTCCGACTTCCGCCGGGACGCGGCCACGGAAATGCTGGCCCACCTGAACATCCCCCTGACCCAGCGGATCAAGCAGATGTCCAAGGGCACCCGGGAGAAGGTGCAGCTCATCATGGTGATGAGCCGGGCCGCGAAGCTCTACCTGCTGGATGAGCCCATCGGCGGCGTGGACCCCGCCACGAGAGACTACATCCTCTCCACCATCATCACCAACTACAACCCCGAGGCGGCGGTGATCATTTCCACCCACCTGATCGCCGACGTGGAGAAGGTGCTGGACGAGGTCATCTTCATCAACCAGGGCCGGGTGGTGCTCCAGTCCTCCGTGGATGAGATCCGGGAGGAGAAGGGCATGAGCGTGGACGCCCTGTTCCGGGAGGTGTTCAAATGCTGACGAAGCTCCTGAAGCACGAATTCCGTGCCACGGCCCGCATCATGGGGCCCCTGTACCTGATCCTGCTGGCGGCGGCCCTGGCCGCCAACCTCACCGCGGGACTGCTGGACGCCGACAGCTTCATCCTGAACATCGTGTCGGCGCTGATCGTCATGGCCTGGTTCGTCGCGGTCATCGGCGTGTTCATCGTGGCGTTCATCCTGATGCTCCAGCGGTTCTACAAGAACCTGCTGGGGGACGAGGGATATCTGATGTTCACCCTGCCCGTCTCCGTCCACCAGCACGTGTGGAGCAAGCTGATCGTCTCCGCCGTGTGGTTCATCCTCACCGGCGTGGTGGTGGTCCTGTCGGTGCTGGTGCTGGCCTTCAACGTCAGCTTCCTGACGGATCTGGCGGAGGTCTTCCCCAAGCTGTTCGAGCAGCTCAACGCCTACTACGCCTTCAACGGAACGGCCTTCATGCTGGAGGGTCTGATCCTGCTGTTCGCGGGGTGCATGACCTTCTCTCTGCAGTTCTACGCCGCCCTGGCGGTGGGCCACAGCTTCCCCAACCACAAGATGGCGCTGTCGGTGGTGTTCTACTTCGTGTTCCAGTTCGCCATGCAGATCCTGGGCGCGTTCCTGATCCTGGCGCTGGACGAGGGACCCCTGTACCAGCTGCTGATGAGGCTGGACTTCCACATCGACGGCGCGGCCGCGGTCCACTTCGCCATGTGGATCCTCATCGCCCTGACGGCCCTCTACGGCGCGGTGTTCTATTTTGTAACCGCTTTGACATTGAAAAAGCGCCTGAACCTGGAGTAAACTGGGGAAAATGCTTCCGGGGCCGCGGGGCATTCCCGCGGCCCCGGAATTTTTCGGAGGAGGCCGTATGCCTGTTGAGGAAGATCTGATGCGCGCCGTGCTGCTGACCTTTGGCACCGCCATGGTGCCGGTGCTGGAGCTCCGGGGCGCCATCCCCGTGGGGGTGGCGGCGGGGCTGTCTCCGGCCGCGGCCTGCGCGGTGTCCGTTTTGGGCAACATGGTGCCGGTCCCCTTCATCCTGCTGCTGATCCGCCGGATCTTCGACTTCCTCCGGGGCACCCGCCTCTTCGGGCCAAAGATCCAGTGGCTGGAGCGCCGGGCCCACCTGAAGGGCCGTGTGGTGCGGAAGTACCGCCTGCCGGGGCTCATCATCCTGGTGGCCATCCCCCTGCCGGGGACCGGCGCGTGGACCGGCGCCCTGGTGGCGGCCCTGCTGGACATCCGCATGCGCCACGCGGTGCCCGCCATCTTCCTGGGCGTGGTCATCGCCGGCGCCATTGTCACCACCGTCACCTACGGGGTGGTGAACCTGATCTGAAAAGGAGCTTTCCATGAAGAGAAGTTTGCTGGCCGCAGGAGCGCTCTCCCTGCTGCTGTTCGCTCTGACCGCCTGCGGCGTCCCGGCGGCGGATGCTCCCGCCGGCGAGGCGGAGAAGGACCACTATTACCAGATCCTGGACGCCGCCGGCCGGGAGCTGTACACCGTCACCGACGACGATGCCGTGGCAGAGATCGACGCCCTCATCAGCGAGGCGGGCGGCGAGAACGCCGCACACGGAGGCGCGGAGGGAGACCCCCTCTACACCTATGCCTACTGGCAGGAGACCACCCTCCACGCCGGGGAGGATCCGGAGGCGGAGCGGGAGTATCTGGAGGTCTTCCGCACCCATGTGTACGCGGACAGTGATGCGGTCACCACGGAGGTCCTGTCGGACGTCCTAGAGGAGGTGGGGGAGTTTATCCGGGTCCGGGACCTGGGCGGCCTGCTGACCTTCACGGCAGAGGTCTCCCGGGAGACGGCGGACGCCCTGCGGGACCCGGCCCGGTTTGCCGGTGCATGAGGCCGGTAAAAAGCAAGCGGCGCACCCGAAATGGGTGCGCCGCTGCAGGCTGTCGATAAACCCGGAAATTCACGACAACGGGAAGGAAGAGTGTGCGCGGGAAACCCAGGAGGGGTGTCCTGCGCTATTTAAATCACTCGATTTCAGAACTTTTCCAAAAGTTCTGAAATCGCAAGCACCTTGTCGAAAATGCTTTTTCGACAAGGTGAAGTGGCGCACCCGAAATGGGTGCGCCGCTGTTTTTTCGCAGTCAGCCCTCCGCGGAGAACACCTTCCGGCCGGCGCTCCACACCGCCCGGACGGCGCCCTTCTGCCGCAGGTACACCGCCCGCTCCAGCCGCTCCTGGGGCGTCAGGGGGTGGGGCTGGGGCAGCTCGTCATCCGAGAGCACGATGGCGTGGAGGGGGTTCCCGGCGGCGAAGCCCGGCGCCTCCCCGAAGAACGCCGCCCCGGCGGAGGTGGCCAGATACCAGCCCTCCGGCACCGTCAGAAAGGCGGGCCGGGCCGGGTCCGTCATCCGACGGACCTTGGAGGCCCGGATGGCGGAGGCAGTCACGTCGAACATGCTCAGGTGGTCGCCGCCGGCGATGTCGCTGCCCAGGGCCACCTTCAGCCCCTCGTCCAGCATGGCCCGGACCGGGGCGGTGCCGGAGCAGACGTTGACGTTGGAGTCCGGACAGTGGACTGCGGTGACGCCGGCCTCCTTCATGGCCGCCCGCTCCCGCTCGTCGGACCAGACGCAGTGGGCCATCACCGTGCGCCCGTTCCAGAGGCCGAACTTAGCGTAGGTCTCCCAGTACTGGGAGCAGTCCGGGTGGAGCTGGCGGACCCACTCGATCTCCCGGTCGTTCTCAGACAGGTGGGACTGGACGGGCAGGTCCCGCTCCGCCGCCAGCCTCCCCAGAAACGCCATCAGCCCGTCGGTGCAGGAGGGGGTGAACCGGGGCGTCAGCATGGGCTTCACAAGGCGGAGGTCCCGGCTCGCCTCCAGCCAGCGGAGGGTCGCCCGTTCGGAATCCTCCGTGGTCTCCTCCAGCACGCCGGGGGCGGCGTTCCGGTCCATGTTCACCTTGCCCACGTATCCGGTGACGCCGGCCTTCTCCAGCTCCTCCATCAGGATCAGTGTGGCATCTGTGTGGAGGGAGGAGAACATGCACACCCGGGTGGTGCCGTTTTCAATGAGCTCCCGGGCGAGGCGCCGGTAGATGGCCCGGGCGTAGTCCGGGTCGGCGAACCGGGCCTCCGTGGGGAAGGCATAGGCATTCAGCCAGTCCAGCAGGGGCAGGTCCATGCCGGTGCCCAGCATGGGGTACTGGGCGCCGTGGAGGTGCAGGTCCGCGAAGGACTGGAGCACCAGGTCGTCCCCCCAGTCCTCCACAGGGGCGCCGGCGTATCGCTCCGGCAGGGTGGGGAAGACGCCCTGAATGACGCCGTTTTCAGCCACAAGGTACCCGTTCGGCGTGGCGTCCAGCCGCCCCAGGGCGGGGGCGGAGACGATGGTCCCCTTGATGATGGTCAGCATGACGGCAGACCTCCTTTGCTCGTCCTCAGATTTCGGAGATGGAAAAGGGCACCCGCCGGGGATGTGATCCCTCCGGCAGACACCCATAGAAGAGCCTCGGGCGGCTCTGTAGAGACGTTCGCGCCATGACAGCGAACCTATATGAGTTTTCCGCTGCCTACAGTTTACCACAGATCCCGGCCGGCCGCAAGCCCTGTCACCCTGGCCCCGGATGCCGCCTATACTGGCATACGGGCGCCATTCCGCCCGAAACGAAGAGAGGGCGTTGCGATTATGCTGTACGCACTTGGCCGGGCGGCCCTGGGCACGGGCTTCACCTTCGGGATGACAGCCCTGGGGGCCGCCATGGTGTTTTTTCTCACCGGGGAGCCCAGACCCCGGTTCCGGCGGACGCTGCTGGGCTTTGCCGCCGGGGTGATGACGGCCGCCTCCGTGTGGAGCCTGCTGCTGCCGGCCATGGACCGGGCAGCGGCCGCGGACATCCCGCCGGCACTGCCTGCCGCCGTCGGAATGCTGGCGGGGGTCGTCTTTCTGGGGGCGCTGGACGCCCTGCTGCCCCGTCTGCGCCGCCTGCCGGAGGACGGCGCCTGGCGGCAGAGCGCGCTGCTGGTGACCGCCATCACCCTCCACAACGTGCCGGAGGGCATGGCGGTGGGGCTGGCCTTCGCCCTGGCGCCGGAGGGGGAGGAGCTGGCCGCCGCCGCGGCACTGGCCCTGGGAATCGGCATCCAGAACTTTCCGGAGGGGGCCGCCGTGGCCCTGCCCCTGCGGGAGGGCGGACGGTCCCGGGGGCGGGCCTTCCTGGGAGGCGCCCTCTCCGGCGCGGTGGAGCCGGTGTTCGGCATCCTGGCGGCGGCCCTGGCGGCGGGGGCGGAGCCGGCCATGCCGTGGCTTCTGAGCTTCGCCGCCGGGGCCATGCTGTATGTGGTGGTGGAGGAGCTGGTGCCCCAGGCCCACAGCCGGTCGGGCACCTGCGGCTTCGTCATCGGCTTCCTCACCATGATGGTGCTGGACGTGGCGCTGGGGTAGGCGGCAGAAAATTTTCCCGCCCATGTGACCGTTTCCGCCTCTCCCACGTTATAATAGCAGAAGAGGGAGGTGGAGGCGTGTCACGGGAAGAGGAGCTGTTCGAAAAGACCTATGCCGCCTACGGGCCGGCGCTGTACCGCTTCTGCCTGACGCAGATGGGCGCTCCGGCGGATGCGGAGGACGTGCTGCAGGAGGTGTTCTGCAAGCGGCTGTACCGGGCACCGGATTTCGCCGGCCCGGAGCAGGAGCGGAGGTGGCTGTTCCGGGTGGCGGCGAATCAGTGCCGGGACGAGCTGCGTCGCCGCCGGCGGACGGACCCCCTGCCGGAGGAGCTGCCGGCGCCCGGGATCGAGGACCTGGGGCTGTGGGAGCGGGTGGAGGCTCTGCCGGAAAAGCAGCGGACCGTGATCCACCTCCACTATGCGGAGGGATACTCGGTGGAGGAGATCGCCGGACTGCTGGGCACCACTGCCTCAGCGGTGAAGATGCGGCTGAAGCGGGGCCGGGAGGCCCTGCGGCGAGAATGGGAGGCGGGAGAATGAACCGGTATGCCCGAATGACGCAGAGCCTGCCCATCCCGGAGGGGCAGGAGGCCCGGCTGCGGGAGCGGGTCCTGTCCGCCGGAACGGCCTGGCGGAGAAAGGCCCCCTACCGTCCCTGGACCCTGGCCCGAAAAGCCCTGCTGGCTGCCGCGGTAGTGGCGATTCTGACAGTCAGCGTGGGGGCGGCCTCCAGGCTGATGCCCTGGAACCGCTTTTTCCTGGGACGCTTCGACCGTGTGGACCCGGAGCTGGCGGACACGGTGTTCCAGTCGGTGGAGACATCTCAGACCTGCGGCGATGTGACGGTGACCGTCCGGGAGGCGGTGATGGACCAGCGCGCAGTGTGGCTGCTGGTGGACTATCAGCTGCCGGCGGATACGGACATGGACCAGGTCCGGATGAATACCGTGAGCCCACCGCTGTTTGACCTGTATCAGGGGAGTGTGTCCTGGGCGGAATTGGAGGGGCTGACTTCCCACGAGGCCCAAAATGGACCGATGCAGGAATTGAACAATCTCTATCTTGTAGAGACCACAAGTATAGAGACGATGGATCCGGAGACCCGGACCCTGACGGTCCTGCTGTACGGAAGATGTGACCGTGAGCCCGCCAGCGGCGAGCCGCTGACCCTGTTTGCCTGGATGCCGCCTGCGGTGAAGGCGGAAACAAGCTGGGAGCCGCTGGCGGACCACCCGGCGGCGGTCACCTTCACGCCGGTCCACACCACGGTCCGGACGGCGGGCACGGCCCGGGCAGGAGATGTCCGCTACACGGCGGAGGTCACGGCCCTGACGGTCACCCTCGCCGCAGAGGCGGACCGGGAGGAGGACCTGCCCTACGGCACCATGATGCGGCTGCGGGCTGAGCTGCTCCTCCGGGACGGGACGGCGGTGCCTCTGCGGACCGTCAGCAACTGGAGCGGAGGGGATCCGCGCCAGAACGGCGACACCGGCCGGTGGGAGATCGCCTGCTTCACCACCCTGCGGACCGTGCTGGATCCGGAGGAGGTCGCGGCCGTCCGGATCGGGGAGATCGGAACGGTGCCGGAGGCGTGCATCGCCCTGCAATAGAGATCACAGAAACAGCGGAGGCCGTGAAAGCGGCCTCCGCTCATTTTGTCAGTCAGTCTGCAAGGGACAGGATTACCATGGTCATGGCGCCGTCCCGGACGGCGGCGCTGGCGTTGGCGTTCAGGGTGAGGACGGTGGCCTCCGGGATCACCGCCAGGAAGGCGGCGGACCCGTTCACCGTGACGCTGGCGTCGGCGGTGCGGCCGTAGACGCCGTACTCCAGATGGGCGCCGCCGCTGTAGGACGGCGTGATCTGAAGGTAGCCCGCCGTCTCCAGGACGGCGGAGATGTGGTAGGTGACAAAATACGTCCCGGGCTCCAGACCCACCTGCGTGGACGAGGGCTGGGTGATGCGGCCGGTGCCGTCCGCTTCCGCCGTGGCGAAGGAGATGGGTGCGCCGCTGGCGAACTGCTGCATATAGGTGACGAAGGACGCCCGGGCGATCACGCCGGGCTCACCGGGGTCTCCCTGGGGACCTGCGGGGCCTTGAGGCCCCTCGGGGCCGGGCTCGCCCTGCGCTCCCTGGGGGCCTGCGGGGCCTTGAGGCCCTTCGGGACCGGGCTCGCCCTGCGCTCCCTGGGGGCCTGCGGGGCCTTGAGGCCCTTCGGGACCGGGCTCGCCCTGTTCGCCCTGCGGGCCGGCGGGACCTTGGAGTCCATCGGGGCCGGGCTCGCCCTGTTCCCCCTGAGGACCGGCGGGGCCCTGGGGACCCTCGGGGCCGGGCTCGCCCTGCGCTCCCTGGGGACCGGCGGGGCCTTGAGGCCCCTCGGGACCGGGCTCGCCCTGCTCCCCCTGCGGGCCGGCGGGGCCCTGGGGCCCTTCGGGGCCGGGCTCACCCTGTTC
>CALWOF010000013.1 GCA_944382995.1 uncultured Oscillospiraceae bacterium | reverse complement strand
TCATGTCAGATCCCTCCTGTTCGTTCCAGCGCCCGCTCCAGGTCCGCCAGATACCGGGCCTGCTGCCGGCGGAGATAGCCCCTGGCAAAAAGCCGCATCCAGGGCTTTTTCACGGCGATGGTCTCGGTAAAGGTGACCCGGGTGCCGCCGCCCTCCGGGGAGAATTCCCCGGTCCAGCGGCCAGTCAGGCTCTCGTTTTCCAGGTCAAAGGCCCAGAGAGAGGCCGGACGGCGGGCTGTGACGGTGAAGTGGGTGGGAAAGCCACCCCTGCCGTACTCCGTGAAGGTGTCATCACCGGTGACATCCAGGCGGCGCAGATCGTTCCGCCACTGCCAGTTTTCCAGGTCCGTCACCACCGCCCACACCCGCTCCGGCGGGTATGGGAGCAGGGCTGTGACGGTGCTGACGATCTCCTTCCCCATACGATCTCCTCCCTCAAATGTCCACGGTCTCTCCGGCCGCCAGGAAGTACAGCACCCGGCGGGTGACGGTCTTTTCCAGCACCCGCTCCAGGGCCCGGCTGTAGGCCTCCAGCTGGGGGCGGTAGTGCTCCGCCCGCCGGCGGACCTCCGCGGTCGTGAACACATGGTCCGTCTTGAAGTCCACCACGGTCAGGCCGTTTTCCGTCTCGAAGCAGCAGTCCACCACGCCCTGGAGGAGGATCTCCTCCCCCTCCGCCGCCGCGGCGTCGTAGTCCCGGGCGTCCATCAGCAGGGTGAAGCGGTACTCCCGCAGAACATTCCGGCTCTTCCGGATCTCCTCCGCCAGGGGGGACGCTAGGAACCGCTCCAGGGGCGCCGTCTCCACGGCCGCCGCCTGCTGGTCCGTCAGCAGTCCCCGCTGACGCAGGGCCTCGATCTGCCCCGCCACGTCAAAGTTTGTGAAGTCCAAGTATTGCAGCACCAGGTGGGCGGCAGTGCCCCGCTCCGCCGGCGTCAGGCCCTGCCGCTCCCGCCGGAAGGCGGGCTGCTCCAGGGGGCGGAGATAGGGGGTGTGGGCGGCGTTCTCCGCGATCTCCTGATCCGCGGGACGGCCCTTCAGCTGGGTGGCCGTCACCTTGGCGGGCAGGACGGTCTCCCGCTGCCAAGGATAGGTGAAAGCCAGCAGGTCCGGGTCAAACGCGGCGCTCTCCCCCGCTGTCTCCGCCTCCTTCCGGGGGCGGACGGGCCGGTCCCGGTAGTCCTCACTGTCATGGAAAAACACTTGCCAGGGACTGTCCTCTCCCACATACAGCCGGTCGATCTCCGTCTCCGCCAGGGCGCGGAGAGGGGCGGCCTCCGGCCGGCACAGCAGGGGCAGCAGCACCCACTCACCCAGGGTCCGCGCCTCCGCCACCGTCTCCGGCAGCACCGGGCAGACGGCCACCGAGGCCAGCTTCCGGAGCCGGCCGGGGGCGTTGTACATGGTATCCACCAGGATGAGCTTCTCCTTGGGCCGGGTCATGGCCACGTAGAGGATGCGCTGCTCCTCCGCCAGGTTCTCCCGCCGGAGCTTCTCCTGGATGGCCTCCCGGGCCAGTGTGGGATACTGGATCTTCCGCTCCAGGTCCACCCGTCTGGGCCCAAGGCCCAGGGAGGGATGCACCAGCACCGGCGTGTCGAAGTCCTGCCGGGAGAAGGCGTGGTCCAGGTCCGCCAGGATGACGATGGGGAACTCCAGGCCCTTGGACTTGTGGATGCTCATGAGCCGCACGCCGGACGCGGCCGCCGGGCCCTTTGTGGCCGGGGCCTGTCCCTCCTCCAGCAGGCGGCGCAGCTGGGTGACGAAGGCGAAGAGGCCCCGATAGCCGCCGCTCTCGAATTTTTCCGCGTGCTGGCTCAGGACGATCAGGTTCTCCCGCCGCTCCGCGCCGCTGTCCATGGCCCCGAAGACCCCCAGCACGTTGAGCCGGTCGTAGATGTACCAGATCAGGCGGTGGACGCCCATGTCCCGGCCCGCCAGGCGCAGATCCGCCAGGATGTCCAGAAAGGCCCTGCAGTCCTCCCCGCCGTCGGCGCAGACCGCGTCGTAGTAGTCCCCCGCCGGGGCGGCGGAGCGGACCTGAGCCAGCCGGTCCGCCGTGAAGCCGAAGATGGGCGAGCGGAGGACGGAGATCAGGGGCACGTCCTGCCGGGGGTTGTCCACCACCTCCAGCAGGGCCACCATGACGGAGATCTCCATGGTGTGGAAGAAGTCGCCGCTCTCCTGGAAGGAGCAGGGGATGTCCCGCTCCGCCAGGGCGCCGGCGAAGGCCTGGGCCCGGCTGCCGGGAGAGCGCATGAGGATCACGATGTCCTCCGGCCGGCAGGGGCGGAGGGCGCCGTCCCCGTCGGTGACGGGATAGCCCTCGTCCAGCAGCTGCCGGATGCGCTCCGCCGTGAACCGGGCCTCCGCCAGGAGCTTCTTCACCGGCCTGTCATTCTCCGCAGACTTCTGCCGGGCGCAGATCAGGTGGAACTCCGTCTGGCAGTCGTCCCGCTCCGGGTAGTATTCCGCCCCGAAGTGGAGAGATTCGTCCTCACCGTAGTCCATCTCCCCCATCTCCCGGGAGAGGATGTTGGAGAAGATAAAGTTTGCTCCGTCCAGGATCTCCCGCCGGGAGCGGAAATTCCTTGACAGGAGGATCTTCCGCTCCTCCCCGTCGGCGGCCTCCTTCCAGGGCTTGAACCGCTCGTATTTTCCCAGGAAAATGGTGGGATCCGCCAGGCGGAAGCGGTAGATGCTCTGCTTCACGTCCCCCACGGTGAAGAGGTTCTGCCCGTTCCGGGACACCGCCCGGAAGATGGCGTTCTGAATCTCGTTGGTGTCCTGGTACTCGTCCACCAGGATCTCCACATACCGGGCCGCCACCTGCTCCCCCAGCTCCGTGGGGGCGCCGTCGGGCCCCGTCAGCAGCCCCAGGGCCAGGTGCTCCTGGTCGGAGAAGTCGGCGGCGTTCAGCCGCAGCTTCTCCCGCCGGTACCGCTCCGCGAAGGACTCGGTCAGCCGGAGCAGGGCGTCCATGGCCGGGGCCACGGCCCGCAGGTCCTCCATGGCCTCCTCCCCGGTGACGGAGAGGACGCGCTGGAGCTTCTTCGTCTCCTCCTTGCACCGCTCCCACACCTGCTTCAACGCGGCCACCGCCGGCTCGTCCTTCCGCCCCTTGGGGGTGGAGAGCCGGGGGAACGCGACGGCGGAGAGGGCCTGCCGGGCCTCCTCCCAGGTCCGGACCTCCCCCAGGGCGGCAAAGGCGGCGGCGGACACCAGGAATTTCTCCCCGTAGCCCCGGTACAGCCCCTCGTCCCCCTCCGTCCGTTCGGCGGAGGAGGCCAGCAGGCCGGCCCAGTGGGTCCCCTTCCGGCGGACGGAGGCCAGCAGCTCGGCGGCATAGGGGGTGTCGTCAAAGGAGCCGGTCAGATCTCCCCAGGCGGAGCGGCTCTCTGCCAGCCAGCCGGCGGGGTCCGCGTGGCTCTGGACCTTGTCGTGGAGCTCCAGCACCAGGGCGGCCAGACGGCTGTCGTCCCGGCCGGCGCCCAGGGTGTCCGCCAGGAGGGCGCCGCCCGCGTCCAGATGATCGTAGAAATCCTCCAGCTCCCGGGCCAGGACCCGCTGGCGCACCAGCTTCGCCTCCCCCTCGTCCAGCACCCGGAAGTCCGGCGTCAGGGCGCGGCTGTCCTCCTCCCGGGCCAGGAGGTGGGTGTTCTCCCGCAGCAGGGCGGTGCAGAAGGCGTCCACCGTCTTGATGTCCGCCTGGTACACCCGCAGCATCTGCCGCCGGAGCTGTCCGTCCCCCGGCGTCTCCGCCAGCCGGCGGGAGAGCTCGGAGGCGATCTTGCCCCGCAGCTCCGCCGCGGCGGCCTTGGTATAGGTGATGATGAGGAAGTCGTCGATATTGCACCGCTCCTCCGTCACATAGCGGAAGAGCCGGTCCACCAGCACCTTGGTCTTGCCGGAGCCGGCGGCGGCGGACACCAGCAGGCTGCCGCCCCGGTTCTCCACCACTGCCTGCTGCTGGGCCGTCAGGGTCAGTTTTGCCATGTCAGTTTCCGCCTCCTTCCCCGGTCTCCTCCTCCACCTGGCGCCAGAAGTCCTCCGGTTTCACCGGCAGGATGTAGTGCAGGTGGTCGCCGTCCCGCCCGTCCTGGAAATGACAGGCGTCGGCCCAGTCGCAGTATTTGCAGAAGCTGTCGTCCTCGCTGCGGCAGCAGGGGTCCGCGTCGATGTTGCCGTCCCGGACCTCCCGGGCGATCTGGTGGAGCAGCTGCTCCACATACCGCCCCAGCTGCCCCAGCTGGGCGGCGGAGGCCAGGGAGCCGGACACGTCTCCGTCCCGGTTCACCCGCACCGGCAGGAACCGGGGGCTCTTCAGCGCCTCGTGCTCCATGGCCTGGAGCACCTCCGGCTCCGAGAGCAGCAGCCCCGTCCGGCGGAGCTCCTTGTCCCGCTGGGCGCGGAGCTGGTCCGCCGTGACGCTCCGCTCCGCGGAGAGGATCTCGTCCCGGGCGGGGAGATACAGTACGCCGGCGGGCTCGATGTCCATGCCGAAGCGCTGCTTCCCCTCCTTCTCCAGGGCGAAGAGATAGAGCAGCATCTGGATGTCCAGGCCCATCCGCACGGCGGAGAGGTCAAAGGCCTTTCTGCCGGACTTGTAGTCCACCACCCGCAGGTAGAGCTTTCCGTCCTTCACCCAGCCGTCCACCCGGTCCACCTTGCCGCCGATCCGCAGCTGGGCGTCCGGCTCCGTCACCGTCACCGCCGGCAGCTCTCCCCGGTCGCCGAAGGAGAGCTCGAAGGCCAGAGGCACAAAGTCGGAGCTGCGCATCTCCTCGGCGATCTGGTCCACCACCGCGTAGGCGGTGTTTCGCAGCCGGGAGAAGAGATACCGGAACCGGGCGTTCCGCCCCTCCAGGTCCCCCAGCTCCTCCGCCGCGTAGCGGTCGATGTACCGCCGCACCAGGGCGTGGAGGTCCTCCTCCCCCACGGCGGCAAAGCCGCCCCGGTCCAGCACGTCCGCCGTGACGTGCTCCAGCAGGTAGTGGAGGAAGGTGCCGATCTGTGGCGCGTCGAAGGCCGCCGGCCGCCGGGGCCTGGCCTTCAGGCCGTACTCCATAAAGTAGGCGAAGTGGCAGCTGCGCAGCCGCTCCGCCCGGGAGGCGGACATGGAGATCCGCTCCCCGTACAGCGCCCGCACCGCGCCGCGGGACAGGCTGCCCCGCCGCAGGTCCGCCGCCCGCCGCATGGCCGCCAGGGACGCCTCCATGGCCGGATCGGCGGCGAAATGCCGCCACAGGGGGCCCTCCGGGTCCGTGCCGGCGGCCTCCAGCGCCGGAAGGGGGGCCGTCAGCCGGTAGGACCGGTCCAGGGGCTCCCGCTCCACCCGCACCGCCGGGAACAGGGCCAGCAGTCGGTCCACCACGAAGGCGGGCCGCAGCTCCGCCCCGGTGACGTCCGCTGCGGGATAGCTGACTGTCAGCCCCTCCGTGGGCTGGGCCAGGGCGGCGTAGAGGTTTTGGAGCTCGATGCCCATCTGCTCCATGCCGCTGGGCGCCAGACGGATGCCACGCTGGGCCAGCTCCTCCCGGTCGTCGTCGTTGAGGATGCCGCCGCTCTGGCCTACGGCCGGCAGCACATGGTCGTTGGCCCCCAGGAGGAACAGGTACTTGTCCGTGTGCCGGTCGTTTCGGGTGATCTCGGTGACGGACACCTGATCCAGAGACACCGGGATGGTGCCCACGCTGTACTGCCCGGCCACCTGCCGCAGCAGCCGGCTGAACTCGTCGGTCTCCATGAGCTCGTCCCCCAGGATCTCCACGAACTGGTCCAGTACGCCGCAGAGGATCTCCCACAGCTGGGCGGTCTCCTCCGCCTCCTGGAGGCGGCCCGCGTCCGCCTGGGCCCGCATCCGGGCCTCCAGGGCGTTCTGGAGGTCCAGCTCCTCGAGAAAGCTGTAAAGGGCATTCACTTTTCCACCCGCGGTACTCCCAGTTTTCAGGCCTGTGTACAAATCTGACAGGGGGCCCCGGATCCGGCGGCGCAGTTCGTTCACCCGGTCCAGCCGGGACTGGCGGCGGTCGTCCCAGGGGGCGCCGTAGCCGTCGGGGTTGTCGGTCCAGTCCACGTCCCGGAGCCACATATTCCCGTGGACCTCCCAGGTGAGGACATAGTTCTCCAGCTCGTCGCACTCCTCCGGCGTCAGTCCCGCCAGGCCGGTCTTGAGCCAGCGGAACATGTCCTCGTACTCAAAGCCGTTCTCGATGGCGGAGAGGACGCCGGTCACCAGGCTCCACACCGGCTTTTCCAGCATGTCGCTGCGGCGGCTCAGATACACGGGGATCTGATACCGCTCGAACACCGTCTCGATGATCCCCTCGTAGTCGGCCATGTTCCGGGCGGCCACGGTGATGTCCCGGTAGCGGCACTTCCCCGCCGCCGCCAACGAGCGGATGTCAGCCGCCGTCTGCTCCACCTCGGAGTAGGCGGTGTCCGCCTCCCGGATGCGGATGGCGGTGCTGTCCCCCCCATAGGGCTCGCCCTGGCTGAAGAAATACCGCTCCAGATGGCCCAGGGCGGAGCCCTCCCCGCCGGTGAGGGTCTCCACGGTCCACCGCCGTCCGGCCTTCTCCGCCAGGCGGATCAGCTGGTCACGGGTGCGGAGGGAGGCCCGGAACATCTCCTCGGTGCTCTCCGGCTCCCCCAGCAGCGTCACGGTCATGGACCTCGCCTGCCGCAGCAGGATCTCCAGGGCCCGCCGCTCCTGGGCGTTGAAGTAGGTGAACCCGTCCAGGAAGATGTCCTTGTCCCGGCCGTAGCCGGAGGGCTCCAGCGCTTCGCAGAGCTTGGTCATCCGGTCCCGTGCGTCAAAGCCGGGGCGATGGAGCCGGGACTCATAGGCCCCGTACAGCAGGCTCAGGTCCAGCAGCTTGTCTCGGCTGGCCCCCTGGATCTCCCGGGCCTGGGCGTCCAGCAGCTCCGGGGACACATCGTAGCAGCGCAGCTCGTCGAAGAGGTCCAGCAGCTGCTGGAGGAACGACGCCTTCCGGGAGGGACGGCGGTAGACCTTCAGCAGCGGCGCCGTCTCCATCAGGGCCTTCTGCAATGTCAGTAGCTTGCCGCCGGCGTCCAGCGTCACCTGGGCAGCGCCGCCGGCGGCTGTCAGCACCCGGTCGCACAGGCGGCGGAAGCTCAGCACCTCCGCGTGGCGGCTGGCGGTGTCCCCGCAGAAGCGGCACAGGTCCACCTCCGCCTGGTGGGAGGCGTGCTCCGGCACCAGCAGGATCTGCCGGCCATCGTCTCCCAGCTCCGCGATGCGGCGGAGCACCTGTTCCGATTTTCCCGTTTTGGCCCGGCCCATCAGGATCGTCAGCATGGCGGGACCTCCTTTGCGCGATTTCAGAAAATATTGTAGCATATCCTGCCGATTCGTGCTATCCTGTTTTTGATCATTTCCCCAAGGAGGTCCCGCCCATGCACATTCCCCAAGGTCCCACCGCGGCCCTGGCCCTGGAGCCCTTTGACGAGGCCCTGGCCGAGGCGCTCCAGCCGTCAGCCGACTACGACGTGACCCGGTGGCTGTACGTCCCCAACCGCTACTCCGAATACCGGTACATCCTTGGCACCCGGGGCCGGCACCCCCTGATCTGCGTGGGGATCAATCCCTCCACCGCCGCGCCGGACGCCCTGGACCCCACCCTCCAGTCCGCCCAGCGGATCGCCCTGGCCAATGGGTATGACAGCTTTCTGATGTTCAACGTCTACGCCCAGCGGGCAACCCGGCCCGACGACATGGAGCCCGCCCTGAACCCGACGCTCCACGCCGAGAACCGGAAGGCCTTCCGGTATCTGCTGTCCCTGTCGGAGCGCCCGGCGGTCTGGGCCGCCTGGGGCAATATCATCGGGAAACGGGCGTATCTCATGGACTGCATGCGGGACTTTGCCGCCGACGGCGAGGCCGTCGGCGCCCGGTGGTTCACCGCCGGCCCCCTGCTGAAGTCCGGCCAGCCCCACCACCCCCTGTACCTGCGGGGGGACACCCGGCTGGTGGATTTCGACATCGCGGCGTATCTGAACAAATGACGGTCAGGAGGCGCGGACATGAAAAAATGGTACGATGAGGAGTACGAGTGGCGGATCGAGGTCATCGGCTATCTCCGGGGAGACGGGCCGGAGCGGTACTGCCGGAACGGCGAGGAGATCGGCGACGTGTACACCTGCACCTACGGCTGCCCGGTGAACGCCCAGGGCCAGGGGATCTGCTCCAAGGCCATGCTGCTGATGTTCCCCATCATGGAGGCGGTCCGCAGCGGCGGAGATCTGGAGCGCATCGGCGGCAGCGACCCCTATACCAAGGACCTGGTCTGCCCGGACGGCAACGTGATCTTCCGACTGACGGCTAAAAAGCTGGGCAATGAAAATTTTTTCAAGGGGAGATTTTTTGATTGAGCCTCTCCACACCCCAAGACGCAAAGCGGCAGACCCGTTTCGGGTCTGCCGCTTGTTCCTTTTCCGGGAGCGGTCATCTCTCCAGCTTCTGCCAGAGCTCCTCCCACCACTCCACCACCTTGAATTTCAGCACATAGCCGTCGTCCTCCCCGGTCATCAGGGACACCTGATCCTCCGTCAGACCGGCGGCCAGAGCCGTCTCCGGCACCTCCGACGCGGCGGCGGTGCACAGGGGCGGGAACACCACGCACCACCAGTTCTGCCCGGTCCCCTGCCCGATGACGAGCCGCAGGGCCAGGTACCTCCCGGCGGGCAGGGAAAATCCGTCGTAGTCCTTTGTGGGGAAGCTGGTCTCCGCCAGCTCCGCCGTCACGCCGTAGTCAAAGCCGCTGGCCGCGACGGTCTCCTCCGCCAGCCGCTCCAGCTCCGGCAGGGCCGCCGCCAGCCAGGACTCCGCCTCCTCCCGGTCCGCCGACGCCCGCAGGATCGCCTCGGTCCGCGCCAGCACCGCATCCCGGACCTGCAGCTTCAGCGCCTGATCCTCCTCCGCGTCGGAGTTGGCGATCACATGGAGCCGCACCACCCGATCCGCCAGCTCCCCCTGGGTGTTGGCGGCCCACGCGCCGGTCAGCAGAAACACCGTGACGCCGATCAGCAGCGCCAGCTCCAGAATGCTCAGGGTCATCCCCCGCCGTCTCGTGATCCTCATAAATTCCCTCCGTCCTCCTGATGTACAGCGGCCCCGCGGGCCTGTCCCCAACATCATGGACGGATGGGACGGTTTTTATTCTGCCGCCCGAGATCTTTTCACCGGCACGGCCAGATATGTCTGGCGATACCTTCCCTTCAGGACCTCCGCCGCCCGATCCGCCTTGGACGGATCGTCAAAGAGGCCGAACACCGTGGGGCCGGAGCCGCTCATGGCCGCCCCCAGGGCGCCGTGGTCCAGCAGTGCGGCCTTGATGGCGCGGATATCCGTCCCCTCTTCCTCCGTCAGCACCCGCTCAAACACATTTCCGAGACAGCCGGCGGCGGCGGACAGATCCCCGGCCCGCAGGGCCCGCTCCAGGGCCGCCGTGTCCGGCCGGTCCCCCAGGTCCGCCCCGTCCACCCGCGCGAAGAGCTCCGGCGTGGGCAGGTCGAAGTCAGGTTTACATAAAATTAACGTGCAGTCCGGCAGAGGAGACAGGTCCGTGAGGACCTCTCCCCTGCCCTCCGCCAGACAGGTGCCGCCCCGGACGCAGAAGGGCACGTCGCTGCCCACCGTCAGGCCGATCTCCTCCAGGGTCTCCCGGGGCAGCTCCGGGGCATACAGGGCCCGCAGGCACCGCAGCACGGCGGCCGCGTCGGCGCTGCCGCCTCCCAGGCCGGCGTAGGCCGGCACCCGCTTGATGAGCCGCACCTCCAGTCCCGGCATGGGATGGCCCAGACGGCGGAAAAAGCCCTCCGCCGCCCGCTGCTCCAGGGTGGTCTTCCCCGCCGGGGGCGTGAAGCCCTCCGCCAGCAGGGAGAAGCCCCCGGCCGTCTCCGTCACCGTCACGGTATCCCCCAGGGACACGGACTGCATCACCATCCGCAGATCGTGATAGCCGTCTGTGCGGCAGCCCAGGATGTCCAGGGTCAGGTTGATCTTAGCCGGGGCCTCCAGAGTCATGGTCCTCATCGCTGCGCCTCCTGAATAAACTGTTTTCCGCTTTCAGTATAGCATATCCGGGCCGGAAGGAAAAGCGCCCTGCCGGACGGTAAAAAATTTGCAGAATATGCAAAAAAGCACTTCCATTTTCCGGCCCATTGTGGTACAATTTATACACAGAAAGGAGGAAGCAGTCAGAGATGTTTGGGCAGATCGCCCAAGCAGCGTCAGAAAGGAGCATCGTATGTTCGACATCCTGTATCTGGGCGGCAGCACGGTGCTGTATGCCATGCTGTTCCTGCCGGTCATCACGATCCTGTCAGTCGCTGTGCTCTATTTCGCGTACGAGGCCATCCAGAAATTCCGGAGAAGGAGGGGTATGTTCTGAGTGTTCCCTTTGAAAACGCCGCGGGCATGCCCGCGGCGTTCATTATTTCAAAATGACCGACTGAAAAGGGGTTGCGGGGGCTTCCGCCCCGTGGTACCATGGGGACAGGCGGATGTCCTCGGCCATCCGGAAAGGGGGCTCGTCCATGGAATTTTTTCTCGTTCTTTTGCTGGTGATCGCCGTGTGCGCCGGCATCCCGCTGGCGCTGGCCGCCTATGACCGGGGCCGGTTGAAGCTCCCCCGCCGGCTGGTGGGTGCGCTGGCCTTCTGCGCAGTCATCCTGGCGGCTGTGTCGGCATTTCCGCTCTTTCCCCGGGAGAGTCCGGCGGGGCTTTTAGGAGGTCTTGCGGCCCACGGTCTGGTTGGGTACTTCCTTCGTCGGACCTATGGGAGGGCGAAGTGGCTGCCCTGCGGGGGACTGGTGCTGACTGCCAGCTGCGCGGGGATCGGCGCGAAATGGCTGTCCTGCCGGATCGGGATGTTTCCGGAGGCAGCGTCCTTCTTCTCTCCCGGACAGATCGTCCTGTTTCTGCTCCTCTCCCTGGGGACGACGCTGCTGCTGTTCCTCACCACGGCGGACCGGTCAGAGCCCGCTTCCAAAAAACAGGGCGGACGCTGAGCGCCTCTCCATTCTGCATTTGAACAGGCACGAAAAGCGCCGCAGGCTTTTGCCTGCGGCGCTTTCACCGTTCCGGCGGACGGACGGTTCACTCGATCTTCCGGGCCTCCACATAGTACCGCTTGTCCTGGGCATGGCCCATGGAGAAGGTCTTGCGGGGCAGCACGCCGTCGGCCATGACGGTCTTGAACAGCTGCTCCTTGCCCATGGCCGGCAGCTTGAAGCCGATGTTGCCGGGCTTGCTGCCCAGCTCATCGGTGACGTCGTCGCCGTGGATGTAGTCCACCTCGCCGCCGTGATCCTTCAGATACGCGTCCAGGAACGTCTGGAGCGTGCCCACCGCCAGCTGCATCTTTGGATCGGGCACGGTGACGGCGCCGGTGCGGCCGGCGCAGGTGTAGGCGATGGTGTGGCCCTCGCCCTCTCCCTCGTGAGCGCCGGGATAGTAGGCCTGGAACGCCTCCAGGACCTTTTCGGGCTCCACGCCGAAGAGCACCCGGTGGATGGGCTCGAACTGGAGGGCGTCGTCGTGGTTGTTCACCACCTCCACCAGGGCATACCGGGCGGGCAGCGTGGCCCACTGGTCCTCCGGCGTCACCTTTTTCAGGTTCTCATAGCACTGCTTGGCGGTGGCCAGGGAGTGGTTGCCGTCCCCCACGGCAAACAGCAGCGGCGCCGCATTCTTCAGGCCGTATTTTTTCTCCATGGCCTCCGGCGTGCACATGGCGGTCAGGGCGTCCGCCACGGCGTCCATCTGGGCGTCCGTCAGCTTCCAGCCCTTCAGATGGCCGCCGCCCTGCTGCAGGTCGAAGTCGTACAGCTTCTCCATGGTGTCGGTCCCGGCGGTCAGGGGCTCGATGACGGTCCGGTCCGGGTCGTCGATCAGCAGCATCACGTGGGGCAGCTCGATGGGGGCGTCCTGCCGGACCCGCACCCGGGGCGGGATGCGGGAGAGCACCGTCCCCTCCGTGGCCCGGATCAGGGCGCCGGAGCCGGGGGTGAAATCGTACTGGTCCAGGTCCACCATGCCGATGAGGCCATGGCGCACCCTGCCGTCGGACTGGGTCCGCTCGATATAGAACAGGGACTCCGGCAGGGTCTGGAACACGCCCGCGGCCAGATACCGGTTCATGGCGCCGTTGATGGCCGCGATGTGATCGTCCACGTCCGGGTCGTTCAGCCTGGCCTCCGGCAGGATCAGCCGGAGGGCGGAGGGTGCGTCCCCCACCGTGTCCTCCACCGCCTGCCAGTACTCCGGCTGGGAGGTGAACTGGTCGCAGGCCACCACGGCCCACTTCGTCATGTCCGCGTCCTTGGGCAGCAGGATGTCCGCGGGATAAAAGCCGAGCTTCCGGAATTTCTCGTTCATGTTGCGTCCCCTTTCTTGTCGAAAGACTTTTACAGCGCCGCCTTGATGGCGGCCAGCAGGTCGTCGAACTCCTCATAGGCCGGGATCTGGGGGTAGTCCCGCTTGATCTGCTCCGTGCTCTTGAACAAAAAGCCCGCCTTGCTGGCCTGGATCATACCCAGGTCGTTGAAGCTGTCGCCGCTAGCGATGGTGTCGTACCCGATGGACTGCAGGGCCTTCACCGTGGTGAGCTTGGACTTCTCGCACCGCATCTTGTAACCGGTGATCTCACCGTTTTCCGCCACCTCCAGGGAATTGCAGAAGATGGTGGGCCAGCCCAGCTTTTCCATCAGGGGCTTGGCGAACTCCTCAAAGGTGTCGCTGAGGATGATCACCTGGGTGACGGAGCGCAGCTCGTCCAGGAACGCCTTGGCGCCGGGCAGCGGGTCGATCCTGGCGATGGTGGCCTGGATCTCCTTCAGGCCCAGGCCGTGCTCCTTCAGAATGCCCAGCCGCCAGGTCATCAGCTTGTCATAGTCCGGCTCGTCCCGGGTGGTGCGGCGCAGCTCCGGGATCCCGCTGGCCTCCGCAAATGCGATCCAGATCTCCGGCACCAGAACGCCTTCCATATCCAAACATACGATATTCATACTGTCTCCCCTTGTCGTTTGATTCGCCTCCGGGCGCAGTTCCCGGGGCGGAGGGTCCTTGCTGTTTTGATTATACAATACCCCGCCCGGCCTTTCAACGTGATTTCCAAATTTTCTCCCGGCGGGAGACGGCCGGCGCCGCATACTTTCCCGGCGCCCGGACAGACTAACGCCAAATCCCCGCCGCAAGGCGCAAAGGAGGTTTTTCATTGCTGATCGATAAAGTCGCGCTGACGCTGGCCATCATCGGCGCCCTGAACTGGGGCGGCATCGGCCTGTTTGGATTTGACACCGTGGCCTTCCTCTTCGGCGGCCAGATGGCCCTTCTCTCCCGGGTGGTCTACGCCCTGGTGGGTCTGGCAGGCCTGTGGTGCATCACGCTGCTGTTCCGCTCCTCCGACGAGGAGACGGGGCACGCCCCCCACGCCGCCTGACGGCGCGGAGCAGATCTCTCAACGCAGGAGGGGAGCCGGCCTTTTGGCCGGCTCCCCTCCTGTCCCGGGACCCCGGAGCGCCCGTCAGGCCTCCGTCTCCTGCCCGCGGGTGTGTTCAGGCGCGGTCCTCCGCGTTCCGCTCCCCCTCCTTCAGGTACTTCCGGTCCTTGTCCAGCAGCTCGGCGGAGACCAGATCCAGCTGCTCCATCTTGTTGTAGTGGTCCGTCAGGCTGCCGTCCGCCGCGCCGGCCGTCTGTCCGTCGTGCCGGAACACCAGCTTGAGCATGACGGGCGTGAGGATCGTGCCGCCCACCACGGTGATGATCACCGGGGCCATCATGGCGGCGGAGAGGACCCCCAGCTCCAGGCCGCGGTTGGCCACGATCAGCGCCACCTCGCCCCGGCACACCATGCCCACGCCTACCTGCAGGCTCTCCTTCCCGGTGAAGCGGCACAGCTTCGCGCCCAGGCCGCAGCCGATGATCTTCGTGATGATGGAGACCAGCAGCAGGAGGACAGAGAAGATCACGAGACGCGCGTCCATGCCGCTCACATTGGCCTTGATGCCCACGCTGGCAAAGAACACCGGCGTCAGCAGCAGGAAGCTCAGCGGCTCGAACTTGGACTGGATATAGGCGGCCCGGGGCGTGCAGGAGATCACAAGGCCCGCCACATACGCGCCGGTGATGTCCGCCACGCCGAAGAACTCCTCCGCGCAGTAGGCCATCAGCAGGCACAGCACAAAGGCCAGCACCGGATAGCGCCGCCGCTCCCGCCCGGGCCACAGGGACATCAGCCAGCGGAAGAACTTCAGCGCCAGGAGGGAGACCACCGCCGCAAAGACGAAGAACAGCACGATCTTCACCAGCACCAGCAGGATGCTCTCCTGGCCGCCCGCCACGCTGCTGACGATGGTCAGCGCGATCAGGCCCAGCACATCGTCGATCAGCGCCGCCGCCAGGATGGTGTTGCCCACCTTGGTCTCCAGCTTGCCCAGCTCCTTGAGCGTCTCCACCGTGATGCTCACGGAGGTGGCGGTGAGGACGGTGCCGATGAACACCGCCTCCAGGAAGCCGGAGTACACGATCATCCCCACGCGGGCGGCGAAGACCGCCAGTCCCGTGCCCAGGGCCAGCGGGACGAGCACGCCCAGGAGCGCCACCAGGAAGCCCGCCTTGCCGCTGTGCTTGAGCTCCTGGATATCAGTCCCCATGCCGGCGGAGAACATCAGCACGATGACACCCAGCTCGCTGAGCTGGGTGAGGAACTCCGTCTCGCTCAGTACGTTCAGCATGGCCGGCCCCAGGATCAGTCCGGCCAGCAGCGCCCCTACAACCTGGGGCATCTGGATCCGCTTCGTCAGGATCCCCAGCAGCTTCGTGCTCAGCAGGATCAGTGCCAGATCCATCAGATAGTGATACGACATCTTCACTCCTCCTGTTCGTCCGTAATCGTTTGCGCTTGAGAGCTATATTGTAGTCTTTCCCGTCGGATTTGCAAGGAGCATTTTATACAAAAAGATTCCCATTTTATGGCGTAAATCGTGAAAAAACAGGCTGCCTTGCCAAAAGACAGCCTGTTTTTAACAATTCTTTTATACGCCGAGAAGTTTCTTTACCAGGGCCTCCTCCGGTGTGACGTTGACGGTGCGGCAGGTGGTGTAGATCACCATGCCGGGCCGTGCCCCGGCGGGCTTTTTCACGTTTTTCACCGGAGTGTAGTCCACGGGGACATTGGCCCCCTCCCGGGCCTGGGAGAACCAGGCCGCCAGCTTGGCGGCCTCCACGATGGTGTCGTCGTCCACCTCCCGGCCGCCGGTGCAGAGGATCACATGGGAGCCGTGGATCTTCTGGGTGTGGAACCAGATGTCCCGGTGGTCGGCGGAGCGGGTCAGCCTGTCGTTCTGGCGGTTGTTCCGGCCCACCAGCACCCGGAAGCCGGAGGTGGTTCGGAATTCCCAGGGCTTTGCCGGGCGGCTGACCTCCTTCTTCCCCTGTTTGCGGAGAAATCCTGCATCCCGCAGCTCGGTGCGGATGTCCAGGAAGTCCTGCTCCGTCTCCGCCCGGCCCAGCTCCTCCAGCACGCTCTCGATATAGTCCAGGTCCCGGCGGGCAAGGTCCATCTGCTCCCGCAGGTACCTCTCCGCCGTCTTGGCCTTGGTGTACCGCTTATAGTATTTGGCGGCGTTCTGCTGGGGCGTCAGCAGCGGGTCCAGGGGGATGGACACCGTGCCGCCCGCCGGGTCATAATAGTTCTCCGCCTCCAGCTTCGACTGTCCCCGCTCCATCCGATAGAGGTTGGCGGTGATCAGATCCCCATACAGGCGCAGCTGATCCCGGTTTTGGGTCTCGGCGTAGTCCTTTTCCTGCTGGGCCAGCTTCCGCCGCAGGCGGTCCCGGGCGGTGTGAGCGGTGCGCAGCAGGTCCGCGCCCCGCTGGCGCACCCGCTCCTGCTGCTCCCGCGCGGCGTAGAAGTCGTCCATCAGATCAGAGAAGGTGTCATACCGGACGGACTCCACGGCGGAGCCGTACTGGGTGATGGGGCAGTAGGTGAAATCCGCCATCTTCCCGTCTTTTTTCAGACAGGTCGGTGTGAAGTGATTTTCCTGTATAGCTCCGATCAAATCAGATAATTCCCGCCAGAGCCGGTCCTCCCCCGCCGGGCCCAGGGTGAAGAGGCGGGCGTCCGTCTCCCCGGCGGAGCGGAAGGACAGCTCCCGTGCGATGAGGGGAGAGATGCCGAAGTAGCTGTCCAGCAGGAAGGCGTCGATCCCCCGCTCCGGATTGGCGGCGGCCAGCTTTTCCCGGAAGCCCGCCTCCGTCTCCTCCGTCACCGGCAGACGTCCCACGGAGGCCGGCGGCTCATAGTAGAGCCCCGGCAGCACCTGCCGCTGCGCGGACATATCCGCGTCCACCCGGCGGAGACAGTCGATGATGCGGCCCTCCCCGTCCAGCAGGATCAAATTGGAACGGCGGCCCATGGCTTCCAGCACCAGCGTTCGCCGGCCCGGCCGGCCGAAGTCGTCGGTGATGTCGATCTCCAGCCGCACCAGCCGCTCCAGGGGCGGCTGGGCAAGAGCGGCAACGCGGCCCCCCACCAGATGCTTGCGCAGCAGCATGCAGAACATGGGGGGCTCCGCCGGGTTGTCCCGGGTCAGACCCGTCAGCTGGAGGCGGGGAGCGTTGGCTCCGGCGCACAGCAGCAGCCGCTGATTCCCCCGCAGCAGCAGGATGACCTGGTCCCGCACCGGCTGCTGGACCTTGTCGATCCGCAGGCCCGTCAGCTTCGGCCGCAGCTCATCCGCCACCGCCTGCATACAGATCCCGTCCAATGGCATGGTCTCACTCCTCCATCATCACGCGGAACAGCTCCTGGAGCCGCTGCCGCCGGCCCTTCAGGTAGAGCCAGCCCAGCAGGGCCTCCAGGGCCGTGGCCTCGCCGTACTGTGCCCGGGTGGCGTGGCCGGGCACGGACTTGACATGGGCGTTGCGCCCCCGGCGGAACACCGCCGCCTCCTCCTCGGTGAGGAGGGGCAGGATCCGCTCCGCCTTCTCCGCCTGGGACTCCGCCCGCACCAGGGCGATGGCCGCCTGGTGGAGGCCCTTTCCGGTGGCCTTTCCGTGGGCGCACAGCCAGGTCCGGGCCAACATCTCGAACACCGCGTCCCCCATGTGGGCAAGGCCGATGGAGCTGATAGCCCGCAGCTGATCGTCAGTGAACTCAGGTTCCAAGTAGTTTTCCATAGACACGCTCCCCGTGTTTTTGATCACAGCACCGGTATTGTACCACAGGTTTTCCCATTTGTCACCCGGTTCGGCGGGACCGACTTTTCAAAGCGCTGCGGTCGTGAAAAAGGGCCGTCCCCGTGTACCGGGGATGGCCCTCTCCGGCGTGGCCGTGAGATGCTTTACGGCTCCCGCCGCCGGTACCACACATAGCTCATAACGGTGGGGACCAGGGCCGCCAGGAGCACCCCGGCCAGCAGCACCCAGAAGGTGACCTGCTCCGGCAGCAGCAGAGCGGAGGCCACCGTGGCAAGACCCGCCAGGAAAAAGAGGCCGCCCCCCAGCCGGTGGGTCCTGTTCCACACGTCCGGGTCCGAGAGGGTCCAGGGGGTGCGGATGCCCATGAAGAAGTTGGGCTTCACCTTGCCCATCAGGTTTCCGATGAACACGAACAGCAACCCCACCAGAGCGGAGACCACCCGCCCCATGGACACCGTGCCCGGGCGGAAGGACTCCAGCAGGGCGATCCCCATCATCACGGCGATGAAGGCCACGAGGACCAGGGCAAATGCCTCGTAATAGGTGTGGAATCTCTCATAGTTCCGCTTCTTCGGGTCCAGCCGGGGCAGGAACTGGAACAGCAGGGCAAACAGCGGGCCCAGGGCCCCGATGAGCCACAGCTCGTTCTTGCTGCCGTACCGGTCGATCTCCCCGTCAAAGCCCCAGTGCATGGGGACCTCATCGGGCAGGCGGGCATAGAAGACCGCCACCAGCACCAGCGGCAGAAGGGCCAACAGCCACATGGCCAGAATACTTCCCTTACGCTTCATCGCTGCGATCTCCTTTCAGCCCGGCGATCCAGCCGGTGATCTCGTCCAGAACGGACAGGTTCAGCTCATAGTAGATATACTTTCCCCGCCTGTCGTCGGAGATGAGCCCCGCCTCCCGCAGCACCGACAGGTGGTGGGACACCGTGGCGCCGGTCATGTCGAAGTGGGAGCCGATCTCCCCGGCGGTCTTGGCCCCATCCCGGAGAAGGTGGAGGATCTCCCGCCGGGTGGGGTCGCTGAGGGCCTTGAAGGTCTCCTGAAAGCCCATGTCCCATCTCTCCTTCATTTAGAAGTTTGTCTAATTATTAGATATCACACCTTCCGCAGGATGTCAAGAGATATTTAGAAAATCATCTAATCGTTCCGCGAGGAAAGCGCCCCGGCGGCGAAACGCCGCCGGGGCGAGCGCGGAGCTCCGTCCCGCTTTTGGGGAAAAGCCTTTTCCGATGCCGGTGCACGGGTCTCCGTTACCGCACGGTGTAATGATACCGCTTCCGCATAGCGATCAGCAGCGACGCTGACAGCGCCGCTCCGAAGCCCTCCGCCGCAGCCACGGACCACCAGACGCCGTCCACGCCGAAGAGGAGCGGCATGGTCAGCACCAGCCCGCCCCGGAACAGCAGCGACCGGGTGAAGGAGATCAGCGCCGACAGCACGCCGTTGCAAAGGGCGGTGAAAAAGGCGGAGGCGTAGATGTTCAGCCCGCAGAAGACGTAGCACAGGGCGAAGATCCGGAAGCCGTGGGTGGTCAGCTCCAGCAGTTCCGGCGAGTAACCCACGAAGGCCGCGGACAGGGGCCGGCTCAGCAGCTCCGACGCTGCCACCATCACCGCGGAGGTGGTGCCCACGATCACCATGCTGCGTCGGAACACGCTCTGGAGCTCGCCGTGGTTCTGGGCGCCGTAGTGGTAGCTGACGATGGGGGCGCTGCCCATGGAGAAGCCAAGGAACGCCGCCACGAACACGAAGTCCACGTACATCATCACCGAGTGGGCTGCCACGCCGGGCTCCCCCAGCAGGTCCATCAGCCGGATGTTGTAGAGGATGCCCACCACGGAGGCGGAGATGTTGCTCATCAGCTCCGAGGAGCCGTTGGTGCAGGCGTGGAGCAATTCCCGGCCATAGAAGGAGGTCCGCGTCAGCCGCAGGCCTGACCGCTTCGGGGAGGCGAAGTAGAACACCGGGATCAGTCCGCCCACGCAGTACCCCAGCACCGTGGCCCAGGCCGCGCCGGTGATGCCCATGTCCAGCAGGGCGATGAACACATAGTCCAGCACCATGTTGGTGGCCCCGGCGGCCAGGGAGAGGAGCAGCCCCAGCTGTGGCCTCTCCGCCGCGGAGAAAAAGCTCTGGAACGCGCTCTGGAGCATGAAGGGGGCGCTGCCCGCCAGCAGGATGCCGCCGTAGCGGACGCAGTCGTCCAGCAGCAGGTCGCTGGCCCCGGCCAGACGCATGATGGGCTCGATGAAAATGAGGCAGAATATGGACAGGACCACGCCCAGTCCCGCCACGCACCAGATGAACATGGAGAAGTACCGGGAGGCCAGCTCCGGTCTCCCCTCCCCCAGCGTCCGGGCCACGATGGCGCTGCCGCCGGTGCCCAGCATGAAGCCGAAGGCCCCCACGATCATAGTCACCGGGAAGGCGATGTTCACCGCCGAGAGGGCCAGATCTCCCACCAGGTTGGAGACGAACAGCCCGTCCACCACGCTGTACAGGGAGGTGAAGATCATCATGACGATGGATGGCAGCGTGTACCGCAGCAGCCGTCCGTAGCTAAAGTGGTCTGAGAGCCTGATGTGTGTCATACGTCCTCCTGAAATCCTGCGGACCGGGCGATAGCCTGCTCCGCCTCCGCCCGGAAGGCATCCAGCAGCTTTTCCTCCAGAGACAGCAGCGCGGAGCGCTCCTCCGCCGTCAGCCGGGCGGCGGCCCGCTCCTCCAGACGGAACACATCGTCGATGGCCGGCCCCAGCCGCGCCTCCCCCAGCTCCGTCAGGCAGACCCGCTTGTTCTTCAAATTGCCGTCCACAGCCTCCAGCCGGAGGCAGCCGGCCTCCGTCATCTGCTTGAGGGCGGAGTTCACCGTCTGCTTGGGCAGACACAGCAGCGCGCTCAGCTGGGCCTGGGTCATGGGGCCGCCCTCGTCCCGCAGCGTGTACAGCAGCCAGAAGGCGCAGTCAGACAGGCCGTTATGCCGGGCCAGACGGTGATAGAGCTGGTTCGTCTCATTGTAGAGCCGGTTCTCGGCCTTCCAAAAGGCCGTCAGTTCCTCCTGCTTATGCATAGGTTCCTCCTATAGTCTGATTTCGGACTTTTTGTATGATACAGGAGAATATCGCATTTGTCAAGAGCGCCTGCCCGCAAAATTCTCTTGCGTTTTTTCCGGAAATTGCGTATGGTAAAGGGGCGAGAGGAGGGTCGCCATGGACTCGGACAAGCTGCTGAATCTGGCCGTTTCGCTGGGCTGTCTGCTGGCAGAGAGCGGAGCGGAGATCTCCCGGGTGGAGGAATCCGTCTACCGGCTGCTGAACGCATACGGCGGCGAGGGAGCCCAGGTCTTCGCCATCCCCAGCTGCCTGATCGTCAGCCTGACGGCGGAGGATGGCCGGCCTGTGACCAGGATGCGCCGCATCGGCGCCCACGGCACGGATATCGAGCTGCTGGAGGCCTGCAACGCCCTGTGCCGCCGGCTCTGCCGCACGGTGCCGCCTCTGGCGGAGGCCCGGGCCCTTGTGGACCGGCTCCCCGGCTCCTGCCGCCGCCATCGCCCGGCCACGGTGCTGCTGGGCTATGCCGCGGCGCCGGCCTTTTTCTGTCCCCTGTTCGGCGGCGGGTTCTGGGACGCGCTCAGCGCCCTTTTCTGCGGTCTGGTGGTGGGGACCTGCCTGCTCTTCGGGGACAAGTGGCTGGGCCGCAACAGCTTCCTGCGGACGCTGGTGTGCAGCGGCGTCGCCTCTCTTCTGTCGCTGCTGCTGGTCCGGGCGGGGCTGGGCCGCAATGTGGACGTGGTGACCATCGGCGTGCTGATGCTGCTGGTGCCCGGCGTGGCCCTCACCAACGCCATGCGGGATCTGGTGGCGGGAGACACCTACTCCGGCCTCAGCCGGACGGCGGAGGCCATCCTCATCGCCACCGGCATCGCCCTGGGCGCCGCCGTGGGCCTGGGCGTCGGGCAGATCCTTTGAGGAGGTGCGTGAGATGGAGCTCTTTTTCCAATACCTTCTCCCCTGCCTGTGCGCCTTCGCGGGGTGCATCGCCTTTACGCTGGTCTTTAATATCCACGGCCCCGGCAAGCTGATCGCCGGCTGCGGCGGCGGCCTGGGCTGGCTGGTGTACCTGCTGGTGGGCAGGACCATTCTGGCGGGGTTCTTCGCCGCTCTGGCCATCAGCCTCTTCTCCGAGATCATGGCCCGCATCCGCCGCTGCCCGGTCACCGGCTACCAGCTGGTGGCCCTGCTGCCCCTGGTGCCCGGCGGCGGCATCTACTACGCCATGCGCTACTGTCTGGAGGGCGATACAGAGCGGTTTCTCAGTACGCTCCTGGACACCCTGGGCATGGCCGCCGCCCTGGCGGTGGGGGTCATTCTGGCCTCCTCCCTGTTCCGGACGGCGTTCCCCCTTCTGCTCCGGGTCCGGGATGCCGCCGGCCGGAGACAGCCGTAAACGATTTCTGCGTCCCGGCGTCTGACCGCCGGGACGCTTTTTCGGCGCTTGCGGGCCGGCGGCAAAGGGCCTATAATGGAGACGACATTTTTCGCAGAGGGTGACTGCCATGTATATCGCCGATCTCCACATCCACTCCCGCTTCTCCCGGGCCACCAGCCGCGACGGGGACCTGCCCCATCTGGACTGGTGGGCCCGGCGGAAGGGCATCGCCCTGGTGGGCACCGGGGACTTCACCCATCCCGCCTGGCGGGCGGAGCTCCGGGAGCAGCTCCTCCCCGCCGAGGAGGGGCTCTACAGACTGCGGGACAATCTGCGCCTGCCGGACGCCCCCGCCGGAGTCGCTCCCCGGTTCCTCATCACCGGGGAGATCAGCTGCATCTACAAACGGGACGGGAGGACCCGGAAGGTCCACAACCTGATCCTCCTCCCCTCCCTGGAGGCGGCGGACGAGCTGTCCGCCAAACTGGAGGCCATCGGCAACATCCGCTCCGACGGGCGGCCCATCCTGGGGCTGGACAGCCGGGATCTGCTGGAGCTGACCCTGGACACGTGTCCGGACGCGGAGTTCATCCCCGCCCACATCTGGACGCCCCACTTCGCCCTGTTCGGTGCCTTCTCCGGCTTCGACACCATGGAGGCGTGCTTCGCCGACCTGACCGGTCACATCCACGCGGTGGAGACGGGCCTGTCCTCCGACCCGCCCATGAACTGGCGGGTCTCCGCCCTGGACGGCCTCACCCTGGTGTCCCACTCCGACGCCCACTCCCCCTCCAAGCTGGGCCGGGAGGCAGACGTCCTGGACACCGGCCTGAACTACCCGGAGCTGGTGGAGGCCATCCGCACCGGAGCGGGGTTTTCCGGCACCATCGAGTTCTTCCCGGAGGAGGGGAAGTACCACCTGGACGGCCACCGGAACTGCGGAGTGTGCCTGACCCCGGCGGAGACGGCGGCTCTTGGCGGCGTCTGCCCCGTGTGCGGGAAAAAGCTGACCATCGGCGTGGAGCACCGGGTGGAGGAGCTGGCGGACCGGCCCGCAGGCTTTCGGCCGGAGGGGGCGAAGCCCTTTGAGTGCCTGGCCCCTCTGCCGGAGGTCCTCGCCGCCTCCACCGGCGCCTCCCCCACCGGCAAGGCGACCATGGCCCTGTATGAACAGCTGCTCCGGGAGCTGGGGCCGGAGTTCGCCATTTTGCGGGAGGTGCCCATCGAGGACATCGCCAGTGCCGCCGGCCCCTGCGCGGCAGAGGGCATCCGCCGTCTGCGGGCGGGACAGGTGGAGCGCCGGGCGGGCTTCGACGGGGAGTACGGCGTCATCTCCCTGCTGACGCCGGGGGAGATCGCCCGGTTCAGCGGGCAGCTCTCCCTGTTCGGCGCCGATGCGCCTGCCAAAAAGGCCAGACCCCGCCGGGAGCTGAAGCACGCCCCCGCGGCAGGGCCATCCCCGGACGCGCTGCAGGCGGAGGAATTGAATCCGCAGCAGCTGGAGGCCATCACCTCCGACGCCCCGGTCACTGTGGTGACCGCCGGCCCCGGCACCGGCAAGACCCGGACTCTAACGGAGCGGATCGCCTGGCTGGTGGAGGAGCGGGGCGTGAAGCCCGGAGAGATCACCGCCGTCACCTTCACCAATCAGGCCGCCGATGAGATGCGGGAGCGTCTGGAGGCCCGCCTGGGCGGAAGGCGTGCGGTGTCCGCCATGACCATCGGCACCTTGCACGCCATCTGCCGGAAGCTGCTGGGAAACGTGCGGGTCATCAGCCCCGGCGACGCCCTGACCATCGCCGGGGAGGTCCTCCGGTCCGCCGGGGAAAAGGGCGGTGCCCGGGAGCTTCTCCAGGCGGTGTCCCGGGTGAAGTGCGGCCTGGAGGACGGGGGCCCTGACCCGGCACTGTATGGCGCCTATCAGGCCCGGCTCCGGGAACTGGGCGCTCTGGACTTCGACGATCTGCTGACCGAGGCGCTGAAGCTGAACACCACCGGGCAGCGCCGGTTCCGCCACCTGCTGGTGGATGAGTTCCAGGACGTGAACGCCGTCCAGTACCAGCTGGTCCGCGCCTGGAGCCGGGCCGGACTGGACCTCTTCGTCATCGGGGACCCGGACCAGTCCATCTACGGCTTCCGGGGCGCGGACAGCCGGTGCTTTCACCGCCTCAAAGAGGAAGCTGCTGATGTAAAGGAGATCCGTTTGACAGACAACTACCGCTCTGCCCCGGCTGTTCTGGAGACAGCCCTGGCGGTGATCCGTCAGAACCCCGGCGGTGACCGGGTATTGATCCCGCACCGCGCCGCCGGTCCGGCGGTGCGGCGGGTGCAGGCGGCGGACAGCTTTTCCGAGGCGGTGTTCATCGCCAAGGAGATCGGCCGCATGACCGGCGGCGTGGATATGCTGGACGCCCAGGCCCTGGACCACGAGCGGACCGCCCGGTCCTTTTCCGACATCGCGGTGCTCTGCCGCACCCACCGGCAGCTGGAACTGATCGAGAAGTGCCTCCGCCACGACGACATCCCCTGTGTCATCAGCGGACGGGAGGACTTTCTGGAGGACCCGGCTGTCCGGGGCCTGCTGGCCTTCCTCCGCTCCCTGCTGGTCCCGTCGGACGCCGCGGCTCTGGAGACCGCTCTCCGCCTGCTGTGGGACTGCCCGGCGGATCTCATCCGGAAGACCCGGGGCCTCTGTGAGACGGCGGACGTTCTGGATCCGGCCGCCCTGCGGGATGCCGTCCGGGGCCACGGCACACTGGAGGCATGGCTGGACCGGGCGGAGGAATGGCTGCCCAAGGTCCGGTCCGAGAAGCCCCGGCAGCTGATCGGGGATTGGGAGGCGCGGTACGGCGCCTCTCCCGCTCTGGACCGTCTGGGCCGTACGGCGGTGTTCCACCAGGACTTCGACAGTCTCTGGAACGCCCTGGTCCTGGGCCAGGAGGCGGATCTGCGGCGGGCGGCCGGAGAGCGCTGGGCCTCCGGCGCGGTGCGGCTGATGACGTTCCACGGCGCCAAGGGGCTGGAGTTCCCGGCGGTGTTCCTGGCGGGGCTGGACAAGGGGGCACTGCCCCTGGAGTCCCGCAGCCACCCGGCAGATCCGGAGGAGGAGCGGCGGCTCTTCTTCGTGGGTCTGACCCGTGCCCGGGAGGAGCTGATCCTCACCGCCGGACCGGAGCCCTCCCCTTTCCTCTCTGACCTGCCGGCTGCTGTGGTCCGGCAGCAGACCGGCCGGCGGCGGGAGCCGGAGCAGCTCTCTTTGTTCTGAAGCAGCCTCTGCATGAAAACGCGAGCGGCGCGGGGTCATCCCGCGCCGCTCGTTTCGCAGCTTCTTCCGTCAGGGTGCCAGCAGCCCCAGAGCGGCGAGCTCCGCCCGGAGCGCACTGTATGCCGAGAGCATCTCCCGCTGGGGCCCCTCCGGCAGCGTGTCCAGCTGTGCCAGCGCTATGGGGCGGTATACGCTGGTCTCCACCTGACAGGTGTCCAGGGAGATCGTGCTGCAGACCAGATCCAGACGATTCTCTCCCTCTGCGGGCTCCAGGAACAGGAAGAAATAGTCATAGACCAGGTCTCCGTCCCGGATGGCGGCGCCCGCCGGCATGGTGATGTCCACCGCCGCCCCCGTCCAGCTGTCCTGAATGGGCAGCACCGCGATCTCCTGAAACTCCGTCCCGTCGAACAGGATAGCCGTCAGGGTGTGGAGGCTCCCGTGGGTGACTTCCAGCCGGAGGGACGGAGCCGGGATCGAGAGTTCCTCCTGTTCCGTCCGAATCTCATACAGATATTTGCTGTCCACTGTCTCCAGCGTGTAGGCCAGCGGCTCCGCCCTCCGGGCCCGCTCCTCCCCGTTCTCGGCGATGCGCAGCTGGCTCCAGGTGAGGAGCAGTCCCAGAACGGTCCCCAGGACCGTCACATACGTCCCCAGATGCGCGGCGGGGCGGCGATCCTCCTCCGGGGGCCCTGCGGCCCTTCTCCTCATATCCGCTGGTACTCCTGCATGCAGCCGTGCAGCTCGGCAAAGGTGCGCAGGACACGCTCGCTGTCCCACTGATAGTCCCACTGGATCTCAGCCAGCGTCTCTCTGCCCATGAATCCGCGCGCCATGCGGCAGGCATCCGCGCCATGGTGCCACAGATAGTCCCAGAGGCAGACGATGTTCTGAAAATCCCCGTGGGCGGACGGCAGCAGCTCCATCCGGGGGACCGGGACCTCCCTGCTGACAGGCTGGTCCAGCGAGTCCTGGGCGTAACGGCGGCGGTACCTGTTTCGTTTTTCTGCTGTCAGCATCTCTTCGATCCGCCTCCGCGCACGCTCCCAGCCAGGCCCGCCGGAGAACGCGTCCGGGTCTCTCCGGTAGACCTCGAGAAACTCCGTCCAGCCGCTCTGGAACAGGTCCTCATCGTCCGCGCGGAATCCCATTTCCAGGAGGATCTCCCGGATGAACCTCGCGATGCGCTCCTGCTCCTGAGGGGAGACGTTCCGCATTTTCCCTCTGCTCATGCGGCCGTCCTCCCTCCGCTGCCCTTGCCGGACGTCCTCCTGCGGGCCTGGACGGCCGGGGGCTCCGGCAGTTCCTGGCAGCAGCCTATCCAGGCGTCTGCCGTCTCGTCCCAGATGAGGTCGTAGACCGCCGGCAGAGCGCGCCCCTTCTTCTCCAGCACCTGGGACATCTCCCGGTGGGTGAGATACCCGCCCTCCCTGGAGAAGCGGATATTGGGCTCCATATGGGGAAAGAGGACCAGACAGCGGCCGTCCTTGCTGATCTTGGCCCGAAATTCCCGCTGATCTCCGGCCAGCTTTCGGAATGCGCCGTTCATGGAGACCAATCCCGTCTCCGTCACTGAGACCCGCGGGACATCATAGTATCGCCGAACCGGCGGGATGTCCTCCAGGTCCATGAGATCCAGGTCTGGAAAAATCATGCATATACGCTTCCTTTCTGTTTTTGATATGCAGATATTACCTCTTTCTCCCGTTCATTTATAGACAAATATCGCATGAATTTCTGGCTTTTTTGCAAATTATTACATCTATTTTTCCGATATTCCAATGGCTTTTCTCCCGGTATAGAATGGCATTTTATGCATTTATTTTCGAATATGCAGCCGTAACAGGCATCTTCCGCGGACAAGAGGTCCACCGCAGGCGCACAATCGCCTGCGGCGAACCAGTCGGAGCATGGAACGCCAAAGCGCGCCGTCGGGATCCCGGCAGGCCGCAGGGCTCCCAAAAAAGCAGCTCCTGCCAGCGATACGCTAGCAGGAGCTGCCGGTCTGTCGGGAGCCATTTCGAATCAAGTCCTTTATCAGGAGCGAAGCGGATTCACCCCACGATGCGGCGGTAAGCCCGGGCCGTCAGGCCGTAGACCAGGGCGTAAATGGCACAGAACGCCAGCAGCGTCCCGGCGGTGCTCAGGGCAAACAGGCGGGTGTCATAGAGGTTGAACAGCTCCAGCATCTTGCACAGCATGGGGAAGGCCGCCGCCACATGGATGCCCGCCGTCACCAGCGGCAGGAAGAACACCAGCAGCACCTGGGAGCGGATGGAGGCCCGGACCTCCCGGGGACTCATGCCCACCTGCCGCAGGATCTGGTACCGGCGCTGGTCCTCGTACCCCTCGGAGATCTGCTTGTAGTAGATGATGAGCACCGTGGACAGCAGGAACAGCAGGCCCAGGAACACCCCCAGGAACAAAAAGCCGCCGTACATGGTGTACAGGTCCACGGCGTTGTCCTGGCGGCTGATGACGGAGTAGACGCCGTTCACGTCCGCCGCCAGCAGAGGGTCCACAAAGGCCAATTTCTCCGCCTCCGTGCCGTCCAGGTCCATCTGGACGTGAAATTCCCGGCGGTCGTCGCCGAAATCCCGGTCCCGAACGGCGGACAGCACGGATCCATCCGCCACCACCAGAGAAAGCCGGGCTTCCTGGTTGGAAATGAAGACGGCATCATTGTACCGGGGGAAGTCCGTGACGGTCCCGGCCACGTGAAAGGGGAGGTCTTCCATATAAAAGGTCTCCGGCAGGTCGATGTTCTTTGCCTGGACCAGCACTTGGTCGGACTCCAGGGCCACCGTGTGGCCGGTGAGGCGGCCGTAGTCGTCAGCGGTGAGCACCTGGATCTGGGTGTGTACGCCGTCCTGCGTCGAAAGTGTAAAGGTGTTGCCGGTGTACCAGCCCACCGTGTCCAGCAGGGTGGACCAGTGGAGCAGCTCTACCTTCCGGCCTGCCTCCGCTGCAGCGGCCTGGACCCGCTCCAGGGTGTCCGCCGTCGCGGACTCCGCGTCCTCCGGCGGCACGCCCTCCAGGGACTGGACCACATCCACGTCATAGGGGAACATCCGGTCCAGGGAGTCCTCTAATCCCGCGTACAGGCTGACAGTGGTGGACACCGTCACCAGCACCATGGTGGAGAGGATGCAGATGTTGGCCAGGCCCACGGCGTTCTGCTTCATCCGGTACAGCAGGCCCGCCACGGCGGTGAAGTGTTTGGGCTGGTAGTAGTACCGGGGGCTGTTCCGCAGGTGCTTCAAAAGGGCGATGGACCCGGCGGTGAACAGGCAGTAGGTGCCGATCATCACCAGCACCACCGCCAGGAAGAAGTAGGCCAGGGCGGTGAAGGGGTCCTCCACCGTCAGGGCGGTGGCGTAGCCGGCCCCCAGGGTCACGACGCCCAGCAGCGCCAGCAGGCGCTTCGTCCGGGGCTCCCGCTCCCCGGTGCTGGCGCTGCGGAGCAGCTCCACAGGCCGGGACCGCAGGAGGCCTGCCAGGTTCCACGCCAGCGTCAGCAGGAAGAGGACGCCGAAGAGCATGGCGGTCCTGCCCATGGCGGGGAGGCTGATCTCAAAGCCGTACTGCACCGGCAGGCGGGAGATCCGCAGCAGCAGGAGCAGCACCAGCTTGCTCAGCAGCACCCCCGCCGCCAGCCCGCCCAGGATGGACGCGGCGGCGCAGTACAGCGTCTCCCACACCATCACGTGGGCGATGTGGCGCTTCTCCAGCCCCAGGATGTTGTAGAGGCCCAGCTCCCGCCGGCGGCGCTTCATCACAAAGCTGTTGGCGTACAGCAGCAGAACGGCGGCGAACAGCGCCACCACCAGCACCCCGATGGTCATCAGGCCCTGGAGATACCCGGCCCCCCGGACGGAGGCGACGATGTCGCTGCGGGTCAGGTAGGAGAGGATGTAGTACATGGCGGCGGTGAAGCCGCAGGAGAGGAGATAGGGCCCGTAAAACCGGCCGCTGCGGGCCAGGTTCACCAGGGCCAGCCGGGGGAAGAAGCCGGACTTACGCATGGTCTTCACCGCCTCCCGTGAGGACCGTCAGGGTGTCGGAGATCCGGCGGAACTGGGCCTCCCGGCTCTCGCCGCCCCGGTAGAGCTGGTGGTACACCTGCCCGTCCCGCAGGAACAGCACCCGCCCGGCGTGGCTGGCCGCCTTCACCGAGTGGGTGACCATCAGAATGGTCTGCCCGGCGTCGTTCAGCTCCCCGAACAGCTCCAGCAGGGCGTCGGAGGACCGGGAGTCCAGGGCGCCGGTGGGCTCGTCCGCCAGGATCAGCTGGGGGTCGGTGATGAGGGCCCGGGCCACCGCCGCCCGCTGCTTCTGGCCGCCGGAGACCTCGTAGGGGTACTTGGTCAGGATGTCCGCGATGCCCAGCTGCTCGGCCAGGGGCCGGAGCCGGCGGCGCATCTCCTGGTAGTCCGTGCCCGCCAGCACCAGGGGCAGATAGATGTTGTCCTGGAGGGAGAAGGTGTCCAGCAGGTTGAAGTCCTGGAACACGAATCCCAGGTGGGACCGGCGGAAGGCCGCCAGGTCCCGCTCCCGGATGTCAGAGAGGGCCTTCCCGTTGAGAAAGACCTCCCCGCTGGTGGGGCGGTCCAGGGCGGCCAGGATGTTCAGCAGGGTGGTCTTGCCGGAGCCGGACTCCCCCATGATGGCCACGTACTCCCCAGGCTCCACGGAGAAGCTGACGTTGGACAGGGCCTGGACCTGATCGCCGCCGAAGCGGGTGGTGTAGATCTTCTGCAAATGCTGTACTTCCAGCAGCGGCATGATGATACCTCCTGTATTTGGGATCCTGCCTCTATTGTAGCCGAAGGGCCGGACTGTCTGCCATCGCTCTGGCTTACAGTCCGGCCCCGAATCTTACAGTTTTGTCACCTTGGGTCACTCCGCCACCCGGCTTCCCCGGGAGAGGTCCAGCCGCACCAGCGTCCCCTGCCCCGGCCGGGAGACGATG